>NZ_JBEPKM010000003.1:0-397957 GCF_040544715.1 Methylobacterium sp. 1030 | reverse complement strand
TGAACGACTGCATCAACAGGCCGGACACAAGACTGCACCCGACCAACGCGTCAGAAGCTCAATTCGCCACTTGCAATGCGGGAGCCATCCACACAGGACGGCCTCCTATCGACCCGACCCGGCCATTGCTGCCGGTAAACGGTGTTCTTGAAAGCGGACGGGAACGGCAGTGTTCCGATGGGACAAGCCTGTCGCAGGGATGGTCAGAGCACATCAAGCTTTGCCTCGCCTTCAGCCCGCAATTTAGGCGGAAGGAAGCTTGATCATCGTTTGAACCATCGCCACGAACCGATCGCGCGCTGATGGGCTAGCTCGCTGCAAGTAAGATTGGACCGTGGCCAGCACCGCCGCCTCTTCTGGGTCAGCCGAGCCATTGAAGCTCGATACCGGCACGCCGAGCGCGTCGGCAACGCGCCGCAGCGCTCGGGAGGGCGATGCAGTTCGGAGGGCTGCGATCGACGGTTCGCGATCGTGATGCATACACGGCTTCCGATTAGGATGTGACGCACCTTGCTTGGCGATCATGGCGTTGCTGCGTCTACTCGCTCATAGCCCGGATGCTGCACAACCTACGCATGAATTTTATGTCATTTACCTCTGGTAACAGCGGCACAACCTGGGGCAGAATATACTGATCTGGGTTGGATGGGCTGGCGAATGGGACAGCGATCGACGAAGCGGGTCAACGCTATCGACAATTTCAGCGAGCCGCTCGACCGCCTGCACGCCGCACTGGACGCCTCCTGCGTTGTCGGCACCTGGGACTGGGACATCGCGCGTGGCACGATGCTGTACGACGTGGGTGCGGCCCGGCTTCTCACGGGAAACGCGTCGCTGGCCGACCAGGAAATGAGTGGCCTGGACACTATCGCGGCCGTCCATCCGGCCGACCATGCTTGGCTGATTGAGCATGTGCAAGAAGCGGTGCGGGCCGGCGGCCTGATGCTGGCCGAGTATCGCGTCATTGATGCCGACGGCCACGTGCGCTGGCTGCTGAGCCGTGGACGAACCTACCATGATGCGACTGGGCAGCCGGTGCGCTCACGCGGGATCATCATCGACATCACGGAGTTGCGTGGCGAAGGCGAACGCTACGTTGTTACCAGCGGCTCGGCTGCGGATCCCAACATGCTGGAGCGAGTGGCTGACCATGCCATCGAACTGAAGCGGATGCTGCCTGCGGACACCCCTGCGGAAGTGCGTGCCGCCACAGATGGGCTGTTATTCGCCATCGGCCGTGCTCTGGCGGACAGCGAGGTTGAGCTCAGTCACTGATCGCGAGGACTGTCTAAAAATCGTCGAACGGGTGAGGAAGGAGGCTCGAACCTTCCACAGGTTACCAGAGGTCTGTGGGTGACCCTGACTGCGACGTCCAGTTTTACGTGTTTGCCGCTCAAAATCAGACCGGCGGGTATCTACCCCGAGCAGACAGTCCGATAGCGACCCAACCCAGCCATCGGGCAGGCTTACCGCCGTTCCCGTAAGCAGACGCGCGGTTACGACCGCCTTCAAGGCTACCTAGATGCTCGACCCGGGCGTACAGTCCGCTGCACCCAGTCCTTGCTCGCTTCGTTCATGCTATTCTCTCCCGAAATCTAATTTCACGGACTGGAATGATAGGGTTGGCAATTAATCAATTGTTGCTGCCGCTGGGATTGATAATAAGTCGCGAAACATAACTTTTGGCGAATGCTCTACTACCAATCACTGAGAAAGGTCTTCGGTAACACAGTGTGCCATAAGAGATTTATTAATAATCGTGCTGTATGGAAGCAGACAAACAATTGGTCGGAGCTGTCAATGCATCCCCCGCCCATTCTCATCGCGGAGGACGCCCGCCTCGCAGCGCTTGCGGAATATGATCTCGTCGACGCTGCGCCGGCGCCCGCCTTCACCCGGATCGTGAACTTGGCTACGCGCCTATGCGACGTCCCGACCGCCTTTGTCTCGCTTGTGCAACGTGATCGACAAGTGTTTCACGCAAAAGTGGGCCTTGACCTATGTGAGACAAGCCGAGAAGTCGCGTTCTGCTCCTATACAATTGAGCAGCGCGACACTGTCATCATCCTGGACGCGACTCTCGACCCGCGCTTCAACCAAAATCCGCTCGTTACCGGACCGCCATACATCCGCTTCTACGCAGGGATCCCGCTTTACGCTCCGTCAGATCACGCCGTCGGCACGCTCTGTCTCGTCGATACGCGGCCACGCCACACCTTCTCCGACGCGGACCGAGCGATCCTTCGAAATTTGGCTGACCTGGTCCTTGA
The DNA here is from genome assembly GCF_040544715.1 of Methylobacterium sp. 1030. NCBI lineage: Bacteria > Pseudomonadati > Pseudomonadota > Alphaproteobacteria > Hyphomicrobiales > Methylobacteriaceae > Methylobacterium > Methylobacterium sp. 1030. Next base: position 395,687 of record NZ_JBEPKM010000003.1, on the reverse strand, counting down.
CCTGATGGAACTACGTCGGTTGGAGGTCGCCGAACAGGCGAGCCGAGCGCGCTTCGTTCAGATCGCATCAACCTCGCCCGACGGTATCGTCTGCGCGGACGCCGCAGGCCATATCACGTTCTGGAACGATGCTGCGGAAGGGTTGTTCGGCCACAGCGCAGCCGAGGCGATCGGGCAATCGATCGATCTGGTCGTCCCCGAGCGCATGCGCAGGGGGCATGACGGCGGTTTGCATCGGATCGCGGCCGGCGGTGAACCGCGCCTCCTTGGCAAGACCGTCGAGTTGCCCGCGCGGCACAGGGATGGGACGGAATTCCCGATCGAGCTGTCGCTGTCGCGCTGGGAGGACCAAGGACAACCCGCGTTCGGCGCGAGGATCCGTGACATCCGCGAGCGGCGCGCCAACGAGGAGCGCCTCTTCCGCCTCGCCCATCTGGATCCCCTGACCGAGTTGCCGAACCGCGCCGTTTTGCGCGAGCGACTGAACGAGATCGTCGCGGCCGCCCGGGCCGTCTCCGTGCTGATGTTCGACCTCGACGGCTTCAAGGAGATCAACGACAGCCACGGGCACGCCGCAGGGGACGCCGCTCTCAAGGAGATGGCCGCGCGACTGCTGGCCTGCGTGCGCTCCATCGATACGGTCTCGCGGTTGGGTGGCGACGAGTTCGTAGTCATCATGCCCGATGTCGGTGACCCCCTGTGCGCGGCCACGCTCGCCGAGTCGATCATATCCGCGGTCGCGAAGCCGTTCGATCAAGAGGGGCAGACGCTCCGGCTCAGCACAAGTGTCGGCATCGCGTTGGCGCCGACGCATGGCGAAAACGCCGACAACCTCCTCTCCTGTGCAGATCTCGCCCTGTACCAGGCCAAGAGCGAGGGGCGGCATTGCTACCGGGTTTTTACCCCATTGCTCAGAGAACAAGCTCAGCGCACCCACATCCTCCGCGACGAACTCGGCCGAGCCTTCGAGAATGGGGAGTTCGTGTTGTTCTACCAGCCACAGGTGCGCATGCGGGACGGCGCACTGACCGGTGCCGAAGCGCTGATCCGCTGGCAACATCCCGAGCGCGGCCTCCTCGCACCCGCAGCGTTCCTCGATGTATTGGACAGGAGCCGCTACGCCGCTGCGGTCGGCGATTGGGTATTGCGCACCGCTTGCCGACAGGCTTTAGCGTGGCGGGCAGCCGGCGCCCCGCGCTTCCAGATCGGCGTGAACCTGTGCGGTGCCCAGGTGCAGCGCGGGGACCTCGCCGAGACCGTGCAGGCCGTCTTGTCCGAAAGCGGTCTGCCGGCGGACGGCCTCGAATTGGAGATCACGGAGAATATCGTGCTGCGCCACGATACCCAGTTGGTCGTCGCGCTGCGGAGCCTCCGCGAAGCTGGCGTCGGCATCGCCTTCGATGATTACGGCACCGGCTATGCTTCCCTCAGCCTGCTGAAGCGCTACCCGTTGACTCGACTGAAGATCGACCGCTCGTTCATCAGCGGCAAGTTAGCCTCGCATCAGGATACGACAATCGTGCGGGCGATCCTGCAGCTGGGCCACGGTTTCAAGCTGGCAGTGATCGCGGAGGGGATCGAGACCGAAGCGGAGTACGCTGCCTTGCGCGCGAAGGGCTGCCAGGAGGGACAAGGCTACCTGTTCGGCAGGCCAATGCCACCGGACATATTTGCCAGCACTTTTGGGCTGGACGCCAAGGACGAACCGCCTATCGCTTTGCTCGCGTGAAGCCGATCGTCGCCCAAATCTGCCGAGCACCAGAGTTGGTTCGTCCCGGTGCATTGGTGGAATGCTCGGGAGGCAGGGGGGTACTTCATAGGGCCGGCTGAGTTTAGGGCTGCGACATCCGGCACGAGTATGTCGACTATGGCATCGACCGTGGGATCGAGATCGGCGATCTCGTCGTCCTGTTCCTCATTTCAGGCAGCGCCGCGACAGTGACATCACGCTGATCCGGACACACCCTCGACGCCGTGATAGAGGCTCAGATCAGGCCGCAACATCAGCATGGGCTGCAAGAGCTCCACGCATGTCGTCCGGTGCAGCGTCGCGAGCGCCTCGTCACGAAGTTGTGTGGCTTTACCACGGAAGTAGCCACCTCTGCCGATGGCGATAGCCGGGCTGAGCAAGCATCTGTACCGATGCACATGAGACCAAAGAACCCTAAAAGTACCACTCTGGGTTGATCTTGAGTGGCATTTATCAAATATTTGATCTCGGGTCTTCGATTTATGTCTTTGTTAGATTTTGCGCATCATTGATGGCTCAGCCGGCGTTTTGCCCAATGATCTCCCGGAACCGTCGATGAGCTTCCTTCAAAATTCGAAATTGATCTATAAAGTTGCTCTGCCATTCTGCCTGATGATGGCCATCAGTGCCGGTTTAGTCGCTTACGCGCGATCAACCATGCACGATTTGGCTGCGCAAACAGCAGTCATCGCCGATGTGAATGCCGGACGTATTGACGCGCTCATGCATATGCGGGGCGGGATTACGGAAGCCGTCGTCATGGACCGCAACGGTCTGCTAGAGCGGAACGCCGAGAGAAAGGCGGGATTCCGAGCCCGCCAGCAAGTCGCTATGGCCGAGGCGCGGGCCGCGGCCGAAAAGCTCATCTCGCTGGCTGATACGCCTGAGCGTCGCACAAGCAATACTGATGCTCAACGGTCGATGGAGGCATTTTTCTCAATCCTCGATCGTGTGTATGACCTTGGCGCTCGGCAGCAGACCGAGGAGGCCTTCGCGCTCGGTCGCGACGTTGGAATTCCCGCTCGGCTGAAGCTGAATGAGTGGATGGCCGACAGGGCGAAGGCGCAGGCCGATGAGCTCGCGAAAGCCAAGACGCAGGCCACCCAGCAGGCGAATGACGCGACGTACTTGCTGATCGCGCTGGCGGGGGGCGGCTTGGTCGCGGCGATGGTGCTGGCCGGTCTGATCATCGTTCTAGCCGTAACCCGGCCGCTCGGCAGCCTCGTCGGTGTGCTGCAGCGCATGGCAAGCGGAGAGATCGACGCCTCGATCGCCGAGGCCCAGCGCGGCGACGAGATCGGCGCGGTGGGCAAAGCGGTGCAGGGCATCAAGGACATGGTAGCTCGCAAAGCCGCCGAGGAGGCAGAGGTCAAGCGCCGCGCCGACGCGGCCGCCGCCGCCGAGCGCAAGCGCACCATGATCGAGCTCGCCGACGGTTTCGAGCGCGCGGTCGGCGGCATCGTCGGCCTGGTCTCGTCCTCGGCCACCGAGCTCCAGGCCACCGCTCAGCAGATGACCGCCACCGCCCAGGAGACCGCCGCGCAGTCCACCACCGTTGCCGCGGCTGCCGAGGAGGCCTCGACGAACGTCAACACGGTCGCGGCCGCCGCCGAGGAGCTCGGCTCGTCGGTGCAGGAGATCGGCCGGCAGGTGGACGGCTCGGCCCATCTGGCGCAGCGGGCCGTCTCCGACGCCGATCAGACCGGCGCCCTTGTCCAGGAGTTGAGCGATGCCGTGTCGCGGATCGGCGACGTGGTCGGGCTGATCTCGACCATCGCCGGCCAGACCAACCTGCTGGCCCTCAACGCCACCATCGAGGCGGCGCGGGCCGGGGCCGCCGGCAAGGGCTTCGCCGTGGTCGCCTCTGAGGTGAAGGCGCTGGCCGAGCAGACGGCCCGGGCGACGCAGGAGATCTCCGGCCAGATCGCGCAGATCCAGGCCTCGACCGGGCAGGCGGTCACGTCGATCGCCGGCATCACCGGGCGGATCCGCGAGATCAGCGGCGTCGCCACCTCGATCGCGGCGGCCGTCGAGGAGCAGGGCGCGGCCACGCAGGAGATCGTCCGCAACGTGGCGCAGGCCTCGGCGGGCACGAGCGAGGTGACGGGCAATATCGCCGGCGTGGCGCAGGCCTCGGAGGAGACGGGGGTGGCGGCCGGGCAGGTTCTGTCGGCGGCCTCGGAGCTGTCGCGGCAATCTGAGCATCTCGGCGCCGAAGTAAATCGGTTCCTCGCCACCGTGCGTGCGGCCTGACCCAATCCCGGCCTAAAACGCCCGGTCTAAGTTCATTACGACCTCGAACGTCTGCTTCCGCCTCGATTTGGGCGGAAGCGGACTGACGGAAAACCACCCCGAGCGGACGGCCTGCTACCGACCCAACCCAGCCGTGTGGGCCGTCATCGGTGCTTCCCAAAAGCTGTCAAAAGGCATGCGCCTACATGGCCGGCTTGGGGCGCTAGTCTGGCTGCCGTTCGCCGAGGTTTTCGGCAAGGCGCACGAGATACCCATCGGGGTCCTGAACAAGGAACTCCCGCTGGCCGCCTTCGACCGAGCAGGTCCGATACCAAGCGTCCCTTGGCTCTTCGAACAGCGGCCATTGCGCAGAGGCGAGCGCGGTCAAGACCGGATCTAGCCGATCGACCATGATCTGGAAGTTCACCCCACGTCCACGGGGACGCTCCAGAGCGCCCGTCATCCAGCGACCGATGCCCTGACACAGCATGATCTGAGCGCCACCCCGCACGAGATAGGCGAAGCCCTCAGCCGGTCTGTCATAGGCAATCTTGAAGCCGAGCAGGTCGCACCAGAACCGCAAGCTCGTTTCGAGATCCTCGACGTCCAGTTCCGGCGTCAAGGCCGAGAAGCCGCCTTCCGGAGGAGCTCCAGAGCCGGAAGAGTGGGTCCGTCTGGCGCTGTCGGTGAGTGGCCTCATGATCCCAATCAGGTCATGGGCTGGTGAGTGCGGTCAAGCTCTGAGGTGGGCGCCTATCAACCTCAATGACTTTTCAGCCCGCCTCGTGGCAGGCTACGCACAGCTTGTTGCCGTCCGGATCGCGAAAGTAGGCTCCGTAGTAGTTCGGGTGATAGTTCGGCCGTAGCCCAGGCCGCCCCTCGTCCGTGCCTCCAGAAGCCAGCGCCAAGGCGTAGCATCGGTCAACCACCTCACGCGACCGAGCCAGGTACGCTGTCATAGGTCCATTGCCCGGATCAGACTGCTGCTTGTTCCAGGGCCAGCCGATGATGAACAAAGGGCGCTCAGCATCCCCGGGCTTCCAAGCAATCCATCCGTTTGCAAGTTCGACGTTTCGAAGCCGGAGGCCAAGCTCGCGCATGAGGGGATCGTAAAACCGTCTGGCCCGCTCGATGTCGGTGACGCCAACATGCACATGCGAGAGAAACGACATGCCAAGGACTCCGAGCGGGGCGCCTGATATCGGTTAAGCCCGTAAGCCCTGTCCGCAAGGGGTCGTGATAGGGCACAGCGACGATGGCTGCTTTTATGCATTTCCGCTCGACAGCCGTCGGACTGGAAACCGACCCGAGCGGCCTTCCCGCTATCGACCCAACCTAGCCGCTGGGAGGGCCGTATGCGTTTCTTTAAAGCGGCCGTTCGTCAGCCATCCGGCAAGGTCAGCTCGGGCGGGATGGCTTGCGGAAGTCCAGCGAAAAAAGGACGAGGGTCCGGATCAGACGCTGAAGCCGGCGCTCCTGCTACCAAGCAGTCTGTAAGCTCGGCGTTGTGCACTCATCTAAAACGCGTTACCTGAGCCGTGTCGAAAAAGGTGGACCGGCGTGGTGAGCCCCGGTCAGCTACCCTCCAAGGGCAGCCAAATTCCAGCCCCCTACGGGCCGCGGACCACGACGATGCGGACGCGCGTCCGCTCGTTGTGGGGCACACCTTAGCGTCTCGGCAGCCGCACTGCTCCCCCCTCGGGTTTTGGCACGCGTCCTTGAACCAACAAGGACGATCCTATGCACACGACACCTGTTCTCATCGTCGGCGGAAGCCTCGTCGGGCTGTCCGCAGCCTTGTTCCTCGCTTGGCGCGGCGTGCCCGTCACGTTGGTTGAAAAGCACTCCGGCAGTTCACCCCATCCCCGCGCGATGGGTTTCACCGAACGCACGCTGGAATATTTCCGTGCAGTCGGCATCGGTGACCAAGTTCCGCAATGGGATCCAAACGCCAAGCTGCGCCGCGCCCGAATCGACAGCCTCAGCGGCGAACCGCTGTCAGAAACGCCTTGGACCCCCGGTCGAATCCAGGAGGAAAAGGGCCACCTGTCGCCTGTGCGTGGCGCGGGGATCCCGCAAGACAAGTTGGAGCCGATCCTACGTAAGGCCGCGCGTGAGCGCGGGGCCGATCTGCGGCTAGGCGTCGAGCTGTTGAGCTTCCTGCAAGACGCCGCAGGTGTCACCGCCGAAGTGCGCGACCGACTGACCAGCCAAGCTTATAAAATCCGCGCCTGCTACCTGATCGCAGCTGACGGGGCCGACAGTCCGATCCGCGAAAAGCTCAGCATCCCCCGGCAGGGGGTCGGCTACCTGCGAACCTTGCGCAGCGTGCTGTTCTATTGCCCGGCGGCGGACGAGGCCCTGCGCCATGGCATCCAGCAGTTCGAGATCGAACAACCGGGCTTCAAGGCGTTCGTGACCACCTACGGCGACGGCCGATGGGTGCTGATGTTCGGTGACGATCAGGAGCGCACCGACGACGAATTACGGACTGCCGTTCTCCGGGCGTTAGGCCGCGCCATGCCGTTTGAGATCATCACGACTGGGCGTTGGGATATGGCTGGGCGCATCGCCAAGCGCTACCGCGACGGCCGGGTGTTCCTAGTCGGTGACGCAGCTCATCAGCTCCCACCAACACGCGGCGGGTTCGGGGCTAATACCGGCATCGATGACGCCTACAATCTCGCCTGGAAGCTGCAACGGGTCATCGAGGGGGTGTCCACCCCGGCTCTGCTCGATACCTACAGTCCGGAACGTCAGCCGATTGGTTGGCTGCGCCACCAGCAGACCTTCGCCCGCCCCGACTACACGCGCTGGGTCGGCGACATCCTCAAGGGTGAACAGCTCTATGGCGATGCGGCCATGGAGCTGGGCCAGCTGTATCGTTCGGATGCGATCCTTGGTGCGGGACCGGAGCTACCTCCGGCTGCGCATCCGGACGTGTGGGCCGGTCAGCCGGGCACCCGTGCCCCGCACGTTTGGGTCGAATTCGGTGGGCAGCAGGTATCGACACTCGACCTATTTACGCGCGAGTTCGTGCTTCTGACGACCGAACCGCGCTGGTGCGCGTCGGCGCATCGCATCGGTGGCGTACGGGCCTACTGTGTCGGTCGGGACGTGGTGTTCCCCACGGCCGAGCCGTTCACTCAGAAATTTGGTGTCTTGCCCGGTGGGGCGACGTTGATCCGTCCAGATGGCGTGGTGTGCTGGCGGGCGGAAGGAATGGCCGCCGAGCCCACTTCCGCTCTCAGGGCAGCGATGCACCAAGCAGCGGCTTGGCCAGCCTGAGTTAAGTCCGCGAGGCGGGTGGTCATCAGCGTTGCCCCCGCCGGCCTATTGCGTTGTTAGTCCGCTCCAGAGCAGCTCCAGGCGCTTTTAGTGGGTTTGCTCTGGGGTCGGAGCAGGGTCGGATGCGATCCCGGCGGCTAGATCCGTTTCGATGCATTCGCTGTCCGGAAGCGGAAAGGCAGAAAACCACCCGGAGCGGTCCTACGGCTCGCGACCCGAGCCAGACGTAGAACGAGTTCGGTGCTCATCTCATAAGCGGACGTGCCGGGCGTACGCGGACGGACGCTCAGTGAACCCACTCCGCCTTGAATGAGCGTCCGCGCTTAAACGTCTTCCATTATCGACCGCCTGTCCGCCGATGATTGTCAGGGATCGCCAGCGCAATGGCGACCGGCGGCCGGTCGCAGTCTTGTCAAGGCAGGCGGCGGTAGACGCCCGCGAATACCACGCCGCCCTGCAGTTCGCAGGTGCCGGCCTGGATGACCTTCCAACCGTCCGCGCCGAGGCGCTCGAAGGTTAATCGACAGCGGCCGTTCAAGACGGTGGCTGTCCCTTTCCGGAGATCCAGGAATGCATCCGTGGCCGCGGTGTCCACGTCGCCGGCCTCCTCCCCGCCGGGCCCGACATAGTTAGACATCAGGGACACGCTGGCGAAGCCATGGACCGGTCCCACGACGTTGAGGATGCTGTGATTGCCCTTGGGCTCCTCGCAAAAGAAGTCACTGCCCACCTTTACCCCTCCCTCAGACCGCTGGAGTTCGGCGTTCCGCTCGTCGTAGGCTTCGGCCAGGCAGGCTGCTGTGGCACAGGCCTGCGCCTTCCCTAGCCACGCCCGCTGCCGAGCCTCGACGGCCTCGCGCTTCCCCACTTTCAAGGCGCCCGAGTAGAGCCTCGCCAGGATCTCGTCCCGGCTCCCGAGAGCGGCGTCCCCGCAGACGAGGCGTTCAATTCCGGTCGATGCCTTGGCGCAGTCGAAGCTTGCCGCATGGGCAACCGGCGCCGTGAAAGCGAATGCCGCCGACGCCCCGATGCGGGCCGCGGTACGGTGGAAGTCGCTCACCGCTCGCATGATAGGTCCCCGCCCGGGCAGGCTAGTTGATCAGTCAGGTCGCGGGTGCGGCGCTCAGTAAGGGCCGTCGCGCACTCGCCGATAAGCATGGGCATGATCGTGCCGTTTTCATCGGGGTGTTCGGCGTCGTAGCCGGTCTCAAGGTTGCATTCGAGGTCGCGGAAGCGCCGCCAAGCCTGCTGCGCGAGGTCGAGGTTGTGTCGCCCGCTCGGGTCGAGTTTGGCCTGCAGGGCCTCTCGCGCCTTCGCCAAACTGGCCTCGGCGGCGTCCAGCTTGCGCTTGGCGCATAGGGTCCCCTCGGCTTGGTTCGCGACGTCCGCGCAAAGTGCCGGCACCTCCCCCGTGGCCGCCGTCGACCAGAGTATCAGGACCACCAGTTGGGCGTGCTTCATCGCATGGACCCCGCCGGACAGAGGCCTCGTCGCGGTCCTGCCCCACCTTTGCCGGTGGTAGCACGGCGCGCTAGCCTCTCCCACGACCGAGCCCGAGGAGGCCACGACGCCGAACCGCATCACGACAGACAGGTCCGGAGATCCCGTCGTACGGGTGCTCGGCGGCTACCTCGCCGCCGTGGCGGCGGCGGTGACGACCTTGATGCTGGCCAGTGCGGCCGGTGCTCTGTTCGGAACTCCCCCGTCGCCCGCCGCCGAGCCTACCCTCCCCTCCGACTTGATCTCCGTCGCCATCACGTTCGTCATCGCCACGCTGTTCGTGACGGTCTTCGCGACGCCGGCATTCTTGCTGTGCCTGGCGGTCTCGATCCGGACGGGATGGCGCCATCCGACCATCCACGTGGCTTGCGGCGGCGCCATTGGTCTCGCCCTCGGGCATCTGTTTGCCGGCATGGTCGAAAGGCCGCTGCAAGCCGTAAGCGCCGGAGTGGTGGGGGGCGGAGTGTACTGGTGGCTCGCCGTGCGCGAGCGGCGATGGTCAGGGTCGTGACCTCACTGGTTACTGGTCGAGACACGGCTCTGGTCGAGCGTGCCTGATCTGTGAGCGACCGAGAGCGGACCTTCGGCTTGGCGACCGTACCGACCTCGGGGTAGCTTGGCCCCAGGCTGATGCTGCCTGTTGTAGTCGTCGCTCGGTTTTCAGGCCCTGCCGACCGGTCGCACGTCCGTGGCGGCGGCGAACGAGGTGAACCGGTCCGGCTCGTCGAGGGGTACGTCGAGGCTGCAGCGCAGACCCTCGGGGGCGAACTCCAGACGGACCTCGCCCCCCAGTTCACGGCTTACCCCGCCCGTGATCAGGCGCGTGCCGAAGCCGCGTTTGCCCGTCTCCCGCACCGGCGGGCCGCCGCTCTCCCGCCATTCCAGGGCGAGCCGCCTCGCGCCGCTCTCGCCGACGACGACCTTCCAGGTGACGTCAATCCGGCCCGTATCGGTCGAGAGGGCGCCGTACTTGGCCGCGTTGGTCGTCAACTCGTGCACCGTCATCCCGAGCGCCAGGACGTAGCGCGGCGGCAGGTCGACGTCGGCCCCTTCCAGGCCGAAGCGGTGCAACTGCTCGTCCCGAAAGGGTGAGAGTTCGTTCTCCAGCACCGTGCGCAGCGAGGCGCCCTCCCAATCGTCGCGCGAGAGCAGGTCGTGGGTCTTGGACAGGGAGAGGATTCGTCCCTCAAGCCGCTCGCCGCGGTCCTCGTCGCGGCGGGCCTGCCGCGCCAGGGACTGCACGGTGGTCAGGGTGTTGCGGACCCGATGGTTCAGCTCGTGCAGCATCATCGTCTGCCGCTCCTGCAGGACCCGGCTGCGGGCGACCTCCTCGCGCAACTCGCCCTGGTGCCTCTGCAGCGACGCCGCCATGGCGTCGAACGCCTCGCCGAGCCGGCCGAACTCGTCGGTCCCGGACAATCCGGTCCGGGTCCCCAACTCGCCCGCCCGCCACGCGCCGGCCGCCCCGAGCAGGCGCCGCACCGGCCTGCGGATGAAGGCGCGACCGGCCAGGAGCGCGGCCGCGACGGCCAGGATTGCGCCGACGCCGATCAGCACGACCCCGCGACGGGTCGCGGCATCGATGTCCGCGAAGGCCGTGGCGGGCGAGAGGCCCACCGCCACCGTCATACCATCGAGGTCCCCCGGCGCGCCTCCGGCCACCGCCGTGATCCGCGGGTTGCCCCGCAATCCGGTCAAGTCCGCGACGCCGCCGCGGTGGTCGGCCAGGGCCTTCCAGAAGGCCGTCGGCAGCGGCTTGCCGGCCCAGGCTTCGTGGTCGGGAAGCCGGACCAGGATCGTGCCGTTTCGGTCTGCGACCGTGAGGGCGGCGTCGGGCGGCAACCCGGCATCGGACTGCCGTGCCGCGAGGTAGGACAGGTCGATGCTCGTGATCACGATGCCTTCGGGGCGACCGTCGCCGTCGTCGTCGGCTATGGCTTGGGCGAACTGGATGGTGGGCCGTCCGGTGACCCGGCCGGACACGACCTCCCCGATGGCGAAGCCGCCGGTGCGCATCGCCTCCTGGAAGTAGGACCGGTCGGCGACCGAATAGGCCCCGACCGGGGATCCCAGGGTGTTGCACCGGATGCGCCCGTCCGGGTCGGCGACCCCGAAGAAGAACGAGCCGGGAACCTTCCCGCCGACCGTCGCGAGGTATGCCGTGCAGGCCCGGGGATCCCTGCCGCGGATCTCGGCCACGCCGGCCAGGATGGCGAGGATTTGCCTCGCCCCGCGACCGAACTGCCCGAGGTCGGCCGCGACGGCCTTCGCCCCGCGCATGGCCTCCCTCCGGACGGCCTCGGCCCGGGCGGCACGAAGCGCGTACTCGTTGTAGCCCTGGACGGCCAACGCCGGGATCAGCGCCAAGACGACGAGGCCTACGATCCGCTTCGTCAGTGACATCGAGTTCCCGAGCTCGGTGAAGCCCGTCGTCTTCCGGGACCCGGCCACCGAACTAGGTCGGTTCGGCTGCAAAGCCATGGGCAGCGCCTCGACCCGCTAGCCAGGTCTATCCATCGATCGAGGCGCGGCGGGCCCGATGGACGCACCCCGACCTGGGGACGGTCGCCGCGGGATTCCCCGCGACGGCGGTCAGTGCGCGCCGGTGCCGACGCCCCCCACCGCGCGCCTGAGGATGCGCGAGAGGTCGGCCACGGAGTAGGGTTTGCGCAGGAGCTCGAACCCGTGCGTCCCCTGCTCGGCGAGCACCTCGCTGTAGCCCGACGTCAGGACCACCGGCAGGTCGGGCCGGCGGCGGCGGAGCTCGCGGGCGAGATCGACCCCATTCATCCCCGGCATGACCACGTCGGAGAACACCACCTCGAACCGGTAGGGGATGCGCTCGAACTCGTTCAGGGCCTTTTCCGCGTCCACGGCCCACACGGTGCTGTAGCCGAGCTCTTCCAGCGCCTGCGCCGCGAAGGCCCCGACCTCGTGGTTGTCCTCCACCAGCAGGACGCAGGTGCCGTGGCCCTCGGCGAGGTCCGCCGGCTCGTGCGCCTCGGCCTCGGTGGCGGCGGGGGCCTTGGCGCGCGGGAGGTACAGGGTGAAGGTTGCGCCCTCGCCGAGGCGGCTCTCGGCGATGACCTCGCCGCCGGACTGCTTGGCGAAGCCGAAGACCTGGGACAGCCCGAGCCCGGTGCCCTGGCCGACGCCCTTCGTGGTGAAGAACGGCTCGAAGATCCGGTCCAGCGCGTCCGGGGCGATGCCGCTGCCCGTGTCGGTGACCGAGACCGCGACGAAGTCGCCGCGCATGGCCGGATGGGCCCGGACCGCGGGGACGACGCCGACCGGCCGCACCCGGATGGTGATGCGCCCTTCGCCCGACATCGCGTCGCGGGCGTTGACCACCATGTTGACCAGCGCGGTGTCGAACTGGCTCGGGTCGGCGTCGACGAGGCAGGGACCCTCTCGTCCCCTGGCGTCCCGGAACGGCTCGACCTGGGTCTCGACGTGGATGCGAGAGCCCGTGATGGTGCGGACCATGTCCGAGACCGAGGCGACGCCGCGCCCGACATCGAACACCTCCGGCTGGAGCGCCTGCCGCCGCGCGAAGGCGAGGAGCTGGCCGGTCAGCTTGGCCGCGCGGTCGACGGTGTCCGAGATGGCGTCGACGTAGCGGATCCGGCGCTCCTCGGCCAGGTTCGGCCGCTTCAGCAGGTCGGTGGACGACTTGATGACCGTCAGCAGGTTGTTGAAGTCATGCGCTACGCCGCCGGTGAGCTGGCCCACCGCCTCCAGCTTCTGGCTCTGCCGGAGTTGCTCCTCCAGGGCCTTGCGCTCCGTCACGTCCCGGCCCGCCGCATAGAAGTGGTCGTCGCGGGGGATGGCGTACCACGACAGCCATCGGAAGCCCCCGTCGCGCGTCCGCATCCGCACGTCCAGGCCGTCGAGGACGATACCGTTCACGAGGTCGCCGAACACCCCCTCCACGGCGGACCTGTCGGCCGGGTCGATGAATGCGTTGAAGTGCGCGCCGACGAGGTCGTCCTCGGACCAGCCGAGCGTCTCGGTCCAGGCCGGGTTCACCGAGCGGTAGCGGCCGTCGAAGCCGCAGACGAGGAACAGGTCGCGGCTCGTGCGCCAGACCATGTCGCGCTCGTCCGTCCTGTCGCGGGCGGTCTCCTCCAGGACCCGCTCGGCCTCGCGCCGCTCGGTGATGTCGTTGAACAGGATGGCGACCCGGCGCCGGGCCGGCTCGCCGATGCGCAGGGCGTGGACGTCGAACCACCGGCCGAGTGCCACCGCGCCGCTCTCGAAGCGGGCCGCCTCGCCCGTCAGGGCCACCCCGCCGTAGGCATCCAGCCAGGACCGCTCCAGGCCCGGGACGACTTCGCTGACCCAGCGTCCGGCCACGTCGCGGAGCCCGGTATGGCGTTCGAACGCCGGGTTGACCTCGACGAAGCGGTAGTCGACGGCGCGCCCGGCCGCATCGTAGCGCATCTCGACGATGCAGAAGCCGGCGTCCACGGCCTCGAACAGGGTGCGGTAGCGCGCCTCGCTCTCGGCGAGCCGGCCTTCCTCGGTGCGAAACCGGGTGACGTCGAGTTGGCTCGCGAAGAAGTAGCGCAGGTGTCCGTCCGGATCGAACACCGGGCTGACGTAGAGCTCGTTCCGGAACGGCGTGCCGTCGCAGTGGTAGTTCAGGATCTCCACGACCACGTCGCGCCGCGCCGCGACGGCGTCGCGGACCTTGGCGACGTCGGCGGGATCGGTGCCCGGGCCTTGGAGGAATCGGCAGTTGCGGCCGATCAACTCGTCGGCTCCGTAGCCGCAGAGCTCCTGGAATGCGCGGTTGGCGAAGACGATCGGGTTGTCGGGCAGGTTCGGATCGGTGACGATCTGCGGCATGCGGGTCTTCTCCGCCGCCGTGAACAGCAGGTCGGTCCCGGCCGCCGAGGTGCGCTCGTCGCCGGTCGGGGCATGGACATGCCCCTCGTTTCGCCGCCGCAGCCGCTCGATCTCAGCCTTCGCGTCCGCCAGTTGCCGGCGCAGGTCCTCGAAGTCCGTTTCCATCCTGCCTGTCCAGACCGGGTACTGGGTGGGTCCGTCCGTTGGTATCCCGACGGAGCCGTCGGTTTCCGCTGCGTGCCGTCGGCCGACGCATCCCGGAGCCGTATGACGGAGGCCGGGTCGTCCGGGAAGTGTGGCCCGGGATTGCAGGGCGAGCCGTTTCGCCCCGTTCCCGGCCCGACCGTGGTGACGCACAGCCCCGGACGAACGGGATGTGCACCCCCGTGTTCCCGGAACGCCGGCGTTCAAGACCGACATGGTACCGAACCGTCGGGCGGTCGAAGGCCCCATGAGCCGGTCGCGGGAACGTTTTTGCACCCCTGTTCCCGCCGGTTGAACGTCGGCAGCCGCTTCCGAGCAAGTGGCGATCTGCCCGGTCACCTTCCCGTGTCTGTATCGGCCACCTATGGCATAGAGCGTCTCAGTCATTCACATCAGATCCACAGGCCTGCCGGACCCAAACGACGGCCTGGGATCGACGCTGGGTGAACGGGTGGCCGTGGAACAGATCGACAGCACAGCGCGACGCCAAGCTGCGCTCGCCGCCTACGATATTCTCGACACGCCGACCGAGGCCGAGTTCGACGGCATCGTGAGGGTGGCGTCCGAGACCTGTGGCATGCCGGTGTCGCTGATCTCCCTGCTCGACGGCGAGCGCCAGTGGTTCAAGGCCGAGACCGGCTTTAGCCACAGCGAGACCCCGATCTCGCAATCCATTTGCGCCTACGCCGCGCAGCAGAACGACGTGTTCGAGATCCCCGATCTCACCCTCGATCCGCGGACCGCCGACAACCCCCTCGTGACCGGCGGGCCGGAGGTGCGGTTCTACGCTGGCGTGCCCTTGAAGACCGCGGATGGTGTCGCCCTCGGCGCCCTGTGCGTCCTCGACACCAAGCCTAATCGGCTGACCCCGTCACAGGCGTTCACCCTGCGCACGCTTGCCCAGCAGGTCATCACCAACTTGGAGCTGCGACGCGCGCTCAAGGAGCGCCGCGAGAGCGACCGGCGCAACAGGGCGATCCTGCAGAGCGCGATCGACTACGGCATCATCGCGATGGATCTGAACGGCCGCGTGACGAGCTGGAACGCGGGGGCCGAGCAGATCCTTGGGTGGACCGAGGCCGAGATGCTCGGTCGGCACGCCAACGTCTTCTTCACCCGAGAGGATGAGCGCGACCAGATCGCCGAGAAGGAGATGGGGGCGGCCCTGCTGCACGGGCGCGGCACCGACGAGCGTTGGCACCTGCGCAAGGACGGAACCGAGTTCTGGGCGAATGGCGAGATGATGCCGCTCACGGACGAGGACGGGCGGCCTGAGGGCTTCATCAAGATCCTGCGCGACCGCACCGAGCAGCGCAACGCCGCCGCCCGGCAGCAGGCCGATGCCGAGTTCATGCGCAGCGTGCTCGCCTCCTCGGCCGACTGTATCAAGGTGCTCGACCTCGACGGCGGCCTGACCTTCATGAGCGAGGGCGGCATGCGGGTGATGGAGGTCAGCGACTTCAACCTCGTCCGTGGCTGCCCGTGGCCGGACTTCTGGCAGGGCCAGGGTCATAAGGATGCCCTCGTGGCCCTCATGGCCGCCAAGGCCGGCGGCGTCGGCCACTTCCAGGGATCGGCCAATACCTATCTCGGCACCCCGAAGTGGTGGGACGTGCAGGTGACGCCGATCCTCGGCCCGAATGGGCAGCCTGAGAGGATCCTGTCGGTCTCGCGGGACATCACCGACCAGAAGACCGTCGAGCGCCAACTCGCGGTCAGCGAGGAACGCTGGCGCGGGCTGTTCAGCGGGATGCAGGAGGGGTTCCTCAGCGCCGAGCTGATCCGCGATGAGGCTGGCAAGGCGGTGGACTTCCGGTTCCTGGAGGTCAATCCAGCGTTCGCCGGGCTGACCGGGCTACCGGCCAGCAGCGCCGGGCGTACCATGCGCGAGCTTGTGCCGGCCATCCCGCAGTGGTTGATCGACACCTACGCCCGCACCGTCGAGACCGGCCAGCCCGAGAAGTTCGAGATCCACGTCCCCGAGCTGAACCGTACGTTCGAGGTCCGGGCACACAAGCAGTCTGGCCAGCAGTTCGCTGCGTTGTTCCTGGAGATCTCGGGCCGCAAACGGACCGAGGTTCGCCGCGCGGCCATGACGGAGCTGGGCGACCGGCTGCGCGACGTGGGCGACAAGGGCGAGATCAGCCGGATCGCCGCCGAGGTCATGGGGCGCACGCTCGGACTGAGCCACGCGGGCTACGGGCAGGTCGATCCCGACGCCGAGACGATCCTGGTGGAACAGGGGTGGACTGCGCCGGGCCTCACGGACATCGCCGGGCTGCACCATTTCCGCGCCTACGGTTCGTACATCGAAGACCTCATAGCCGGACGCAACGTCGTCATCGACGACACCGGCAGTGATCCCCGGACCGCCGCCGATGCCAAGGCACTGGCTGCCATCAGCACGCGCTCGCTTCTCAACTTGCCGGTGATGGAGCACGGCCGCTTCGTGGCCCTGTTCTACGCCGTGAGGGCGGAGCCGGGGGAGTGGGCTCAGGAGGACATCGCCTTCGTGCGCAACGTCGCCGACCGCACCCGGTCGGCCATCGCCCGCATCGAGGCGGAGGCACAGCAGCAACTGCTCAACCACGAGCTGAGCCACCGCATGAAGAACATGCTGGCGATGGTGCAGTCCATCGCCACGCAGACGATGCGTGGAGCTGCCGATCTCGACACCGCCCGGGATGTGCTGGCGAACCGACTGATCGCCCTTGGCAAGTCGCACGACCTCCTGCTCGGCGGCTCCCTGTCGAAAGCCCCGCTGGCGAGCGTGATCGAGAGCGCGCTCGACATCCACCGTGATTGTCCGGATCGGTTCGTGCTCGATGGCCCGGCTGTGATGGTCGGTTCCAGGGCGGCGCTTTCGCTGTCGTTGATGCTGCACGAGCTGGCGACCAATGCCGCCAAGTACGGCGCGCTCTCGAACGCGGAAGGGCGGGTCACCATCAGTTGGGATATCGACGGCGACGGCGACGACGCTCCGGTCACCTTGCGTTGGATCGAGGCAGGCGGTCCGGCGGTGGTCGCGCCGAAGCGCGCGGGGTTCGGCACCCGGCTGATCGGACGCGGGCTTGCTGGAAGCTTCGATGGCAAGGTGGACTTGAGCTACCCGCCCTCTGGTGTGGTCTGCACCATCGTCGCGCCGCGGCGCGGTCTCATGGCGAGCTAGACCTCGGATCCCACGACGGGAGCATGCCGGGCGATCAAACCGTCCCGCCGGCCGTATCCAGCTGGGCAAGGAGTTGGTTCAGGCGGTCCGGCAGGGGCGTTGCCGGGATCTGGGCGTACATGCCCTGCAACTTGCGTCCGAGGTGGTGCTGGATCGCGTGAGGTGAGCCCGGCTGCATCCATATGACCGACCCTTCCGGGAGAACTTGTCCGTTCTCGTCGCGAACAGGATCAATTCCAGCATCAGAGGCGCGTTTCCCCACCGAAATGCCTCCCTGGCCCCAGACCACGTAATAACGGGCAAACAGCCAATCTGGATTGAGTTCCCATTGAGGCCCTGAGCAATCGGCACAGTGCCATCGGCGCCACACCAACATCGCAGACGCCGACCACAGCGTCTTCTCCCACTAGAATGCAGACCGTCAGCTGGAACTAATTTTCCGTTCGTGAAGGGTGGTGAACGGTCCCGTAGCTCTGTCCGCTTCGATGCACCGGCCGTCCGGAAGCGGACTGGCAGAAAACTACCCCAAACGGCCATTCCGAAAGCGACCCAACCCAGTCGCCTCGATAGCTAGCGGCGTTGCCCAAAAGCGGCCGTTCCTTGGCTTTCTCAGCTGCTCGCCCGGCCAGCTTTTCATAGGTTGGGGCGCTTGCCCGGCATCGTATCTACGGTGCTGTGGTCGGCTTCGGCTGACCGCCACGCCCGTCCACAGATATGCCCCTCAAGCTGTCGAAGGCGGGCGTGGACGCTCCTGCTCCCCCATCGATGGTCTCGTCAGCGTCACCCGCACCTAGGCGTCGTGCGGCGGCTCGGGGATCCTGGGCAGGGCGCTGACCGCTTCACGAAGTACGAGCAAAAACCTCTATCCAGCTGCCATGTCGGAGGATGCGGCGAGGTTCTGCACGTACCGGAGACAGGTTCGCCTTATCTCAGGATCTGTGAGCGTCGCGAATAGCCTCAGAAGCTCTAATTCTTCCGATATGGCCGTGGCAGGCGACACGCCTCGGGGGTGGCCTTTCAGAAACACGTCCTCGCTGACGCTGAGCGCCTCCGCCACGCGCTTCAGGGCGCTCTTGGTACGGTCGCCATCCATTCTCGTCACCTTTTTGTGCCGAGAGCGAACCGCCCTCACCGTTCCAAGCCAAGAGAACAATCTTCTCCAACGTGCAACCCTATCCCGAATTGCAATTCACGATTGCGGCAACAGACCGCAGCTTGTGAACCCTGTTTGTCGGATGCGGTTTGTTGCCGCCCTCGTTGTCAGCGCAGCATTAATCGGGTTGAGAACGTGGGCACGGCGGAGGGAGCTAAATGTTCTCCATAGCTGGGATGGCTCCTGCCCTACGCGCAGCTGGGCTCATCGGCACCTGGGGCACGAACGTCGCTGCAGGTCGCTCCGTGCTCGATGAGGGTGCGGCCGCCCTGCTGGCGGGCAACGCCGCTCTCGCTGGCCAACCGCTCCCCCTTGAAGCAGCCCTCGCACGCACGCACCCAGACGATCGCGATTGGGTGTTCGAGCGCATCCGTCGCGTCCGGCAGACTGGCGGCCCATTCTCGGCGGAGTTCCGGATCCTGACGGATATGAACGAGGTCCGCTGGGTGCTGAACCGCGGGGCGCTCACACCCGATGAAACTGGTGCGATGCAAGGTCGTGGCGCTTACATTGACACTACCGATGCTCACCGCGACGCCTTCATCTCCGCTGCCTCGCTCAGCCAGGATCCTGTCAACACGTTAGACGTCGCTGCAGATCATTGCATCGCGGCGCACACGGCGCTTGAAAGGGGCGGCCACTTCGATCTGCATCGCATATCCGAGATGCTGTTGTTCGGTATTGGGCAGGCGCTCGCACGGCGCGGATAACGCGCGCTCTCGAAGGTCCGCTTCCGCCTTATGTTTGAGCGGAAGCGGACGGGTAGAAATCCACCCAACCCAGCCATTCAAAGGCGCCCGCCAACGCGACTGGAGCTGCCCGTAATGGCAATTCGGCATGACGTAGTCTGGCCGTAAGCGGAACGGCCGCTTCGGAGCAAGGCCGTTGGAAAAGCAGACGGGCTCCTAGCGACCCAACACGATCACTCTTGCGCGGCTGCCCGGATCCCGAAAGCAGACACATGTTTCGTTGCTACAATGGCGGCGATGCGCCTTTGGTCACCACTTGGCCGGGCCCGACAGTATCCCAAAGGCAGATGTCAAAGGGGATACCTTCGCCACAGCGTGGTGGCCGCTTTGCAGCTCACAGGGTTGGCACGTTTTAAGGCTCGACGAACTCGACTTGAGCGTGAGAGAGCGCACGCCACCAAGCGTCTGGCGCGTGGAAGGCATCGTAGGCCAACCGCAGGACGGTCTTTGGCTGCCGATGCGACGGGTCAATCCTGCCGCGCTCCTCGTTGCGGGCGAGGAGCATTTCCCAGGACAGGTCGAACACCTTCCACTCGACCGTGAGGCCATACCGCTCAATGACCTGAAGCTCGGCCTCGAACACCTCCCGGGTCAGGTGGGTGTCGGCCATCACCACACTGAACCCTGCCGCCAGGGCCGCATCCAGAGCGGCGACCTTCACACCGTGGAGCAGTCGGCGCGCCCGCTCGTCCCAGTCCGTCCGGCGTACCTGCCAGTAGACCTGACGGTCCGGCGGCCAGAACGTCTGACGTAGGTCGTCGAGGGTGAGGTGCACCCAGCCCTGGAGTGGGTCGTACCGGCGTGCGTAGGTCGTCTTGCCCGCCCCGGGGCATCCGATCAGCCCTACCACCCTCTGTCGGCGCGGGTATCCCTCATCGTCCATGAAGAGCGGGATCAGGCATGGTGGGCGACATCCTCGTCCTCATCGATCTCGGGGTCGGCCTCGACGGTGTCACCACGAAGATAGCGTGCTTGGACCTCGGCGACGCGGCGAGCGGCCTGGGCGTGGCGGTTGGACACAAGGCTGTCCGGGCCGAGCTCCGCGCCACGCTTGGCCGCGAGCAAGTCCGGGTCTCCCCATTGGTCTAGGAGAACCTGGAAGGCGTCGTGCCGGGCGACATCGAAGGCGATGCGCTGGCCCATCATGTCCTTGTAGGGGTGAGCCGGATGAATGCCGGCGCATGGGACCCAGCCCGCCGGGATCGGCGTGGTCGCCGCGTGCGTACGGCCTCCGCGCAAGAGCTTTGGCAGGACATGAGTGTGAGGCCCCTCCGGGCTGGTGCCGCCGGGTCCAGGGATCGGGGCGTAGACCTCGATGCGGCCGACCCGGGCGAAGAACACCCGGTGGGGGCTCAGCGTCACGAGTTGGCGGCCGATGGGGCTCGCAGGGTCGAACAGGGGAACCCCGACACCGGACCGAAGACAGGCGATGGCCTCCAGGTCGCTCGTGCGCACGCAAGCATCGACCGCTAGGAGGCCGAGCCCCAGGTCGAACAGGATGGCATCCCGA
The DNA here is from genome assembly GCF_040544715.1 of Methylobacterium sp. 1030. NCBI lineage: Bacteria > Pseudomonadati > Pseudomonadota > Alphaproteobacteria > Hyphomicrobiales > Methylobacteriaceae > Methylobacterium > Methylobacterium sp. 1030. Next base: position 375,281 of record NZ_JBEPKM010000003.1, on the reverse strand, counting down.
TCCCGTTCGCGGGCGGCGTCCCGGTCGGGGCCGAGCTCGGTCACTTCGCCGCGCCGGTTCATAGCGCAACTCGCCTCGGGCAGGCACAGGGCGACGGCGTGGTTCCAGCCGGTCGCGACGGCGGTCTCATAGGCCACCGGACGCAGGTCGGGACTGGGAGCGAGCGCGATGGCGCCCCGCTCGGTCGACAGGCCCATGCGCCCGTCCAGCAGCGGCGACGTGGCCTCGTCGGGATCGCGCATGAACTCGGCGATGGCCCCGAAGCTGCCGAGGCTCCAGGCGGTGCCGGGATCCGCCAACGCCTCGCGCAGCAGGGTCGTGACCGCGTCAGCCTGTGATGGTGACGTCATCGCGTTCCTCCGTCTGAGCCCCGGACCGCGCCCAGGGCAGGATGTATCGGGATCCGTCAGAAGCCCAGCCCCGCTCGGCCGTGACCCCGAACGCCCTGGCGAGTAGGACGTCGGTCAGAGCTTCCTCCGGGGTATCGTCGGCCAAGAGGCGGCCACCGGTCAGCACGACGATGCGGTCGCAGAACCGGGACGCGAGCGTCAGGTCGTGCAGCACGGCGACGACACCGGTTCCGTCCTGCGCGGTGCGCCGGAGCAGCGCCATGGCGTCGATCTGGTGCGCCGGGTCGAGGGCCGTGACCGGCTCGTCGACGAGAAGCCAAGGCGCCTCGACCGCCAGAGCCCGGGCGAGCAGCGCGCGCATGCGCTCGCCCGAGGAAAGGGTCGGCTCGGCTCGGGCCGCGAGGTGGAGGATGTCAGTGCGCGCCATTGCCCGCGCGACCGCGGCATCGTCGACTTCGGTGGGGGATGCGAAGGCTCGGCGGTGCGGCAGCCGGCCGAGCGCCACGATCTCGCGAACCGTCATCGGCCAGCCGACCCCCGCACCCTGGAACAGGGCGGCGATGCGGCGGGCTCGCTCCTCGCGGCCCATGTCGGCTAGCGGACGGGCTTCGAGGGTGACCCGCCCCCGGTTCGGGGTGATCAGCCCCGCCAGGACGCGAAGGAGCGTGGTCTTGCCGGCTCCGTTCGGGCCGACCAGCCCGACGAAGCGGCCCGGCTGAAAGGTCAGATCGATGTCCGAGAGGATGGCCCGGCCATCCAACGTAACGTGGGCTTCGTGCAGACCGAGGCTCATGCCCGCCTCCCGCGACCGCGTAGGAGCAGCACGATCAGGAACGGCGCCCCGACCAGAGCGGTCACCACGCCGAGCTTGAGTTCCGGCCGGGTGGCGAGCAGGCGCACGCCGATATCCGCGGCAAGGACCAGGACCGCCCCCGCGAGGCCGCTCGGCAGCAGGCAGGCGCCGGGGCGGGCGCCGACGAGCGGCCGCATCAGGTGCGGCACGACGAGACCGACGAAGCCGATGGCGCCGGAAACCGCGACCCCGCTGCCGACGGCCAGGGCCGCACCGGTGACGAGACGCAGGCGCACGGAGACTAGGCCGACCCCGAGGCTCGCGGCGGTGTCCTCGCCGAGCGTCAGGGCGTCGAGGGCGGAGCCGGTCGACAGCATCAGGGTCCAGCCGACAGCCATCAGCGGTAGGCACAGAAGCACGTGGTCCAGACTACGGTCGCTGAGAGAACCCATCAGCCAGAACACGATCTCCAGGGCCGCATAGGGGTTCGGCGAGAGGTTCAGTGCCAGCGCGGTCAGTGCCCCGGCCAAGCTCGACAACCCGACTCCTGCGAGGATCAGCCCGAGGGTACTGCTGCCGCGGGCGGCGAGCGCGTTCAGAAGGAGCGCGGCAATACCGGCACCGGCGATGCCGCCGAGCGGCAGGGCAAGGCTCATGGTGGCGGCGAAATCGCCGTAGAAGACGATGACGGCACCGAGCGCCGCCGCGGAGGAGATGCCGAGGATGCCGGGGTCCGCGAGCGGGTTGCGCAGGTAGCCCTGCATCGCGGCGCCGGTCAGGCCGAGGCTGAAGCCGACCAGGGCTCCGAGCAGGGCGCGCGGGATGCGAAGCTCCCACAGGACCAGGGCCGGCAGCGTCGGGCGGCCGGCGACGAGGTCAGCGAAGGCGGCGGGCACGTCGAAGGGCGCGTAACCGATGGCGATGGAGGCGAGCGTCAGCGCAAGTGTGGTGAGCCCGAGGACGGCGATGACGGTTCGCCGGGCACGCGCCGTACCGAGGCGCCGGGATGCCGTGGAGTTGAGCGCGGAAATGGGGGCGTTCATGGTCCGGGCGCCCGTTCATTCGCAGCCTCGGCGAGGCGCGCCACGACCTCGGCCACCTGCGGTCCCGGACACGTCCAGAAGCGGTTCGGGATGTCGACCGTCCGGTGTGCCCGCGAGAGGGCCCTGAAGACGGGATGGTGCAGGAGCGTGTCGGCCAGGGAAGGCCAGCCCGGCGCTCCTTCATCGACGACGATCAGGTCCGGGTTCGCCAGCGCCGCCGCTTCGAGGGGCACCTGCCCCAGGCGGTCACGCCCGATCTCGGCCGAGACGTTGACGAGGCCGGCGGCGCGGATCAGCGCGTCCCCGAGCCCGCCGGGTGCCACCGTGAAGGCGTTCGGACGCATCACCAGGGCGCGTAGAGGCCGCTTGGCCGGCACGATGGCGGCAAGACGCGCATCGAGCGCCGCCACCATCGCCTCGCCCCGTTCGGGATGGCCGAGCGCCGCCGCGACCTGCCGGATCTGTGCGCGGACGCCGTCGAGGTCGGCCGGCACGCCGAGTTCGAGCACGGGGGCGCCGACGCGCTTGAGCATGCCCACCGTCGTGCGGGTGGTGAAGGCACCGGCGATGACGAGATCGGGCTTCAAGGCCACGACCTCCTCGGTGAGCCCCCGCGTCACCGGCAGCCCGACCGCCTCGGTCGCGACCGTCGACCCGCGCGAGTCGCGTGCGAGGTAGGTGACCGCCAGCACCTGGTCGCGGTCGGCCAGCCGCAGGACGAGCTCGTCGGCGCACAGGTTCATCGAGACCACCCGCACGGGTGCCGCCGCCGCGCCGATGGGTACGGCGGACATCATGGCCGCGAAGGTGATTACGAGGCGCGACGGCATCGGCGACCTCAGAACGACGTCACGCGGACGCCGCCGTAGACAGCGAGCCCCGGGCCCTGGAAGCCAGTCGGGTTCTGGTAGCGCTTGTCGAACAGGTTATCGATCCGCCCGAATACCGTCAGGGTCTCGCTCCAGGCGTAGTTGACCGACAGGTTCACTAGCGTGAAGCCGGGGGCCTTCAGGCGAGGCACGGAGAAGTCCCGGTTGCCGTCCACGAACGACCCCAGCACGATGAGCGTGCCGGTTATGGTCAGGCCCGGCATCAGGTTCCAGATCGCGGTGGCGCTGACCTTGTTGCGAGGCCGACGCAGCAGCTCCTGGTGGGCGATCTCGTCCTTCGTCACCGTGGTGGTCCAGTCGAGCCGCCCGCTCCAGAACTCGTTGAAGCGCAGGGCGACGAAGCTCTCGGTGCCGTAGGCAGTCGCCTGACCGACGTTCACGTTGGTGGAGAAGGTCGGGTAGTAGGCCGTCTGGATCAGGTTCTTGAAGTCGGTCTGATAGTAGGTCGCGCCCACGGTCATGAACCCGTCGAACAGCGGCTGCTCGAAGCCGCCGTCGAACCCGAAGCTTTCCTCCGGCCGTAGGTTCGGGTTCCCGAAGAAGCGGAAGCCCGGATAGTCCTGGTAGAGCTGGCTCAGGGTCGGCGGTTTGAAGCCGGTCCCGACGCTGCCCTTCAGGCGGGTGTCGGTGGCGGGCACGATGTAGCTCGGCGCCACCCGAAAGGTGGTCGCGCCGCCGAACTGGTCGTTCGAGTCGTGGCGGATGTTGGCGACCAGCGCGGCGCCCGCGAAGGGTGTCGTCTGAAGCTCGGCGAAGCCGGCGGAGTTGCCGTTGGACCGGTCGATGCCGGTCGTCTCGAAGCGCTCGTCCTCGCGCTGTGCCCCAAACAGGACGAGGTTGCCGGGTGAGACCTGCCAGTCGCCGCGGTAATCGAACCGGGTCCGCTCGCCGAGGTAGGTGGTGGGTGTCGGCGGCGCGAGCGGGTCGAGCGGGCCGGCGAATAGCCGGTCGAACTTCGAGTAGTTCGCCCCGAAGACGTTGTGGAAGCCCGGCACCGGCGTCCACTCGGCCTCGCCCCTCATGATCAGTTGCTGCTGGTCGTTGAGGTTCCGGTACGGCAGCGGCACGTACGGGAAGCCGCCGTCGGCCTGGTCGAGGTAGGCGCTGTCGGAGAAGCGCAGGACGTAGTTGAGGCGGAACTCGTCGGTGAGTTGCGCCCCGAGCTTGGTCGAGACCGTCTTGATGTCGGTGAAGGCGGTCCGCAGCGGTACGCCGCGGGGCAGCAGCTCGAACGGGGTGACCTGCACGGCGGATTGCCGGATGTGGCCGACCGACACCGAGTAGTCGAAGATCCCCTCCGAGCCGGAGACGTTGCCGAACTGGTTGAAGGTGCCGAACGAGCCGCCTTCGACCGTCGCCATTGCCCGAGTTGGCCCTTCGCCACGCTTGGTCACGACGGAGATGACGCCGCCGATGGCGTCGGCCCCGTAGAGGCCGCTCTGGGGCCCGCGCAGCACTTCGATCCGCGAGAGGTCGTAGGTCTGCAACTGGCTGAAGTCGAAGGCGCGGTTCGGGGTCGAGGGGTCGTTGACGTCGATGCCGTCAATCTGAACCTTCACGTGGTTCGAGTTGGTGCCGCGGATGAAGACCGAGGTCTGGCCGCCGGCGCCGCCGGTCTGCACGACGTTGAGGCCCGGCACCTGCTGCAGAGCATCCGGCACCGTCCGGCGCTGCTGCTCCTGAAGCAGGCGGTCGGTGAGCACGGTGACACTCGATCCTGTGTTGGCAATCGGCGTCGGCACGCCGGTGGCCGACACGGAGATCTCGGACAGCGAGACCGCGGCCTGCGCGCCTCCCTGAGCATCGGCGAAGGGCGCGGCGACCTGCTGCGAGCGGGCGGGAATGGAGACGAGCAGCGCGGATGCGGCGCAGGACAACGCCAGCGTGCGCCGGAGCGCGGAGGAAACGGGACTGGACACGGGACGGCCTCGGGGGACGGCTGTGGCACGTCACCGCGAACGAGGCCTCGGCGGTCGCGTCCTCCAAGGAACCACGACGCCGCGACACCTCCCAGGACACCCCGCCCGGCAAGCTCCGCGTGTGACCACGGCTGACGGCAGGTCTCCTGGCTCGCGGGTCGTCGCCCTCTCATCGTCTTCCCGGGCGAGGCCGCCCAGTGACGTGGTGATGAAGGACTCGCCGCTTACAGTTGCGGGGGCAGCCGCGGCATCGGTCGAGCCCTCACGGGCGTGACCTCACCGCGTTCCCTTTTGATCCCCGAGGGGAACCGTCACGCTCAAGCTAAGCTGCGGTGCATCTATCCGTCAACGCACGGAAGCACATTGTTCAGATGTGTGGCTTTTGAGGCGTCAATCGATGTCTGAGCAGGGTGGATTTCCGCCGATCCGTTTTGAATTCACACCCTCGCCAAGCGACGAACGTCCGCCGGGCTATCACAGGATTGAGGTGGGGCGTGCTGAACACCTCTGCGAAGGGTGTCCAATCCTCGGTCGCGGTGAACACCCTGTAGGAAATGGTTCACGGTCAAGCTTGGGCAGTGTATGACGTTCGGCAACGATCCTCATACCGCGACCCATACATGACCAAGTCGGCGACCCTCGCCGTCGCCGCGTTGGCGGCGAGCTTCCTCGGACCGCCCCAGACAGCCGCCGGGCAACTCACCTACTCGTGGCCCTCGAACGTCGGACCGCTGAACCCGCACCTCTACGCGCCCAACCAGATGTTCGCGCAGGCGAGCCTCTACGAGCCTCTGGTAAAGTACCGCGATGATGGATCGGTCGAGCCCTGGCTCGCGACCTCGTGGAACATCTCTGAGGACGGGCGGACCTACGATTTCGTCTTGCGCCCCGGCGTCACCTTCAGCGACGGGGTTCCCTTCGACGCGGCCGCGGTCAAGGCGAACTTCGACGCGATCCTGGCCAACCGCCCGCGGCACGCGTGGCTCGATCTCGTCCAGCAGATCGAACGCACAGAAGTTGTTGGGCCTCTGGCGTTCCGCCTCGTCCTGAAGGCGCCGCACTACCCGACACTGCTCGAACTTTCCCTGCCGCGGCCCTTCCGGTTCCTGTCTCCGAAGGCCATGGGCCCCGGCGGTACGACGGCCGTCAACATCAGGGCGCCGGTCGGCACAGGGCCGTGGCGGCTCGTCGACACCCAGCTCGGCGTCTCCGACACGTTCGAGAGCAACCCGGGTTACTGGGGCCCGAGACCCATCTTCGACCGGCTCGTCGTCAAGGTCATCCCCGATCCTAACACCCGCGTCATCGCCCTGCAGACGGGGGAGATCGACCTCGTCTACGGCGCGGGCGGACAGATTCCTTCGGAAGCCTTCGTCCGACTTCGAGACATGGCCCCGAACTTCGCCTCAGCGGTCTCGCCGCCGCTGGCGACCCGGGTGCTCGCGATGAACTCCGCGCGCTTCCCGACAGATGATCGGGCGGTCCGCCTCGCCATCAACCACGCCGTCGACAAGGACACGCTGGTCCGGACGGTACTCGATGGGATCGAGCCGCGCGCGGACTTCCTGTTTGCGCCGCGCGTGCCGTACGCCGACGTCGGGCTGAAGCCCTACGGCTTCGACCGGGCCGCGGCCTCCCGCATGCTCGATGCAGCCGGCTGGACGCTTGGGCGTGACGGCGTGCGTGCGAAGGACGGACGCCGCCTTGCCGTCGAGGTTGATTTCGTCGGTACAAACGCTCAGCAGCGGGCGATTGCCGAGGTTCTCCAGGCCGACCTTGGGCGCGTGGGCATCGATAGCCGGCTGATCGGCGAGGAGGAGAGTTCGATCCTGGCCCGCCAGAAGGACGGCCGCTTCGGCCTCATCTTCGGCGAGACCTGGGGGCCGCCCTACGATCCCGCCTCCTTCATCAGTTCGATGCGCACCCCGTCGCACGCGGACTATCAGGCGCAGGTCGGGCTGCCGGAGAAGCCCGGCATCGACGCGGCCATCGCGGAAGTCCTCGCCTCGACGGACGAGACTGAGCGCCGACGGCTTTATGCCAAGCTGCTGACTACCCTCCACGAGGCCGCGATCTACCTGCCGATCTCTCACTCCGTGGCCATTGAGGTCCATCGCCCGACCATCGCGGGCGTCGGCTTCGGGGCGACGATCAACGAGATCCCCTTCGCGGCGATGCGGCCGGCGGCCCGGTGACCGGCATGCCGATGCTCCGCTTCATCGCCGTGCGTCTCGCGCTGATCCCGCCGATGCTGCTCGGCGTGTCGATCCTCGTGTTCGTGATGCTCCGTCTTGGCCAAGGCGACCCGGCCCTCGACTACCTGCGCCTCTCGCAGATCCCGCCGACCGACGCCGCCCTCGCCGACGCACGCATCCTGCTCGGCCTCGACCGACCGTTCGTCGTCCAATACCTCGATTGGCTCTGGCGTGCGCTTCAGGGTGACTTCGGCCTCTCCTACGTCACGCGCCGGCCGGTCCTGCCTGAGCTCCTCGGCTACCTGCCCGCGACCCTCGAACTGGCCGGGACCGCGCTCGCCGTCACCATCGCGGTCAGCCTGCCGCTGGGCGCCTGGGCGGCCACGCATCGCGGCGGCTGGCAGGATCGCCTCGTGCGTGGGATCGCCGTGCTCGGCGTCTCACTGCCGAATTTTTGGATCGCCTTCCTCCTCGTCGCGCTCTTCTCGGTCACCTTGGGCTGGCTGCCGCCGATGGGCCGAGGCACGCTCGCCCACCTCATCATGCCGGCGCTGGCGATCTGCCTGATGTCGCTGTCGGTCAACGCGCGCCTCCTGCGGGCGAGCATGCTGGAGGCCGCGGGTGGGCGTCACGTCCTCTATGCGCGCCTGCGCGGGCTCTCCGAGGGAGCCGTGCAGCGCCGGCACGTGTTCCGCAACGCCCTGGTGCCGGTCGTGACCGCCACCGGCATGCATGTCGGCGAGCTCCTGGGCGGCGCCCTCGTGGTGGAGACGATCTTCTCGTGGCCGGGCGTCGGCCGCTACGCGGTCTCGGCGATCTACAACCGCGACTACCCGGTCATCCAGTGCTTCACCCTGGTCATGACCGCGGTGTTCGTCCTCTGCAATCTCGCCGTCGACATCGCCTACGCGTGGCTCGATCCGCGCATTCGGCTGGGTGCGGAGGAGGCGGCATGAGGCTGTCCGAATCCTTAAAGGCCACCCGCACGGGCCTTGGGCCCTTCGCGGTCCCGGTCGCGGTCGCCTTGGTAATCCTCCTTCTGGCGCTTCTCGGACCGCTAGCCGCGCCGCACGACCCCCTGGCCGTGAACCTCACGGTCCGCTTCGCGCCATCGAGCCTCGTCCACCCCCTCGGCACCGACCACCTCGGGCGGGACATCCTGTCCCGCCTGATCACCGGTGCCCAGACGACGCTTGGCGCCGTCGCGGCCGCCCTCGCGCTTGTGGTCGCACTCGGCCTTGGGGTCGGCGCCCTCTCAGGCATGATCGGCGGCCGGACCGACGCCGTGCTCATGCGTCTGTGCGACGTGTTCCTCACCGTGCCGACCTTCGTGCTGGCGCTGTTCCTGATCGGCGCGTTCGGCACCGGCCTCGTCAACGTCATCGCGGCCATCGCCCTGTCTCACTGGGCTTGGTACGCCCGCATCGTCCGAGGTCTCGTCCTCGAACTCAAGACGCGCGACTACGTCCTGGCCGCCCGGATCGCGGGGGCGTCGCCGGCGGCGGTCTTCATCGAGCACGTGCTGGCGGGGGTCCTGCCGCCGCTCGCCGCGCTCGCCACCCTGGACGTCGGCCACATGGCCCTCCACGTCGCCGGCCTGTCCTTCCTCGGCCTCGGCGTGCAGCCTCCGACCGCGGAATGGGGCGTGATGATCAACGAGGCCCGAACCTTCTTCTGGACACGGCCCCTGCTGGTCGTTTGGCCAGGGCTCGCGATCGCCGTCGCCGTCCTTGCGTTCAACCAACTCGGTGACGCGCTGCGCGACCGCCTCGATCCGACGCTGGTTGCGGAGCGGGGCCTATGAACCCGCGCGTGCTCCGGGCCGAGAACCTGCGCGTCGAGACCCGGCGCGGAGCCGAGGCCGTGCCGCTGGTCGCGGACGCGTCGTTCGAGTTGCGCACGGGCGAGGTGCTGGCCCTCGTCGGCACGAGTGGCTCGGGCAAGTCGCTGGCCTGCGCGGCGCTCCTCGACACGCTGCCGCCGGGGACCAGGCGCGTCGCTGGTCGCGTCCACCTCGATGGCACGGCGGTGGCACCCGCTGAGCTCCGCGGCCGGACAGTCACCACCGTACTCCAGGCCCCCCGCTCGGCCTTCAACCCGCTCCGCACGATTGGCGACCACGCCGGTGAAACCGGCGCGGCTGCGGGCCTCCGGCGTACCGAGAGCCGCGCGGCGATGCGCGAGGCGTTGGAGGCCGTCGGGCTCGGCGACGATCCACAGGTACCCGACCTCTACCCGTTCCAGATGTCGGGCGGCATGCTCCAGCGCGCCATGATCGCGCTCGCCTTGCTCGCGAGGGCTCCCTTCCTGGTCGCCGACGAGCCGACAACGGATCTCGACCTCGTCGCCCAGGCTCGTATCCTCGACCTGCTGGCAGCCCTCGTGCGCGACCGAGGCCTCGGCCTCCTGATCGTCACGCACGATCTGGGCGTCGTCGCCCGCCTCGCTGATCGCATGGCGGTGATGGCGGACGGACGGATCGTCGAGACGGACGACACGGCATCAGTCTTCGCACGGCCGGACCGACCGGAGACGCGGGCGCTGCTCGCGGCCCATCAAGCCCTCCATGAGGCCGCGCCATGACGGCCCTCCTGTCCGCCCATGGGCTCGGCAAAGTCTACGCCGGCACTGGCTGGCGCCCCGGCACGCCTCGACCCGTCCTCGCAGATGTCGAGTTTGCCATCGAGGACGGCGAGTGCGTCGCCCTGATCGGACGCAGCGGTTCCGGCAAGAGCACGCTCGCCCGCCTCCTCCTCGGCCTGGAACGACCCTCTGCCGGTGTCGTGCGGTTCCGCGGATTGGGTCTGGCCGGGCTCGACGACGCTGGACGGCGAGCTTTCAGGTCGGCGGTTCAGATGGTTCTCCAGGACCCGCTCTCGGCGGTGAACCCACGACACAAAGTAGGCCGGACGATTGCGGAGCCGTTGCGGCATCTCACCGGCCTCTCGGCGGCGGCGAGGCGAGCCCGGGTTCATGCGCTGCTGTCTTTAGTCGGGCTCGACCAATCCATGATCGGGCGGCTCCCCGGCCAGCTCTCCGGCGGCCAGGTGCAGCGCGTCGGCCTCGCCAGGGCGCTGGCGACCCGACCTGCGCTCATCGTGCTCGATGAGGCGGTCTCGAACGTGGACGCGCCGCTGCAGATCGAGATCCTCGACCGCCTCGCTGTCCTGCGACGTGAACAGGGAACCGCGTTCCTGCTCGTCACGCATGACATCCGTCTGGCGCGCCGGTTCGCGGATCGGGTTGTCGTTCTCGACGCCGGGCGGATCGTCGACGCGTCGCCGTGCCGACCGAGGCTTGCGCTGGGGCATCCGGCCGCGCGCGAGCTCGTCGACGCCGTCCTCCCGGCCTTCCCAGTGGTTGCAAGCTGATGCAGCGGATTACCGTCACCCTGGACCACGAACTCGTCGAAGCGGTCGACTGGATCGCCGAGGTCCGCTGCTACGCAGGCCGTTCGGAGGCGATGCGCGACCTGCTGCGTCGAGGGCTCGCGGAGGCGCGCCGGGAGCGCGACCCCGACCATGCCTGCGTGGCGACCTTCAGCTTCGTGGCGGAAGCCGGCGTGCGCGACCTCGGGCAGCGCCTCGCGGAGGAACAGCGGGCACGGCATGACCTCGTCATCACGCAGGTGCAGGTGCCGCTGGACCACGAAGCGGCGTTGCACACCCTCGTCCTGCGTGGGCGTGTCCGGGAGATCCACGCCTTCGTCGACGCAATCGCGACGCAGCGCGGCGTGCGCCACGACAGCCTGTCAATCATCCCAGCGCAGATCGAGGTCGTGGACCACCCGCACGGGCACGCGCCCCATCCACACGAGCATATCCGGACGTGACGATGCGCGCGCTCGATCCGACCCGTGCCCCTGTCCGTCGGCGACTGACCCGGCCGCCGCATCGCACGAGAAGCGGCACCGGCCTCGCGTTGGCGGCCGTGCTCTCCGCCGGTACGCCAGTGGGCGAGGCACGGGCGCAGGAGAGCGTCACGCTGGATGAATTGTCGGTTGAGGCAGTTGGGACTGGCGCCCCGGCCGGCACGACGACCGCCGCCGGCACGATTGGCCAGATCGGACCGACGCCGGGCTTCGGTGCCGGGCGGGCGGTGAGCAGCACCAAGATCGACACGCCGCAGCTGGACGTGCCCCAGGTCGTCTCCGTCGCGCCGCGCGAGGTCATCACCGACCTCGCCGCGACCCGCGTCGACCGGGTGTTCAACTACCTGCCGGGCGTCGCGCAACAGAACAACTTCGGCGGCCTGAGCATCTTCAGCTACGCCATCCGCGGGGTGACCACCTCGGAGATCTACCAGAACGGCTTCCCCCTCAACCGCGGCACGCCGCCCCCGCCCGACGCGCAGAACATCGAGCGCATCGAGGTTCTGAAAGGCCCTGGCGCCGGCCTGTTCGGACGCAGCGATCCGGGCGGGCTCGTCAACATCATCACCAAGCAGCCGACCGCACAACGCTTCGTCGAGTTCGGCAATCAGGTCGACTCGTTCGGCCTGACCCGCGGGACGGTCGACGCGGGTGGTCCGCTCAACGAGGACGGCACCGTCCTCTACCGCTTCAACTTCGCGGCCCAGGGCGCAGGAAGCTTCCGCGACTTCGTCGACAGCGACCGGCTGCTCGTCGCTCCGGTGGTGAGCTGGCAGATCACGCCGGACACGCGCATCACCGTCGAGGCCGACATCCAGCGGAACCGGATCATCTTCGACCGGGGCGTGATCGCCATCAACAAGCAGCTCGGCTTCCTGCCGATCTCGCGCTTCCTCGGGGAGCCGGGACAGAGCACCTACCAGAGCCAGAACATCCTCCAGGCGCGCATCGACCACCGCTTCAACGCGGACTGGCAGATGCGGCTGGCGACGCACTTCGCCACCGGAACCCTGGACGGCGAGTCTGCCGAGATCCGCTCTATCGCCTCCGACAACCGGACGGTGGCCCGAGACCGGAACGTGCGCGATTATCGCTGGGACGTCGCGGTCGGGCAGGCGGACCTGATCGGGCGCTTCGACACCGGCGGGATCAGCCACACGCTGCTTCTCGGCTTTGAGCGCGAGAGCACTGACAGCCGGACGCTCTACCTGCGCTCGAACTTCCGCACGAGCCCCTACGCCCTCGACATCTATGCGCCTGTCTACGGGCAGGCGCTGCCGCCGCTGACCATCCCGCGCAACAACCTGGAGCGGGTCACCAACACGGCCCTCTACGCCCAGGATCAGATCGTGCTGAGCCCGGAGTGGAAGGCGCTCGTGGCCACGCGGCTCGACATCTTCGAGGACTCCTTCCGCGAGCGCATCCCGCGCAGCCAGGCGGACCAGTCGCGGGTCGCTGCCTCGCCGCGGGCCGGCCTCATTTACCAGCCGATCCCATGGCTCTCGCTGTACACCAACGCCGGGACGAGCTTCCGGCCCAACATCGGCCCCGACGCCGCGGCCGTGTCGCCGGGCAAGCCACTGAAGCCGGAGACGGGACAGGGCTACGAGATCGGCGCCAAGGCCGAGCTGTTCGGCGGCAACCTGCTGCTGACTGCGGCGGCCTTCCGGGTGGATCGGCAGAACGTTTTGACGCCGGACCCGAACAACAGCGGCTTCTCGCTCGCGGCGGGCGCGGTGCGCAGCCAGGGCTTCGAGCTGACGGCGCAGGGGCAGCTCTCGCCGGAGCTGAAGATCCTGGCCGGCTATGTCTACGCCGACGCGGTGGTGACCAAGGACAACGTGCTGCCGGTGGGCGCGCCACTCATCAATGTGCCGCGCCACTCGGGAAGCCTGCTCGCCGTGTACGAGGTGCAGGGTGGGGACTGGAAGGGGTTCGGCATCGGGGGTGGCGTGCGCGGCGTCGGGGAGCGTCCGGGCGACGCGGCCGGCTCCGGTTTTGTCCTACCGGCCTACATCGCGGCCGACGCGTTGGCGTACTACCGCTACGAGAACCTCCGCTTCGGCCTCAACATCGAGAACGTCTTCAACACGGTCTATTATGAGAGCTCGCTCAACGTGTTTCGCGTTTATCCGGGATCTCCACGACGTATCACCGGGTCGTTCACGGTTCGATTCTGACCCAGTGATCCACGTAGATTTTCCTCGACCGCATTGTGGGCGCCGAGCTGATGTCCGCTTCGAGCCTTCACTAAAGGGACGTTGCACGACCATCATGGGTCGGGAACAATCCTCACCACCGGTACCGAAGGCCTCCGTAGATTGCCCGGCCGGTGCCAGGGTTGAAGATCTCTGAGCTGGCGTTAGCGATGCCGGCGATGGCCACGCTTGAGATGTAACGCTTGTCCAGGAGATTGCGTGCCTCAAGGTAGCCTGACCAAGCCGAGCCCTGATCGAAGCCGATCCTGAGGTTCAGGAGCGCGTAGGCGGGCACCGTCAGGCTGTTGGCGTTGTCGGCGAAGTAGGACTGCGGCGACCACTCCACGTTGGGGCCGGCGTAGAAGCCGCTAGGGTGTCGGTAGAGCACCTCGGCGCGCAGGTAGTGGGTCGGCACGCCGGGCAAGCGGTTGTTGCCATAGAGCGCGTCGCGAACGAAGAAGAAATCGTTGTAGGTGTAGGCGGCGTTGAACCAGACACGGTCTTCAACCGTGACGAGCGACTTCAGGAACGCCACCTCGAGACCGGCCTCGACACCCTGGTGAACGGTGCGGTCCGCGTTCACGATGCTGCAGGGGCTGAAGATCGACGTCGTCAGGCATTGCAGTTCGTTCTGGATTTCCGAGCGGTAGAGCGAGAGGTCCCAGCTCAGGTCCGGTCGGACCCCGCGCGTACCGACCTCGTAGGTGGTCGCGGTCTGGGCGCGCAGGTTTGAGGTTGCGAAGGTCGCGAAGGAGTTCGCGTCGAAGGTCGGCGCCTCGGCGCTGCCCGAGACGTTGCCGTAGACCTGCCACGTGGGGTCGACGTCCCAGAGCACGCCGAACTTCGGCTTGGCGATGTCGTAGGTGGAGCGGCCCGACTGGTCGCCGTCTGTCAGGAGCCGGTCCTTCCGGTCGCGGACCGCGCGCAGGAAGAAGCCGCCCCCGACGAGGGCGACGTTCGGCAGGATGAAGAACGAGTTCTCTGCATAGGCCGACAGGTTCTCCGAACGGTCGAGGGTCGAGAATGTTAGGGGGCCCTTCACGGCGCCATTCAGGTTGACGAACTGCCTGTAGTCGATGGTGCCGTTGTCGACGTTCACGCCCACGACCAGGCGGTTGCGAAAGCCGCCAATGACCCTGTCGTCGGTCGCGCGGACGAAGCCGCCGTAGTCCTGCACCGTGTAGTCGAGGTACTCGTAGATCGGATGGTCGACGTGGCGCTGGACCGTGAAGACGCCGAAGTCCAGGGTCGTCTCGTCGAAGCGCAGCGTGGTTTTGTTGGCGAGCCGCACCGAGTCGATGTTGCGCTGCTGGTCCTGCAGGACCCAGACCGGGTTCGCGGCACGTGGGTTCGTCAGCGCGGATTGCCGGGTCACCTCGCCGGGGATGCGCTGGTTGATGGTGTTGGCGTTGACGTAGAAGCGCGTCTCGGCGTCCGGCGAGAACTGGTAGCCGAAGTTGGCGTTGCCCCGAACCGAATTTCCGTCGCTGTGCTCGCGGAAGCCGTCGAACCGGTCGCCGGACAGCGTGAGGAAGTAGTCGAACGGGCCCGACACCCCGCCGGTGGCGGCCTGCCCCTTTAGGTATCCGAAACTGCCGGCATCGATGCGGGCCTCGAAGGGGGAAACGTCTCGGCCTGTCGGCGTGACTAGGTTGATCGCGCCGCCGAGCGCGTTGGCGCCGAACCGCAGCGCGTTGGCGCCCCTGAAGACCTCGACGTAGCGGTAGGCGGTCGGGTCGATCTCGAAGAAGTCGACGAGGCCGTCGGAGGTGTTGATGGGGATGCCGTCCTGGAAAACGTTGATGCCGCGGTTGCCGTAGTTGCGGGAGAGGCCCGAGCCACGGATGGACAGCCGGGCATCCGAGCCGAACCTGGGCTGCACGATCACGCCAGGCACGAAGTCGAGCACGTCCTTGAGCGTCTGGGCCGGCCTGTTCTTGAAGTAGGTGTCCGGCACGAGGGCGACCCCGCCCGGCGTGCGCTGAAGTTCCGCGCGCGCCTGCTCGATGGTCGGGACGGTCAGGCTCGCCGCCTGGGCGGCCGGTGGAAGCTGCGTCTCGGCCAGCGGTCCGGCGGAGCCGGAGACGCTGAGCTCGGAAAGGGTGACGGACTGGGTCGCGGCGGTCTGGGCGAAGACCGACGTGGTGGCGAGCAGCGTCAACAGCAGGGCGGCGTAGAGCTTGACCCGGGGAATTCGGTACATGGCATGAGGTCCGTGGCCTGGAGGATCGGGGTGATGCGACCGATCAGGCGACGGGCGGCGCGCGTGCACTGGCTCTGGCTCCTGGTGGCCCGCGCGGACAGGCGAGGACCTCCGGACGCCAGGTCACGGCAACGGCTTGGCGGAGGGGCCAGGCGACGGGAACCGCCTCCATGGACGGGACAGCCGCGGATCCCGCCACATGGGCGACGATGCAGCACTTCAAGTGCCCATGATGAGAGAGAGGCGACTTGGATAGCCCGTTGTCGATGGCTACGTCTGGCTGGCAAATGACGTGAACAGGGTCGAGAAAGACCGTGAGGCTCGCGCCGCCGAGCGCCGCCTGAAGCGCGAGTGCGTACAGGGCGACCACCGCGATGGCCGCGCGGAAGACACGCCGTCGCGGGGCCTGCATGGGTGCGGGCGCTGTGCTCCTCGATCGCATCAGAATGCCAGCCGCATGCCGCCGACGAAGTTGCGCGGAGCTCCCGCGAACACCGAGCCGGTGGTGTTGGCCAGGACGCTCGCGCCGTTCTGCAGGCCGGAGGTTGCGCTGATCGAATTTGCGAGGTTCTGGGCCGAGGCGATGTAGGTCTTGTCGAAGACGTTCCGCGCCTCGAAGAACAGGTTCAACCGCTTGGCGTAGCCGACCAGCTCCGTCGTGTAGTGGACGTTCAGGTTCACTATGGCGTAGCCGGGCGCCTTCAGCAGGTTGGCGTTGTCGATGAAGAATTCGTCCTGGAACACCGTCTCGACATAGGCGCCCAGACCGGCCAACGGGCCTGTGGCCTGCTCGTAGCCCACGCGCGCGAGAAGCTGGTTGGCAGGCACGCCGGGGATGTGGTTGCCCGCGCGGTCGAACCGCCTGGTGAGGCTGCCGGCGCTGAGCTGCTCGACGTACTTGGTGTAGATCTGGTCGTCGAAGGTGTAGGCGGCGGTTGCTCGCCAGCCCGGCGAGAAAGCCCAGTCCGCCCCGACCTCGACGCCGCGATGCTCCGAGGCCGGTGCGTTGAAGGTGTAGCTTAGGAGGCCAGCACCGGGCGATTGCGTGACGAGCTCGTTGCGGAAGAACTCGTAGAAGCCCGTGACGCTGAATCGGACGCCGGGCAGCGGCGTCCAGTCGGCTCCGACGTCGAAGCCGAGGTTCTCCTGTGTCTGCAGCTGCCCGTTGTTGCCGGGCACACCGGCGGACGTGACGGTGAGGTTCGAGGCCGAAGGCGTGGCGTAGCCGGTGGCGACCCGACCCCGGAACTGCCAGTCTGTGTTGGGCCGATACACCAGCGCGAGCTCGGGCGCGACGTTGAGAAAGCTGCGGTCGAGGTTGGCTAGGGTGGTCGTGAAGCCGCCGGCGGCCGGGAAGCCATAGGTGATGTTGCGGCCGTTGATCGTGGTGTTCTCGGCACTGATTCCGGCCACCGCGATCCACTGCTCCGAGAGCTGCACCTCGATCCGCGCGCGCCCGCCGAGGTTGGCCTGCGTAGCCTCAAGATCGGCGGTCAGCGCGCCGAGCCGCGGGCCGCCGTAGGGCGCGCGATTGTAGGTTAGGCTGTGACTGTCCAGGGTGTTGTAGGCGAGCGCCACGTAGCCGGTCGCCGGAAGGCCGAACAGGTCGCCGCGCCGGGTCAAGTCGGTGAGGAAGTTGAAGCCTGGGAAATCACCGCGTCCTGAGCTCGTGTAGAAGGGTTGGTTGATCTGGCGGTCGTCGAACACGAGTTGGGTGCGCCAGGTCGTGAAGGCATCGAAGTCATGTTCCCAGCGTCCGCCCACGATGGTGCGCCGGTCGCCGCGAACGAAGGCGCCCTCGTCGGCGGTGACCGGCACGGTGGCGCCGTTCCGGCCGTTGAGAAGCAGGTTGTAGGTCACGCAGCCGGGGGCCGCCGCGGCGGCCGTGGCGCAGCCCCGCTGGAAGGGGTTGAGCCGGAACTGGTTGAGCGAGCCGCGCCCCGGCAGGTCGGTGGAGACCTCGTTGTTGATGATTTTCAGGGTGAAGCGGTCGTCCGTGGTCGGCGCGTAGGTGCCCAGAAAGTTGATGGTCTGGGTGTCGAATGAGTTGTGGCTGAGGAAGCCGTTGCCCCGCGTGTCGCTGGTGAACAGGCTGTACTCGAACGGGCCGCTGACCCCGCCGAAAGTGGCGTAGTTGTTGAGGTAGCCGAAGCTGCCGGCATCGACCCCGTACTCGACGCCGTTGATCTCGGAACCGCGGCGGGTGACGAAGTTCAGCGCCCCGCCCGTGGCGTAGTTGCCGAAGAACGGCGACTGCGGCCCGCGGAACACGTCGATGCGCGAGTAGGCGCGCGGGTCGACAAGGTCGAAGCGGGAGGAGCCGTCCGCCTGGGTAACGGGAAAACCGTCTTCCAGCACGACGAAGTTGCGCGAGACACCGGTGGCGCGGGCGTTGTTGCCGCGGATCGAGACGACGACGTCGCGAGGCCCGTTGCCCTGCCGCACGGTCACGCCCGGACTATTGCGCAGGATGTCCGCCACGGTCGTAGCGGCGCGGTTGTCGATGACGCCCTCGCGCCCGACGCTGGTAACGACCTCGCCGACGGGCTTGTCCAGCGGAGTCGGGGCGGAGACCGGCGGCAGGCCCGGCCCGGGAGCGCCGGCCGACGCGGCCAGCACCCCACCCGACGCGCCGTTGCCCTCCGCGGTAACGGAGATCTCATCCAGGGCGACTGCTTGGCCGGCGCCCTGGGCCTGTGCGGCGGTGATAGCTAGCGGGCTGGCGGCCAGGATCAGGCCGAGCGCACGGGCTCGATGGCCGGGGCGGCATTGAGACATGACGGACACTCGTCGAGGGACAGCAAGCGGATGCGAACGCTGCGACCGGGAAAGGGGATTAGAACTGGGGGCATCCGGGACGCGTTCGTCCCAGACCGGACAGATCAGGGCGCCAAGCGCGGTCGCAGGATCTGGATGACGAGGTCGACGACGATCATGCCGACGATGGCTAGGCCGGTCAGCGGGAAGAGAGCGCCGAGACCGAGCACGATCGCCGTCACCGTGGCGGCGACGCGCCTTCGCGGCCAGGGCGGGACGCCGAGGCGACCGGCAGGCCGGCGCTTCCACCACATCACCGCAGCCGTGACCGACAGCAGGATGGTGGCGAGGCAGAAGACGAGCATCGCGAGCTGGTTGGCACGACCCCAGTGCTCGCCCTTGTGGATGCCGATGCCGTACTGGATGGCCCGGGCGACGCCACCGAGGTCACCGAAGCGTACGTCGACGAGCGGCTTGCCGGTGTACTGGTCGAGGGAGATCATCCGCTGCGCGGTTACGTCCTTCGGGTAGGCCGCCGCCGCGTAGACGCCGGTCTCGCCGACCGGCAGCGAGATCTCAAAGCCGCGGGGCATTCCGAGACCGCGCAGGATCTCGACGGCGCGTGTGAGGCCGATGGCAGCGGTCGCACTCGGCTGCGAGACCGGCACTGGCGCATCTTCCATCGCCCAACCGGTGGTGGTGAGCATCTCCTGCATAGGCACGTTCGATACGGGCTTGTTCGCCCAAAGCGCGCGCGGTTGGCCGACGCCGGCCTCGTTGGACAGGATGCGGACCTGCTGGCCCCACCAGACCGACCAGGGCAAGCCGGTCGCGGCGAGGAAGAACAGGCCGGCGCCCGCGACCATACCCGTGACCGCGTGTAGATCGCGCCACCAGACGCGCTTGCGCGGCGTGCCGCGGACGCTGACGACGCCGCCGGTCTGCTGGCGTGGCCACCAGAGATAGGTGCCGGTGACCACGAGGATGATGGCGAACCCAGCCACGACCTCGATGACGCCGTTCGCGACCGTGCCGAAATACGCGAGGCTGTGCAGGCGTCGCACCACCATCATGAACTCGCTGTCGCGGTCCACCCGGTCAAGCACGTCGCCGTTGTAGGGGTTCAGGTAGACGAGGGTCCTGCGCGGCCCCTCGGCCATCGTCACCACGGCCGTGGCGGCTGGATCGGCGGGGTCGGCCAATGACACCGGCACCGCCGTCGGTACGGCTTCCGTAGCGTTGAAGAGCAGGATGTCCGGGCTGAGCGGGCGGCTCGCCTGTGGCGCCACCGCCGTTCGGTAGGCGAACAGGGTACCGTTGATCTCGTCCTTGAAAAGGTAGAGCGAGCCTGTGACGGACAGCAGGATCAGGAAGGGCAGGCAGAGCAGGCCGGCGTAGAAATGCCAGCGCCACACGGCGCGGTACACGGCATCCTGCGCCGGGTGCGCGACAGCAACGGCGGTGAACGCCGTCGCGTCGCCCTGGAGGGACTGTGACATGGGTGAGGTCCGGGTCTGAGCGATCTTGACGACGGATCGGTCAAACGGCCGGCGGACCTCGTGGGCTTACGGACTGTTGGGGGGGCGCACGCGCCTGAACCATGCCGGCGTCGCGCCAGGCCACGGGGGCTACCTGGGGTGGAGCCCAGGCCACCGTCGCGAACACCGTCAGCATTGGGTGGATCAGCTGCACGGCCTGGACCGCCGTGCAGCAGGCGTGTTGGTGGCAGGCAGGACCCTGATCACCGGATGAGCTCGAACCGTCGTGCTCGGCGCAGATTACACTGCCGAGCGGCGCAGCCGGCAACGGAACAAGGCCACCGAGGAAGGCTTGCAGCACGAGCGCGTAGAGCGCGATCATGGCGATGATCGCGCGGCCTTGGACCGTCCGAGGCAGGCACCCGCGCATTCATCCACTTACGGTTCAGGTAGACGCCGGGTCAATCTACCGAAGGGCCTTTCGCGCTGAGGAAAATCCAGAGAATGCCCGCGTGTGGCAACTAGGTGACCCCTCGTATCCATCAAGCCGGTGTCGAGTGTTGCCGCGTCACTTGTAGCCGAGGCGACTACCTACTGGGCCAGGAAAGGATGCGGCTTGAACCGTTTCTTGGACAACACTCGAATATCCGGTCTCAAGATACTGCCGGGCTCGGCCGCGCAGTGGCGATGGCTGCCTAGCTCCGGAAAACGCGCACGCGTGCGGTATGGAAACGGCCGCACTCGAATGACTTCGCTGATTGGTAACCAGACCGTCGCATGCCCAAGCTGATGGGTCTGACCCTAGAGGTACTTGAGCCAAGCGAGGTCGCGCCGCGACGCCCTGAGGCGCGAGAACCAAGCCGTCGGGAAGTAGAGGGGCGGCATCAACACCGCGTACCAGACCACGACCCACACGTAGTTGTCGATGCCGAACACAGTGTTCTGCGTCGCTCCCCAGATCGCGAACGCGCCGTGGTAGAGCAGCCGCACAACCGTCAGGTGAAGCAGGTAGAAGAAGAGCGGCGCACCGCCGAACACCGCCAGCGCGGCGACGGCCGGGCGGTCGCCCAGGCGTTCCAACACGACGAGCAGTAGTGCTCCGATCCCCAGCGTTAGGAGAAGGAACAGCAGCGAGGGCGGATACTTCGTCAGCGCGAAGAAGCTCATCGCGGTCCGCATGGCGCTGTCGTCGACGACGAACCAGGGCTTGTCGCCGTAGCCGTTCGCCAGACGCAGCAGCGCGAAACCGGCCAGCATCGTGATGCCGGCTGCAGCGAAGCGGCGCTCCCGCGTACCCGCGGCGACGCCGGGCAGGAACCACGGACCGATGGCATAGCCGAGCAGGATGACCCCGATCCAGGGAAGCACCGGGTAGGTCGTCTTAGCCACCAGACCGAATGGGAGCGCGATGACGTCGCGCTGGTGCAGCATGGCCCAGACGGCGAAGAAGGAATCATCGGGCCGGAGTTGGATCGGGTCGAGGAGGTTGTGACCGCAAACGAGCAGCATCCCGAAGGCGAGAAGAAACGACCGCGGCAGGCCGATCAGCGCGGCCAGGACGATCATGCACACGCCGATGCACCAGATCACCTGAAGCCACAGCGTCGGGCTGGCGACGCCCCAGTACAGCTCCGAGAGGTAGAAGACCTCAAACGCTATCAGGACGAGGCCGCGCTTCACGAGATAGGCGCGCGTTTCCCCCAGGGTGTGCCGGGTGCTGAACAGGTACGCGGCCACCCCCGTCAGCACGATGAAGATGGGCGCGCACAGGCTGACCGCGAGGCGGGCGAGATACAGGGCCGGCATGGCGGTCCTGGCATCCATCGGGTCGGCGACGGGCACGTGCAGGAACCAGGTCTCGCGCAGGTGGTCGAGGAGCATCAGCACCATCACCAGCCCGCGCAAGGCGTCGATAAAGGCGATGCGTCCGGTCCTGGCCGATTCCTCTGCCGTCGCCTCCAGAATGCCCGGATGCACGCCCATCAGAACCGCGCCGTCATGCTGACGATCACCCGCCGGGGCTCGCCGACGCCGACCCAGAAGGCGTTGTAGGAGCGCTCGTAGTAGGTCTCGTCGAAGATGTTATCGACGTTTAGCCCGAAGCGCAGGTTCTCGTAGCGGTAGTAGACCAGGGCGTCGGTCAGCACGTAGCCCGGGAGCCGGAACCGCTCGTTGCCGCTGTCCCCGAGACGCGAGCCGACGGCCCGGACGCCTCCGCCGAACCCAAAACCCTTCCAGTCGCCGGCCTGGACCTCGTAGACGCCGAGCAGGCTGCCGGAGTGGCGCGGGATGTTGAGGAGCGGCGAGCCGACCCTCAGGACCTCGTCGCGGGTCACGGCGGCGTCGATGAAGGCGTAGCCCCCGATCACACGAAACTCCGGCGTTACCTGTCCGACGAAGCTCAAGTCGAAGCCCTGGCTGCGCACCGCCCCGGCGGCGATCTGGAAGAAGAAGTCCCTCGGGTCGGTGGTGAGGACATTCTCCTTCTCGATGTGGAAGGCCGCTCCCGTCACGCTCAAGCCCGTGAAGAGGTCGAGCTTGACCCCGGCCTCGTAGCCGAAGCCGGTCTCGGGGGCGAAGGGGCGGGTCGCGATGTCGAAGCCGGTATTGGGCCGGAACGAGGCCGCCACGTTGCCGTAGAACGAGAGGAAGGAGAGCGGCTGGTAGACGAGACCCGCACGCGGTGAAAAGCCGGTCCGGTCCTGCTCCGTGCGCTCGTTGCTGACCTTGTCGCGGAAGGTCTGGTTGTAGAAGTCGGTCCGGTTGCCGAGGAGCAGCTTCCACTCCGGACTAAGCGCGATCTGGTCCTGCACGTAGACGGCGGTGTTCCCGACGTTCTCGCTCGCGCTGTAGCGCCGCGTGATGGGCGGCTTCGGCTGGCCGTAGACCGGGTTGAACAGGTCGATGGCGAACGGGTCGAGCCGCGGCGTCGAGCGCAGCAGGTTGTCGGTGCTGTTGTAGCGCTCGTGCTCAAGGCCGAGCAGCACGGTGTGCGCGAACGGCCCGGTGGCGAAGTGCCCGACGAGTTCGGCCTGACCGATGGCCACGCCCCAGGTAAAGTCGTGCCGGCGGAACTCGCGCAGCAGGGTGCGGCCGTCGTCGAGGAGGCCGGTCGCGCCGGTCTGCAGGCCGGTCAGGCTGCCGGTGTTGAAGTGGCCGGCAACCCTGAGCTGCCAGTCGGCATTGAAGGCGTGATCCAGGCGGATCTGCAGGATCCCGGCTTCTGACACCGAGTCGTCGCCCGGCTCACCGAAGAATCGCGAACGCGGGACGAGGCCCAGGCGGTTGTTCACCGCGACCGTCCCGCGGTCGAAGGTCTGACGGTTGCGAAGGTACTGCGCCTCGACGGTGAGCTTGGTATCTGGGCTGATCAACCAACTCACCACGGGCGCGACCAGGACGCGGTCGCCGTCGACGAAATCGCGAAAGCTGTCCTGCCGGGCGAGCGCGCCGTTGAACCGGTAGAGGACGGTGCCCTCCTCGTTCAGCGGTCCGCCGGCGTCGACGGTGGTGCGCGCCGTGCCGAAACTTCCGAACAGCGTGCCCATCTCGACGAAGGGCAAGGCGACGGGCTGCTTAGTGAGGATGTTGATGGTGCCGCCCGGATCGCTGCGCCCATAAAGTGCCCCGCTAGGTCCTTTAAGCACCTCGATGGACTGCACGTTCTGGGTGTCCGGCGCGCCATTGTATCCGCGGGCGATGTTGAAGCCGTTGAAGAAGATGTCCTGGGTGGCGAAGCCGCGCACTGAGTAGAGCGCGAGGTTCTGGGCTCCGAAATCGTTCTGCTTGCCGACGCCCGGCACGTAGTCGAGGGCGCGCTCGACGCGCGTGGCGGCGGTGTCCCGCAGGACCTCTTGAGGCACGACGTCGACGTGCTGAGGCAGCGAGAGACGCGGCGTGACCGTCTTAGTGCCACTGTAGAGGTCCTTGACCTGGTACTTGGGGGCGGCCGTGTAGCTACCCTCGACCGAGAGCGGGTCGAGAACGACCGATGCCGGGGCGGTCTCGGCTCGTGGGCTCTGGGCGGTGGTTGGGGTCACCCCCTGGAGGGCGAGCGCGAGCGACGCGACGGACGCGCGAAGCCACCATTGCGGAGCGGGACGGGACACGGGCCTGGGACCTCGGGACGGCTGTGGCACGTCACCGCGAACGAGGCCTCGGCGCCTACCTCACCGGGCGGCGCTTCAACACCCGCCAGGACACCCCGCCCGACGCGTTTCGCGTGTGACCACGGCTGACGGCAGGTCTCCTGGCTCACGGGTCATCGCCCTCGCACCGTCTTCCCGGGGCTTGACCCAGTGACATGGTGGTGAAGGACTCACCGCTTACAGTTGCGGGGGCAGCCACGGCATCGGGCTGTCACCCTCACCGCGTTCCCTTTTGATCCCCGAGGGGAACCGTCACTGCTCAGCTACAGCCTCACGAACTCGTGAGTCAACGCGAGCGTCGTAATAGCGCCGCCGTGACGCCGGCTTTGGCGTTTGGCCAGCTCCTGCAATGGGTCGAACGACCGCTCTTTGGGTTTGATGCTTCAAAGCCGATTGGCCGGAAACCACCCTAAGCCGCCGTTCGGCTCCCAACCCAACCTAGAGCTGCGCCCGAGCGTGTTGGGACGGCTCGGGCTCTGAGACGTTGAGGGGTGAAGGAGCATGCCGATGCCTTCACCGTTGTCCGTCGATCTACGCCAGCGTGTCGTCTCCGCCATTTCGGAGGGGGCCTCCTGTCATCAGGCGGCAACCCGGTTCGGTGTCAGCGTGTCCAGTGCCAGTCGCTGGTCGGAACAGTTCCGCCAAGATGGGCAGCTCACGCCCAAGCCGTCGGGTGGCGATCATGCCTCGCACCGGATCGAGGCGCAGGCCGAACTGATCCTGACGACCTACGAGGCGCAGTCGGCGATCTTCCTGCACGAGTTGCGCGACGCCTTGGCCGAGCGCGGCGTGCAGACCAGCACGAGCAGCTTGTCCCGCTTCTTCGCCCGGCACGGCATCACCCGTAAAAAGGGGCGATCCACGCTGCCGAGCAGGCGCGCGAGGACGTAAGGGCCGCTCGCGAGGCTTGGTTCGAGAACCAGGACGCCCTCGATCCCGACAGGCTGGTCTTCCTCGACGAGACGGCTGCGGCCACCAACATGGCGCGCCGCTACGGTCGAGCCCCGCGCGGTGAGCGCTGTCGCCTCGCCGTCCCGCACGGACACTACAAGACCACCACCATCACCGCCGCCCTGCGCAGCGATGGGCTGTGTGCCACCACCCTGTTCGACGGCGCCACCAACGGCGCACGCTTCCGGACCTACGTCACCGACACGCTCGTGCCCGTGCTCAGGCCCGGCGATACCGTCATCCTCGACAACCTGCAGGCCCACAAGGTGACGGGTGTGCGCGAGGCCATCGAGGCTGCCGGTGCGAGTTTGCTCTACCTTCCGCCCTACAGCCCGGATTTTAATCCAATCGAGCAGATCTTCGCCAAGTTGAAGGGCCTGCTCCGAACCGCGGCGGCCCGCACTGTCCCAGACCTATGGCACACCATCCGGCAGGCCTTCGCTCGCTTCACAGCCCACGAATGCCGCAACTGCATCGCTGCCGCCGGTTACGATACCGACTTGGCCGTTGCTACCTGAGCGGGCACGGCTCTAGCCGTGCGGACGGCCATCGAAGCGTCGTGAAAGCAGCCACTGAACCGCACCCCGTTTTGACCGGACAGGCGGCATAGCTCACGAAGGCATAGGCGTTGGCCTATGGGTAAGGCTATGTCATCCGATCCGACCGCCCCGCCGGTGCACGGCGAGATCATGACCGGCGTTCAGCGTCGCCGGCGCTGGTCCACCACCGAGAAGATCCGCCTCGTCGAGGAGAGCCAGCAGCCCGGCTCGTCCGTGTCGTTCGTCGCTCGCCGCTACGGCCTCTGGCCCAGCCTGCTGTTCTCGTGGAAGCGGCGCATGCTGGAGGGCGGCCATCAGGCCGTGCACGCCGACGAGGAAGTCGTTGGAACCAGCCGCGTGCGCGAGCTGGAGCGGCGCATGCGCGACCTCGAACGTCTGCTCGGGCGCAAGACCATCGAGGTCGAGATCCTGAAGGAGGCGCTCGACCTCGCGCGCACAAAAAAACCGACCTCGCCGCTCAGCTCCTGGGGCGGTTCGACAGGCGGTTCGCGGTGAAAGCGGTCGCCGACACGCTCGGTGTAGCCCGCTCCCACCTGGCCGAGCGCCTAAGTCGACCTGTTCGGCCGCGCGGCCTCTACCACAAGCCCGAGGATGCACGGCTGCTGCCGACGATCCGCGCGATCGTCGATGCCCGCCCGAGTTACGGCTATCGCCGCGTCACCGCACTGGTGAACCGGGCACTGCACTCGCGCGGCGAAGCGAGCGTCAACGCCAAGCGGGTGCTGCGCATCCTGCGGGCGAACGGGCTCACCCTCGCGCCGCACACCGCCCATCGTCCCGGCCGCACCCACAACGGCACTGTGGTGGCGTTGCGCTCGAACGTGGAGCGGGTAGCTCGGATCACCTCGAACTGCGCTGCCGGGACGGTGCGGTCGTCCGCGTGCTGTTTGCCATCGACGTGTGCGACCGCGAGATCATGGCGTGGTCGGCGACCACGACGGGCGTCTCGGCCGAGATGGTCTGCAACCTGATGATCGCCTGCTGCGAGCGCCGGTTCGGCGCGACGAAGACCCCGCACCCGGTCGAGTGGCTGTCCGACAACGGCGCCGCCTACATCGCCAAGGAGACAGCACAGACGGCCGCCGCGCTCGGCCTACGGCTGCTGTTCACCCCGGTGCGTTCGCCGCAGAGCAACGGCATCGCGGAGGCGTTCGTGAAGACGCTCAAGCGCGACTATGCCCGCCTGGCCATCTTGGCCGACGCCGAGACCGTGATGCGGCTTCTGCCGGCTTGGTACGAGGACTACAACACGATCTACCCGCACTCCGGCCTGCGCATGCTCTCACCCCAAGAGTACCTCAGCCGGAGCGCCTAAACCCGCCCCGCTGCCTGTCCGGTCAAACAGGGTGCACTCCACCAAGGCCCAGACGGCCGTGCTCAACGCGCACGGAGGTCCTGACCGGATCCTCGGTGCAGGGAGAGCCAGAGGCCGTCAGGTGGTTCGTCCCGACCCACGATACATAGGAGAAAGCCCGGCATCTCGTGCGCCGATCGCCTAACGATGTCCTCGATGCTCGCGAGATCCCGTGGGGAGGGCGACGGCGTATTCTCAGGGTGCGTATGCCAGTCTCCAAGGTAGTCGAGCCCCCGCGCGTAGAAAGCGGCGATCTCGCGCTGCTCACGCCCCCGGTCCGGCACGAAGCGAAGGCGGCACCTCCGGTCGCGGCGGTTCGGCCCCGTCGCATGGGTGACCTTCCACCGCTTTCGTCCGGCGCGACCGAACAGTTGGCCACCGGCCTCCCGGTGGAAGAGGCGGGTTTGACGATGAGCGGCGAAGACTGACAGCGGACCAGCCTCGACTTGCACTTCGATCCCGTCCACTTCGAAGACAAGCGTCCCGTTCACGGTTCCGCCCACGGCCCGACCTGCATCTGTCCGAGGGGACCTGGGATCCCTCGCGCGGCGACCCAATCGTCCGTCCAGCGCCCGCCGGCGTCGGCGAGAGCCGCCGCGTCGGTCAACCAAGACCACCAGGTCGTTTCCACCGACCGGCCCCTAAGGAAGTCGATCGCGAGGCGCGCCGACAACATCTCGGCTTGGGCGAGCTCGACGGCGCCGAACGGTGAAGCGGACGCTCCGCATTCGGCAGGGATCGGTTTGTCGCTGATCGAGGCAGTGATCCCGGGGTTTCCAGCCTCATCGTAGCCAGCCCTGTAGGAGTGGCCGGGCATGATCAAGACAGCGTGGGCGGCGAGTGCGTGTGCCTCCATCCACGCGTAGAGGACTGGGATCCCGCCGGCCTGCGTCACGAACTGGTCCAGGGCGCAGTTCGCGGACCAATCCGCCGTGCAGGCGAGCACCAAGTCCACGCCTGCCAGCGCACCTGGATCCCGCGCCAACAACCCCTCAATCGCGACATCGAGCGCCCGGACGGAGCCGATATCCGGGTTCTCGCGCGCGAGTGTCCGTCCGAGCGCCGTTGCCTTCGGCATCCCGACGTACTCCGCCCCGAGCCGATGTCGGCGGATGTTCTCCCAGCCCAGCGTCTCGGGGTCCACGAGCACGATGTGACCGATCCCGGACTTCGCGAGAAGCCGGGCCACGCCCGAGCCGAGTGCGCCGCAACCTACCACCGCTACCCGTGCGGCCGCGAGCCGATCATACTCTTCATACGGCAGGCGCGTTGTCGAGGCATCAAGTGCGTCCGTGGCGAGGCGGGTGACCCGCATGCGGGTGCAGTGAGCCTCGGCGGTCATGCTACAGCGTACGTAACCCTGCTCAATCAGCCGACGGTTCACCGGGCGGCCCCCAGCTTCCGTGGGACGCGCGAGCATCAGGCCGACCGCGTGGCGACGGCCGGAGGGCGCGGTGCCAGCCAGGACCACCAACAACCCTTTAGGCGTCTGACCAAGGAGATCCTCAAGGAGCTTCGTCCCACCCGTCGACCGAGAGGCGACGAGTTCCCAAAGTTCGGCCCCCGTGGAGGGGTAAAGATCCGGGTGGGGGAGTTCGTCGAGGATGACGAGAGCACCCTGCCGCACCTTTGTCCTGTCCGTGCCGAAGCGATGCCACCACCACTTTCGCAGAGCGCCCGGGGTGTCGAAACCGTAGACAGCGGGACCCGCCGCAGTCCACGCGATGGGGCGCGAAGCGTCCGCGTCGCGTAGGAGCAGCCGCGCACGGTAGCCGCCGTCCGCCGCATGTCCCCAATAGAGGCCGAAATCCTCCTCAAAGTCGCGGTCCTCCGAGCCAGCAGTTATGGCGCGCAGGAGGCTGCGGGCCTCACGGAGCGCCGCGGCCACGGCGGCTTGCGGGTCGGATGGCACCGCGGGGTTCCGCAGGCACAATCGTCCGCGCCCCTCGACGTGCGGCATTGCCCGCCGTTCGCCGCATAGGTGAACCTTGGGCGCCGAGTAGGGGAATGCAGCGTCAACGACCACCACCAGTTCCCGCCCGAGGGTCGAGACGACCCACGCAGCGGCACCCTCGGGCACGAGCGGGTCGCCCGGGGGCAAACGTCCCCGGAAGGAGGTGCCGAGCTTGGCGAACCACCTGTCGGCGAGCGCTACAGCATCCACCGGGAGCGGGTGGACGTGGACAGTCATGCGTAGCCTTGGCCTCCGACTTTGATGGTGGGCCCGCGGTTGGTCTTCCTATCCAACTCGTCCTCGTCGTCTGGATCGGGCTGGTTGGCGAACCAGTCGGAAAGGAAAAATTTGTCCCAGGCCTTCATGGCCTGCTCGTGCGTGCAGTTCGGATCGTCGAGCACGTCGAGCAGGGGGAGCTTGTCGCCAAGCTTCTTGCGCAGGAACTTCGCCTTCGCGCTGCCCACCGGCAGGATGTTCTCGTTCAGGGTCGGGTGCGCCACCCAATCCTTCCACACGAGGCGATCTTTGACTGCGCGGAGCACGTTGCGAAGCGCGACATCGTCGCGGTCCACGCTCTCCACGAAGTGGTCCGAGACGAGCCGCGATAAGGCGAACCCCCCGGCGATCTTACCACTCCAGTGGGGACGGCTGCGCGCGAAGGCCTTCACAAGACGGACGACGCGCACAAACTGTCCCTTGTCGCCATCCTTAGATGAGTCGCCGCTCGTGTCCTCGTTGCGCCTGTTGAACCACTTGGTCACGTTCAGCGCATCGGATTCCTTCCAATCGGCACTTGCCAACTCGTACTTGTCCGTGATTTGGCCCGTATACGGGTGCTTCGTTCGGGTACGACGGTAGACTGGAACGTCAACGTGGTAGCTGTTGGGCTTCGCATACTGGATGCGGACGCAGTTGTTCCTGACCTCCGGTTTCTCGCTGAAGCGCTTGTCCTGAAGGGCGTCGCAGACCATTTGGCGCGCGGCGAGCGCAGACATCACGCCGCCGTTCGGGCCGACGAGGTCCTCCTGGGCGAAGTAGACCCCGTCGTCGACGTCGTAATCTCCGTCGTCGTTCTGGATCATCGTCCGCATGGCGTAGGATCCCTGCGTCGCCGAACCGACCGGCGTCGGCTTTCCATCGCGGGCTAAGCCGTTCCGCAAACGGTTGCGGTTCGACTTGGCCTTGCCGAAAATGTCCCTGCGGCCTGTTGCGTCCATCCAGACGCGGTCGCCGTGGAAACGGCGAAGCTGTTCGTTTGTGTCCCTCGTCACAACGCACTCCAATCCACGCCCGTCGCCGGCATAGCCGGCAGATCCATCATCAGCGCTCTCACCATTCGACCGTCGGCGTTGTTCGGGTCGTCGCAGGCGCTCTTCGTCACGTCGGCATCGGAGTTCGCCTGCTGGATCAGACGATCCACGGCCGCCTTTCTCGCGTCGTCGAGGGCGAGGAATGGCATCATCTCTGCCGGCACATCCTTTTTGGGAAAGCGCAGCGTCCGCACTGGCCTGCCCGCTTGCGTCAGGATGCCGGCAAAGAACCGCGCCATGTTGTCGAAAGCGAACTCCTGCGCGGTGATGCTGAGGGGGGCCACGTCTGCCCCGAGCTTCCATTTCAGCATCGAGCGGTGGACCTCGCGCTCGGTGAGGTGCTCGCCCTCGGGGCGGGAGCAAGTGCCGAGCGAGAACACCTCGATGGGCTGTCCCGGCGGCGCGACCGCCAAGGCGTCAATCATGCCAACCAGGATCGGGTTGTTCGCCCATAGGCCGCCGTCGGCGAAGATCTGCTTGAGCCCGTGCTTGGCCATGGGGTCGTCGATGGCCGCGAGAGAGCGGTAGATGGGTGCAGCGCTCGACGCCATGCAGACGTCCACCAACGGGTAGAGATCGTCTCGCGGGCCGCTCTTCGGCGTCTTCTTGAAAACCCAGGAACGATGGGTCTTCATCGCCACGGTCGGCACCGAAAGCGAGATCCCCCGACGCTCATAGACATCGATTACGCGAAGCTCGCCGAGCACGCCGACAAGGGCTTCCCGCAAGGCGCCGTCGCCGGCTCGCACTACCGTGTCGCCAAGCAGGAGAGCGCGGTAAAGCGCGCTCAGAACGCCTTTGATGCGGTGGGGAAAGATGTGACGCCCGTTCTCCCTGTAGAGTTCGACGACCTCATCCAACGGCTTTCCAATGGCCAAGGCGCAGGCGACGATGGCACCTGTGCTCGTACCAGTGATGAGGTCGAAGCCCTTGCCGAGATCGAGTGCTTCCTCGCCCCTGATACTCGCAAAGTAGCTGGTCAAGCGGTTCAGAAACTCGGCGGTGTAGACACCTCGCATCCCGCCACCGTCAAGACTTAGTACGCGGTACGGTCGCATCGCCGTCTTGGGTAGAGCAGCGGCGGGCCGCTTTACATTATCCATCTTGGACACCTTCCACCCTTTCTGGGCTATAGCTAAGCTTGATCCCGTTTTGTTCTTTGAAGCATCCGGCGGCGGGCTACGCCCGCCGCCATGTTGGTGCTCGTTAGATCAGTCTCTCAGTCGTTTTCCCGGTTAAGACCGCCAGTGATACTCGCGGACTGATGCAGTTCAGGGCCCTGTAGCCGCAGCGAGCTAGCTGACGGCCGAACAAATTTGGCAAGTTGTGCCTCTCGGCGGCGGGCCTTTGAGAAGCAAAAGTGATCACCTTTTGCCTCACGCTACATTTATCGTACGAGCCGTCGGCGTATCAGGAGCACCCTGTCGTCGAACCGCAGGTGTCGCACTTCAGGCAGGTGCCGTTGCGGACCAGCGTGAAGTTCGCGCATTCCGGGCAAGCCTCGCCGACATAGCCCTTCATCTTCGCCTCGGCCCGCCGGTCTGCGACGCTCCTCTCCGCCTTGGCGAAGGGGAGGGTGTCGGCGATCGTCTCGGCCTGACCGGCCACCGCAGGCTCCGCCTTCAGCGCCGTGCTGCCGCGGAGCGCGTGGACCGTGCCGCCGGCAGGCGCCGACTGGCCGGCGCTCGCCGCACCGACCCCGAGGCTGGCACCGGCCGGGCCACCCTGGATCAGGGTGAGCCGGTCAGCCGAGCCGCGCAGCAGGCCGCGGGACACGACCGAGGAGGCCGGCGCGGGCTTCGGGCCCTCGCGGGTCGTGTCGCCGCTCTCGCCGCCGCCGATCACCGTGCCGCCGATCTCGGCGGGGCTGACATGGGCGAGGTCGGCGCGGCCGAGATACGAGACCGCCAGCTCGCGGAACACGTAGTCGAGGAGCGAGGTCGCGTTCTTGATCGCGTCGTTGCCCTGCACGAAGCCGGCCGGCTCGAACCGCGTGAAGGTGAAAGCCTCCACGTATTCCTCGAGCGGCACGCCGTACTGGAGGCCGAGCGAGATCGCGATGGCGAAGTTGTTCATCAGGCTCCGGAAGGTCGCGCCCTCCTTGTGCATGTCGATGAAGATCTCGCCGAGGCGGCCGTCGTCGTACTCGCCGGTGCGCAGGTAGACCTTGTGGCCGCCCACCACCGCCTTCTGGGTGTAGCCCTTCCGGCGGGCCGGCAGCTTCTCGCGGGAGCGGATCCGCTCGACGCGCTCGATCACGCGCTCGACGATCTTCTCCGCGGCGGCGGCGGCCTTGGCGGCGGCCGGCGCCTGGATCAGGGCCTCGATCCCCTCATCGGCCTCGTCTTCGTCATCCGAGATGAGCGCCGAGTTGAGCGGCTGCGACAGCTTCGAGCCGTCGCGATAGAGGGCGTTCGCCTTGAGGGCGAGGCGCCAGGACAGCAGGTAGGCCGCCTTGCAATCCTCGACCGTGGCGTCGTTCGGCATGTTGATGGTCTTGGAGATCGCCCCCGAGATGAAGGGCTGCGCTGCCGCCATCATGCGGATGTGGCTCTCGACCGAGAGGTAGCGCTTGCCGATCCGACCGCACGGGTTGGCGCAGTCGAAGACCGGGTAGTGCTCGAGCTTCAGGCCCGGCGCGCCCTCCAGGGTCATAGCCCCGCAGATGTGGGTGTTGGCGGCCTCGATCTCCTTCTTGGTGAAGCCGAGGAACGGCAGCAGCTCGAAGGTCGGGTCCGACAGCTTCTCCGCGGGGACCCGGAGGGTCTGCGTGAGGAAATCGTCGCCGAGCGTCCAGCGGTTGAACACGAACTTGATGTCGAAGGCCGACTTCAGGCCCTTCTCCACCGCGGCGATCTTCTCGTCCGTGAAGCCCTTGGCGCGCAGCGTCGTCGGGTTGATGCCCGGCGCCTGACCCATCGAGCCGTGGCCGACCGCGTAGGCCTCGATCTCGGCGATCTCGGATTCGCGGTAACCGAGCGCCCGCAGGGCGTCCGGAGCGGCCTGGTTGATGATCTTGAAGTAGCCGCCGCCGGCGAGCTTCTTGAACTTCACCAGGGCGAAGTCGGGCTCGATGCCGGTCGTGTCGCAATCCATCACGAGGCCGATCGTGCCGGTCGGCGCGATCACGGTGGCCTGGGCGTTGCGGTAGCCGTGCTCCTCGCCGAGCTTCAGCGCCCGGTCCCAGGCGGCGCGGGCGTGGTCGCCCAGATCCGCCTGCGGGATGTTGGCGTGGTCGAGGGCGACCGGCGCGACGTTGAGGAACTCGTAGCCACCGGCCTCGCCGTGGGCGGCCCGGCGATGATTGCGGATGACCCGCAGCATCGCGTCGGCATTTTCGTCGTAGGCCGGGAAGGTGCCGAGTTCCGCGGCCATCTCGGCCGAGGTGGCGTAGGCGACGCCGGTCATGATCGCCGTGAGCGCGCCGGCGAGCGCCCGGCCCGCGTCGGAATCGTAAGGAAGGCCCATGGTCATCAGCAGGCCGCCGATATTGGCGTAGCCGAGACCCAGCGTCCGGTAGCGGTAGGAGAGTTCCGCGATCTCCTTGGACGGGAACTGCGCCATCATCACGGAGATCTCGAGCACCACCGTCCAGAGGCGGTTGAGGTGCTCGAAGGCCTCCACGTCGAAGCGCTTGGTGTCCCGGTCATACATCGTCAGCAGGTTCGCCGAGGCGAGATTGCAGGCGGTGTCGTCGAGGAACATGTACTCGGAGCACGGGTTCGAGGCCCGGATCCGCCCGCCCGCCGGGCAGGTGTGCCAGTCGTTCATCGTGGTGTTGAAGTGCAGGCCCGGGTCCGCAGAGGCCCAGGCGGCCTCGCCGATCCGCTCCCACAGGTCGCGGGCCTTCAGAGTCTTTGTGACCTTGCCGGTGGTGCGGGCGGTCAGCTGCCAGTCGGCATCCGCCTCGACGGCGCGCAGGAAGTCGTCGGTCAGCGAGACCGAGTTGTTGGAGTTCTGGCCGGCGACCGTGAGGTAGGCCTCCGAATCCCAGTCGGTATCGTAGACGGGGAACTCGATCTTGGTGAAGCCCTGGCGGGCGAACTGCACCACGCGCTTGATGTAGGAATCCGGCACGGAGGCGCGGCGGGCGGCCTTGATCTCGCGCTTGAGCGCCGGGTTGCGCTCCGGATCGAAGCAGGCATCGCCCTCGGCCTCGCACTGCGTGCAGGCCTTCATCACCAGGGTCAGGTGCTTGGAGACGACCTTCGAGCCCGTCACCAGGGCGGCGACCTTCTGCTCCTCCTTCACCTTCCAGTCGATGAAGGCCTCGATATCCGGATGGTCGATGTCGACGATCACCATCTTGGCGGCGCGCCGCGTGGTGCCGCCCGACTTGATCGCGCCGGCCGCCCGGTCGCCGATCTTCAGGAAGCTCATCAGGCCCGAGGACTTGCCGCCGCCGCCGAGCTTCTCGTTCTCCGAGCGCAGCATCGAGAAGTTCGAGCCGGTGCCGGAGCCGTACTTGAACAGGCGCGCCTCGCGCACCCACAGGTCCATGATGCCGCCATCGTTGACGAGGTCGTCCTGGACCGACTGGATGAAGCAGGCGTGCGGCTGCGGGTGCTCGTAGGCCGAGGCCGACTTGGTCAGCACGCCGGTCTGCGGGTCGCAATAGTAGTGGCCCTGGCTCGGGCCATCGATGCCGTAGGCCCAGTGCAGGCCGGTGTTGAACCATTGCGGCGAGTTCGGCGCCACCATCTGGCGGGCCAGCATGAAGCGCAGCTCGTCCATGAAGGCCGAGGCATCCTCCTCCGACGAGAAGTAGCCGCCCTTCCAGCCCCAGTAGGTCCAGCAGCCGGCGAGCCGGTCGAAGACCTGCGTGGCGGAGGCTTCGGAGACGAAGCGCTCGTCCTCGGGGATCTCGGCCAGGGCCGCGTCGTCCGGCACCGAGCGCCAGAGGAAGGAGGGGACCGCGTTCTCCTCGACCTTGCGCAGCCGCGCCGGAACGCCCGCCTTGCGGAAGTATTTCTGCGCGAGAACGTCGCTCGCGACCTGGCTCCAGCTCTCCGGCACGTCGATGCCGTCGAGGCGGAACACGACCGAGCCGTCCGGGTTGCGGATCTCGCTCAGGGCCTTGCGGAAGGGGATCCCGGCGTAGGGCGATTGTCCGGCCGTGGTGTAGCGACGCTCGAACCGCATGAAACACACCTCTCCCGTCGGGACACGAGGGTCCCGGCCCCGCGCGACGCGGGGTCTAGCCCGATAGTGGGATTCGCGGCCGACCACGCCCGGCTGAGAGACGTGCCTCGGTCCCGCGAACGAAAATTAGGAACGGCCGCCCCTGCCCAACGCACCACTTCCGCGGGGCGCGACCGATGCAGGGAGATTACCGCCGCCTTCACTCTCACGTCAACAAGTGGTGTTCGACGGCCTTGTTCCCCGCTAGATGTTGTGCCGGCTCGCAAAAGCCTGTGGATATCGTCCCGGGCCGGGATAAGTGTCCTTCCGGCTTTCGGGAATCGGATCGGGAAAATTTTAGATTCACAACCCTAGGGAGCGGAGCCGGCGGATGGCCGGAACCGGAGGCCGAAAGCGCGGGCCGAGCGTTGCCCCGGGGCGACACTTCCGTCATGCGGCTGGACTCACACGCGCGCGGTCACCATAACGGCGCCGACGAGCGCCCTCGCGGCGCGCCACGATTCCGGGACCGGCGATGGCGCTGAAGGACACTTTGCTGCGCATCTTCACGTGGTGGAACGGCCAGACCGTCTCCGTCGCGCTCCAGACCGCGCGCACCGGCATCTTCGTCGGCGAGGACGAGTTCGGGAACAAGTACTACAAGGCGGAGGGCGCGCTGATCGACCGCTCGGTGGGCTCGGAGCGCCGCTGGGTCGTCTACAACGGCTACGCCGACGCCTCGAAGGTGCCCCCCGGCTGGCGCGGCTGGCTCTGCCACAACGTCGACGTCGCGCCGAGCGAGGAGACCTACCAGCCGAAGGCGTGGCAGAAGCCCCATATCGAGAACCAGACCGGCACCGCGAACGCGTATAGGCCGGCGGGCTCGCAGCTCTCCTGGGGCCAGCGGCCGGCCGCGACCGGCGACTACGTGTCCTGGACGCCGGGCGAGTAGAGCCGCGACCCGTCGCGGAGCCGGCGCCCTTTTGCCGCCACCGTTCCGGTGTTCATGACGGGTCAATCCCGATCGCCCGCCGCGCACCCGTTGGCGCGGCCGGTCACCCTCGTCCAGGGGTCCGAGCCTTGAGCCGCATCATCGCCCTCGCACGCCGCGCGCTCGCCCCCGGCCTCGCGCTCCTCGTCTGCGCCGGCCCCGCCGCCGCCGACAAGATCAAGAACCCGACCGCGGTGTTCTCCGGCCTCGACAAGATCACCGGCCGGATCGTCAATTTCGAGGTGGCGGTCGACGAGACCGTGCAGTTCGGCGCCCTGCAGCTCACCCCGCGGGTCTGCTACACGCGCCCGCCGACCGAGAGCGCCAAGACCACGGCGTTCCTCGAGGTCGACGAGGTCACCCTCGACAACAAGTACCGCCGGATCTTCACCGGGTGGATGTTCGCGTCGAGCCCCGGCCTGCACGCGATCGAGCACCCGATCTACGACGTGTGGCTGGTCGACTGTAAGGGCGGCAGCGACGTGATCGCCGAGGCCAAGGAGCAGGAGGACGTCCCGGCCGTGGCGGCCAAGCCCGAGAAGGCGAAGCGCCCCGGCAAGGACGCGACCAAGACCGCCCAGCAGCTCAATGCCAACGGGCAGGTGGACGTGGAGGCGCCGCGCGGCGTGCCGGTGCAGCCCCGCCAGAAGCCCTCGCGCAAGTTCTTCCCGTCGAACGAGGGGCCGGCGCCGGCCCCGCCGCCGCAGCAGCAGCCGCAGAACCTGTTCGACGCGCTGTTCCGCTGACGCCGCCCGCGGGCGGGTCGTCGCCTCAGGCGACGTTGAGCCGTCGCCCGCGATTCCACGCCAGGAACGGGACGCCGGAGAGCAGTCCGGCGAGCGCCGCGCGCGTCTGGTGGCAACCGTTCACCGACACCCGGGGCAGGGCCTGGAGGTGCGCGGCGTGCTCGGCGAAGAGGTGGCCGGGCCGCGTGGT
The DNA here is from genome assembly GCF_040544715.1 of Methylobacterium sp. 1030. Classification (NCBI taxonomy): domain Bacteria; kingdom Pseudomonadati; phylum Pseudomonadota; class Alphaproteobacteria; order Hyphomicrobiales; family Methylobacteriaceae; genus Methylobacterium; species Methylobacterium sp. 1030. The sequence goes on along the minus strand of NZ_JBEPKM010000003.1, from coordinate 338,259 downwards.
CACGGCCGTCGCGAAGCCCATCTCCCGCGCCAGGGCGAATTCCCGCGGGCCGGCGGAGGTCGGATCCCCGACCGGGTAGGAGAGGTGCCGCACCGGCCGCCCGAGTTCCGTCTCGATCCGCGCGCGCCCCTCGGCGATCTCGCGCGCCGCGATCGCGGGAGCGTGCTTGGCGAGCATCGGATGGCTGACCGTGTGGGCGCCGACGGTGACGGACGGGTCGGCGGCGAGGTCGCGCAGTTCCGCCCAGGACAGGCACAGATCGGCGGCGAGGCGTCCGGGTGGGAAGCCGGCCTGCCGGCAGAGGGCCGCGATCCGGTCGAGGAGGTCCGCCTCGTCCCCGCGCCGCAGGTCGCGGTACAGGGCTTCGAAGGCCAGCGCCTTCTCCTGCGGGCTTCGCGCCGGAAGGTCGAGACTCCGCGCGCCGACGTCGATGCGCACCCGGTCCAGGCGCGCGATCGCCTGCTCCAGCTCGATCCACCAGAGCCGCCCGGCCTGGTCGGCGAAGCCGCTGGTGACGAACAGGGTCCACGGCGCGCCGTGGCGGGCCAGCACGGGACGGGCGTGCTCGACGTTGTCGCGGTAGCCGTCGTCGAAGGTCAGGACCGCGAAGGGCGGCCCGTAATCCGGTTCGGCCAGCCGCTCCGGCACCGAATCGAGACCGATGATCTCGAAGCCGCGGGCATCGAGCTCGCGCAGGGTCAGATCGAGGAACTCGGGGGTGATGCCGAGCAGGCGGTTCGGCGCGAAGGCCGGGACCGGGTCGGGGCTGACGTGGTGGAAAGTGAGGATCACGCCGAGGCCGCGCGCCGCGGGGCTGAGCCAGCGGTCCGCCCCGAGCGCCTGGATCGCGCGGAACCCGGACGCGAAGACCCGATGCTTGGCACGCGACGACAGCATGGCCCTGAACCGTTCGGGCCCGCGGCCCAGCTCGGCACAGCCTTGGCTCGCCCGGGTAAACAAAGCCGAAAGCATGCGTGGCCGCGGAGAAAGCAAGCTATCATTAGCCACGACTGTTCTTTGACGGACCGTCCGGCGCCGGTATCGCGCCATCATCGATCGGAGTGACGGGCTGTTCAGCCGCTTGCCGTCAGGGTTTGCGCGGCACGGGATCGCGCGCGGTCCCCGGGAGATCGGGTCATGGCGGTCGGTGTCCACGTAGCGGGAACGGACATGGTCGATTCGCGCAGCGCCGGGGGGCTCGTCGCGGAGGTCATCCCCGATCTGACCGCGGCGGAGGCGCTGTGGCGGCGCCTGGAAGCCGATCCGGCGAGCCTCGGCACGCCGTATCAGCGGTTCGACTGGATCAGCGCCTACCTGCGGGCGACGGGACTGGCCGAGCGCGCGCGCGTCGCGGTCCTGCGGGATGACGACGGACGGCCGCGCATCCTCGTCCCGTTCACCCTGAGCCGGGAGCACGGGCTGCGCCTCGCGCGCACGGTCGGCGGCACGCACGCCAACTATCACATGCCGCTCTTCGCCACCCGCGACGCGGCGGCCATCGGGCCCGGCAGCATCGTCGCCGCGCTGATCCGCGCCGGCCGCGCTGAGGGGATCGACGCCTTCGCGCTCAAGCACCAGCCCCGGATGTGGGACGGGGCAGCGAACCCGCTCGCCGCGACCGGCGAGGCGGAGGCCAGCGACGGCTACGGCCTCATGCTCGGGCCGGATCCGGAGGCGACCGTGCGCCGGGTTTTCAGCGCGGACGCCCGGAAGAAGCTGCGCTCCAAGGAGAAGCGCCTCGTGGAGGCGCACGGCGCGATCGTCTACCGCCGCGCCGAGTCCGCCGACGAGGCGGCGCGCCTGCTGGCGGCGTTCTTCGCGCAGAAATCGGCCCGCTTCGCCGGCATGGGCGTGGCCGACCCTTACGCCGATCCCGCGATCCGGTCCTTCCTGACGGCCGCGTCGACCGGCGCAGAGCCCGCCGTGGAGCTGTACGCCCTGTGTCTCGCCGAGAGCGGCCGCGTTCTCGCCACCTTCGGCGGTGCCGTCAGCGACCGACGGTTCAGCGGCATGATGACGGCGTTCGACGGCGACCCCGAGGTCGCCCGTTACAGTCCCGGCGACCTTCTCCTGCAGCATCTCGTGCGCGACCAGACCGCCCGCGGCCGGCAGGGCTTCGATCTCGGCGTCGGCGAGGCGCGCTACAAGGCCAGCATCTGCGACGAGACGATCAGCCTCGTCGAGACGATCATCCCGGTCACCCTGCGGGGCCGGGCCTACGGCGCCCTGCGCCGGGGCCTGACGCGGACGAAACGGCGGATCAAGCGCGACCCGCGCCTCTACGCCGCCCTCAAGCGGCTCCGCACCTTGCGCCGGTCCTGATCGGCGCGCGGCCTAGGCGGCGTTGAGGCGCAGCTCCGCCCGCGCCTCCTCGACATCGGACGCGGCTGGGCGATCCTGCGCGACCAGGATCTGCCCCGCGCCGGCCTCCTCGGCGAGGGCGTAGAGGTCGGCCAGCGCCGGATCCTCGGCATCGGCGTTCGACGCGATGACGACGCTGTCCATGAAGCCGGCCACGAGCTCGAGGAGGTCGACGGCCCCCGGCGCGGCGTGGAGCCGGAAGACCACCCAGTCGTAGGCCTCGGCCATGGCCTCGAAGGTCAGGGCCAGGGCATCGGGCTCGTCGAACAGGACGGTCGACTCCAGCAGCCCCGCCTCGATCCGATGCTGGCCGCCGTCCCGGCGTGCCTGGATCACGTCGAGGAACGCGGCCTCGCCGGCGATGAGGTCGGCGAAGCCGAGCCGCGCCGTGCCGTCGTTCGGCAGGTTCAGGTCGACGGCGACGAGGCTCCCCTCGCGACCGAGGGCGCGGGTCAGGGCCTCGGGCAGCGTCGGGACGCCGCGACGGGCTTCGGTCTCGACGATCAGGACGCGGCGACCCGCCTGCGCCTCCGGTGCGCGGGGCGCCGCCGCGATGCGCGCGACGAGCGGCGCGAGATCGAACGTGTCGGGGGAGCGGAGCGCCGTGGCCGCGGCGGGCGCCGCCGACGCGGCGGCAGCCGCGCCCGACGCCTCGGACCAGCGGGCGGCCGGCGTCGCCTCCGGGAAGGTGAAGGACGGTCGATCCAGCACCGGCTCGCGGCGCCGCCGATCGTCAGCCGGATCGCCGTCGCGGTCGCCGGCGGCGCGGCCGGACTCGGCCAGCAGCGCGCTGGCGATGACCCCGCCGACCGAGAGCATCAGCGTCAGCAGCGTCGCGAAGGCGACGATCGGCAGCTTCTTCGGGAAGGACGGAACCTCGGGCGTCACCGCGCGGGACACGATGCGGGCGTCAGCTGGGGTCGCGGCCTCGCCGTCGCGCGCCGCCGCCTCGCGGTAGCGGCCGAGATAGGATTCGAGCTGCTCGCGCTGCGCCTTGGCCTCGCGCTCCAGCGCGCGGAGCTGGATCTCGCTGGCGTTGCCGCGGACGACGACGTCCTGCTGGCCGTCGACGGCGGCCTGGAGGCTCTCGACCCGGGCGCCCGCGATCTTGGCGTCGTTCTCCATCGTGCGCACGACGCGCTCGGCCGAGGCCTTGATCTGGGCGTCGAGGTCCTCGAGCTGGGCGTGCAGCTCCTTGATGCGCGGGTGAGCCGGCAGGAGGGTCCGCGACTCGAGGGCGAGCTGGGCGCGCACGGAGATCCGGTTCTCGACGATCCGGCGGATGACCTCGTTGTTGGCGACGTCGGGAATCTCGAAGGCGCGCCCGTCCTTGATCAGGTCCTTGATGGCCTTCACCTTGCCGTCGAGGTCGGCCTTCAGGCTCCGCGCCGCGGAGAGCTGGCTCGACAGCTCTCCGAGCTGCTGGGCGTTGAGCGGCCGCCCGGCCAGGCCGGTGCTGCCTACGAGGCCGTTCTTGGCGCGGAACGCCTCGACCTTGGCCTCCGCCTCGGCGACGCGCTTGCGCAGCCCGTCGATGTTGCCGCCGAGCCAGGTGGAGGCGTAGCGGGCGGTGTCGACCTTATCGGCCTCCAGCGAGCCGATGTAGAGCTTGGCGATGGTGTTGGCGGCCTCGGCCGCGAGCTTCGGATCCTTCGCGCGGAACTCGATCGTCAGGATGCGCGACTTGCCGGCAGGGAAGACCAGGAGGTGGTCGAAGTAGGCGTCGAGGACCCGGTCCTCGGCGGGGCGGTCCAGGGGATTGGGACCGATGCCGAGCATCATCAGCACGCGCTGCACGGCGCCGATGCTGCCCGCGCCGGGATCGAACTCGGCGTTGCCGACGAGCTTGAGTCGGCGGATCGCCTCGCGGGCAAGATCGCGGGACATCACGACCTGCACCTGGCTCGCCACCGCCTGCTCGTCGATCGGCGCGAGCTGGTCGCCGCGCTCCTGCGCGGTGCGGGCGAAGGCCGGGTCGCGGCTCTCGAGGAGCACCTTCGCCTCGCCGGTGTAGCGGGGGCTGACCACGTTGACGAAGACGCTCGCGCCCAGGGCGACCACCAGGGTCGGCCCGACGATCCAGCCGATCGAGCGCCGCAGGATCCGCGGCAGCTGCGCGAGGCCGAGGCCTTCCTCGGCGCGCGGCTGGGATCCGGGCACGGCGTAGATCGAGCGTTGACGGATCGTGGACATGCGGACGCTCTGAACGCGGAGACAGGCCGGGCGGGCATTACTGCCGTCCCGCGGCCATTAGTGGATGTTAAGGTTGCTCAAGAGTTAAGGGCCGCGCGGGCCGGTGACGGCACCGCCTCCGTCGCGCGGTGATCAAGTTTCATTAACCTTAACGGCCTACATCACCCCGCAACTGCATCCATGACGGCGATGGTGATGAACCGGCGCGCTCTGCTCCTCGCACTCGGCTCGACTCTGGCGCTCGGCGGCTGCCTGCGGCCGAGCTTCCGCACCGACCAGCTCGATGCCACCGGCACCGGCTCGATCGCCGCGCGGTACACGCTGGCGGCGGGCGACAAGCTGCGGGTGATCGTGTTCGGCCAGGACAACCTGTCCAACATATACGCGGTCGACGGCGCGGGGCGCATCGCCATGCCGCTGATCGGGACCGTGCAGGTGGGCGGTCAGACGACCGCGCAGGCGGCCAAGGCGATCGAGGCCAAGCTGGCCTCCGGATACGTGCGCGAGCCGCACGTCACCGTGGAGGTGGACGCCTACCGACCGTTCTACATCCTCGGCGAAGTCACCACCTCCGGTCAGTACCCGTTCGTCAACGGCATGACCGTGGAGACGGCGGTGGCGATCGCGGCCGGTTTCGGCCCCCGGGCAGCGCGCGATTACGCCGTCCTGACCCGCGACGCCGGCGGCTCGCTGATCTCCGGGATCGTGCCGATGACCTACGCGGTCCGGCCGGGCGACACGATCGTCATCAAGGAACGCTTCTTCTGAGCGGCGCCGCGCCGGTCACTGCCCGCCCTGCCACGGGTTGATCACCCGCATGGCGGTCTTCTGCGCTGGGATCGGCGTCGCCACCTCGGGCATCGGCTGCCGGGCACGGGCCATCATCCGCCGCGCCTCCTGCGCGGGCACGGCGCCGACCGGCGTGAACAGCCCGGCCAGGACCTTCCGCGTGCCCCGGCTCACGAAGCGCGAGTTCTGGACCGGCTCGAAATCCCGGATCGCGTGGCGCTTGTCGGGATTCCCGGTGAACACCCGGGCGCCGGAATTCAGCACCACGATGTCGCCCGGCCGCAGCGTCTCGTCCTTGAGCAGCGCCGCCGTCGCGCCGCCCTTCATGTCGATGGGGGTCTGGCGCTCGCTGATCTCCCGCTCCTTGACGCGGATCTTGAGCGGGAGCGCCGCGTAGCGGGTCTGGAAGCGGCGGCGCGCCGCCCCGAGCCGCGGGGTCGCGTGGCGGCCGAAGGCGCGGCCGTCGAAGGCGGGGGCTGGGGTAGAAGCCGGCTGGGCCTGCTGCGGGGCCGGCCGGGCGCCGAACAGCATCTCGAGGAATCCGACCTCCGCGGCCTGGGCGCGCATCGCCGTCCCGGCGAGGAGACCGCCGGCCGCCATGACGGCCAGCAAGCTGCTCGTGCGAAGCCTCATAGCACCCTCCGGAAGCGACGCCCGACGCGAGCATCCGACCCTCAACCGCAAGGCGTACTGGAGGGTTCCGGATGATTTAGAGTCTGCTTAGGAATGCCCCGCGGCGACCCGCCGGCGCGGGATTCGACGTCCCCGCGGTCAGGAGCCCGGCGCGCCCGAGCGCGCAGGGACGCGGTCTAGCCCGGCGCCGATTGCTCGCCCTCGCCGATGCAGTCGAGGGCGCGCTCCACGGCGCTCACGGCATCCAAGAGGTGCTGGACGGTGCGCTCGACCTCAATCGCCGGACGCCCCATCGCGGCGGCGCGGGCGCTCACATCCTCGAGCTGCTCCAGCAGGGCGAGGAGATCACCGGCCACGGTCACAACTTCGCAGCGAGCGAGGCGGGTGACGGTCGGGCGCGGACGGAAGGGCAAGACGTTGCTCATCGCGGAGGGTTGTCGCCCGAAACGACCGGGATTCGCCAGGGGGAGGGGGCCGAACTCAACACGATTGGCCGGCCCTATCCGCCGCAATCCGGGTCTGTGGTGGATTTTCCGTGGCCGGCGCGCATCGGAGGCGGCAGAACGGATTTACATCTTGCGCGCGACCTTGACGGAGGCGCCTCCGCGCTGACCATGCCGCGAGACGTCCCGTGAGGGCCGCTCCGGCCGTGGCCGGTCGCGGGCCGGCCACGGCCCGCTTTCAGGATACGCGATGCGCTTGACCCTTCTCGCCCTCTCCGCGCTGACGCTCGGCGGCCTCTGCGCCTGCAGCACCAGCGACGGCCCGGATTCCCGCAGCGGCCTCGCCGAGACCTTCAACCTCGACAACTACCGGGCCTCGGGCAACACCAACGGCACCCAGACCCGCCGCGACGTGAACCGCGCCTACACCCAGCCGACGCTGCCGACGATCGGCAACCGCGGGATGTGAGGCGCGCGCGGCGCGTCACCGCTTGGTGAGTGCGTCCGCGAAGGTGGCGATCCGGTTGCGGGCGTAGACCGGCAGGCCGGCGCTGATCGAGTTGCCGGTGTTGAAGCTGGAATTGCCCATCAGCACCTGCGCGGGCAGCAGATTCTTGAGTACCGGCACGCGGGCGTACTCGGCCTTGCGGTCGAGGACGTCGCCCTTGATCGCCAGCGCCATATAGGTGGTGACCACCGTCTTGGTCGGGTCGTTCGGCATCGGCTGGAACACGGCCAGGAACTTGCCGAAGCGCAGGATCTGGTTGACCCAGAAGATCGTCTGCTCGAGGCCGCCGGTCACCGCGGTGTCGATCTTGGTCAGCGCCTTGAGACGGTCGCCCTGGTCCGGCCCGAGCACCCGCAGCTCGCTCTGGAACGAGACGAACTCGGCGATCTTCTTGGTCGAGCCTTCCTCGAGCTTGTTGGCGAGCTTCACGCCGAGCGGCAGCTTGCCCTCGAGGTCGTAGCGCGACTCGATGCAGGCGCCGGCGCCCTCGCACCACGGACGGTCGGGACGCTTGGCGAAGGCGGCGGCCGGGTCCTTGTTGGGCGTCACGTCGGCGACCGCCAGGGTGCGGTGCTTGATCGCCGGATCCATCTTCTGCACGAAGGCGAGGTTGGCGAAGGCCTGGAGGTCGATCGCCTCGGGCGGCCGTGAGACGACGAAGCGCCCCTCGGCGACGTAGACCTTCAGGGTCTCGTGCCGCGGCTTGGTCACGCCGTTCACCGTGACCGTGTAGTCCGGCTCCTTGTAGCCGGGATACGGGGCGAGCGCCGCCGCCTCGGCCGGCCGCGCCTTCAGCCAGTCGAGGTACGGGATCAGGCCGTTCTCCGGCGCCGATGGGTTGTCGCGATGGTCGGTGAACAGGATCTGGCCGGGCTTGATCGCGGCCGGATCGACGGCCGTGACCGAGGGCACCTCCTTGATCCGCTCGGGCCCCGGCGCCGGGGCGGTGTTGGCGGCGGGCGTCTGGGCGCGTGCCGGGAGGGCCGGGAGCGCGGCCGTGAGGGCGGCCGCCAGGGCCGCGGGAAGCTGCTGGCGCAACGGGATTCTCGTCTGTCGGGGAGGGCTGTCAGTAACCGGGGTCTTCGCCGAACAGGTAGTCGGGATCGCGGCGGCGCGGGCGGCGCGCGTCGTCGTCCCCGCCGAAGGGCGAGCGATTCGTCTGGCCCGGCCAGGGCTTGTAGGGATCCTGACCGTAGAGATCCACGTCGCCCTGCGCGCGGCGGCTGCGCGGCGCGGGACGCTCGCCGAACGGGTCGAGGAAGTCGGATCGCGGCCGCTCGCCGGTCATGTTGCCGTAGTAGTCGCCCGCGACGCTCGCGCCGTCGTCGCCGGCGAGGTCGCCGTCCTGCGCGTCGGGCCGCATGGCGTAGAGCGTCTCGCGCGGCACGAGGCGGTACTGAGTGTCCGCCATGCGCCCGTCGCCGCTGGTGCGGAAATGCTCGAGGAAGCCGCCGCCGGCGATCCGCACGCCGCTGCGCGGGTCGATCGGCAGGTCGGCGATGAACGGGCGCGCCTCGGGGGAGGGGCCCCGCAGCGGCGTCTTGGCGACACCGTTCGCCCAGGCCGCCTGCAGGATCGCCGAGGCGATCGGCACCGAGACGTGGCCGCCGGTCTGGCCGCGGCCGAGCGTCTTGCGGGTGCCGTCGGCGTTGTCGTAGCCGACCCAGACAACCACGCTGATCTCATTGGTCAGTCCGGCGAACCACGCGTCGTTCTCGTTCTCCGAGGTGCCGGTCTTGCCGGCCACGTAGGCCGAGACCTTCGCGAGCGCCGCGGCCGTGCCGTGCTGCGTCACGCCCTGCAGCATGGTCTTCAGCTGGTAGAAGGCCACGCGGTCCGCCGAGGCGATCCGCACCGGCTCCTTGGCGGCGTGCGTGTAGAGCGGCTTGCCGTCCCGCTCGACCGATTCGAGCGCGTAGGGCGCCGGGCGGGCGCCCTCGTTGGCCACCGCCGCGTAGAAGCCCGCGAGGTCGAGCATCCGCACCGGCTGCGCGCCGAGGACGAAGGGGTAGTAGGGCTCGCACTCGGCGTAGATCTGCGCCTCGAGGGCGATGTCGCAGACCCGCTTCAGGCTCGCCGGCGCCTTCGGGGCGATCCCGCCCTGGAGGAGCCGGGCGGTGACGAGGTTCTTGGAGAATTCCAGGCCGCGCCGCAGGGTCGTCGGCCCCGAGCCGCCGCCCTCGTAGTTCTTCGGCGACCAGGAATCGCCGGCCCCGCCGATCGGCGGCAGGGTCACGGCGGAATCCATCACCAGGGTGTTCGGCTGCAGGCCGGCGTTGAGCGCGGCGAGGTAGGTCAGCGGCTTCAGCGTCGAGCCGGGCTGGCGCACCGTCTGGGTGACCCGGTTGAGCTGGCTCAGCGGGTAGGAGAAGCCGCCGGCCATCGCGAGGATCCGGCCGGTCTGGTTCTCCAGCACCAGGGCCGCGCCCTGGACGGTCGGCCGGACCCGGAGCTGCGCGCGCGGGCCGCCCTTGCCGGCGCTGACCTTCACGCGGATCACGTCGTAGGGCTGCAGCTTGCCGCGGGCGATGCCGGGGTCGAGGGAGGCGGTGCGGCCATCGGCGAGGCCGACCTTCACGCCGCCGCGGCCGGTCTCCAGCACCACCGCCATCGGCCAGTGAACGTCGTAGAGGACCGGGCGGGCGCTCTCGAGCGCCAGCAGCCACGCCGGCTTCTTCTGCGGCACGGCCGCGACCCTCTCGCCGCGGCGCGGCTTCGCGGCCGGCCCGGCCTCCGGCCTGGCGTCGGATTTCGCGGTCTCCGGCCGCGCGCCGGTGACGGCGGGCGCGGCCGAGGCGGAGCCCTCCGGTGCCGGCGTCGCCGCCTGGATACGCCGGACGCTGTCGGCGAGGTTGAGTTCCGGCCCCGTGAAGGCCTGACGGCCGGTGCCGCGCTCGTAATTGGCGAGGCCGTCCTGCAAGGCGTCCTCGACGGCGCGCTGCAGCCCCGCGTTGATCGTCGAACGGACGGTCAGCGAGCCGGAGGTCAGCGAATCCACGCCCGCGAAGGTGCGGGCCTCGCGATTGAGGAAATCCACGACGTAGAAGCCGGAATCGCGGCGCGCGGTCTCGATCGGCTTCAGACCGAGATCGGACTTGATCGCCGCGCTCATCTCGGCCTCGGTGATCGTCCCCTCTTCCTTGAGGCGGGCGAGCACGTAGGCGCGCCGCTCCCGCGCGCGGTCGGGGTACTTGTCCGGGCTGTAGAAGTTCGGCCCCTTGGGCATGCCGGCGAGGAGCGCCGCTTCCGGCAGGGTCAGCTGCCCCACCGGCTTCCCGAAATAGCTCTGCGCGGCCATCTCGATACCGTAGGCGCCGCGGCCGAGATAGATGCCGTTGAGGTAGAGCCCCAGGATCTGCGGCTTCGTCAGGATGCGCTCCAGCCGCGACGCGACGATCATCTCGCGGATCTTGCGCTCGTAGGTGACGTCGTCGCCGACCGAGAGGTTCTTGACCACCTGCTGGGTGATGGTCGAGCCGCCCGCCGGCCGCCCCGGCGAGGCGAGGTTGGCGATGAAGGCGCGGATCACCCCGCGCTCGTCGATGCCGTGATGGGTCTCGAAGCGCTTGTCCTCGGCGGCGATGAAGGCCTTCTGGACGAGGTTCGGGACCGCCGTGATCGGCACCACGATGCGGCGGCCGTTCGGCTCCGACGCCTCGGCGAAGGGCTTGCCGGCGCCGTCGAGGATCCGGGTCATCCCCGGCAGGGCCTTGTCGCGCAGGGCCTCGGCGCTGGGCAGATCCTTGGTGGCGTTGTCGTAGAACTCGATCACCGCCTTCGCGTCGAAGGGCGAGTTCGCGGGGTTCTCGCCCTTGCAGAACTGCTTGTAGCTCGTGTTCAGCTCGGTCAGGTCGAGACCGTGCAGGATCTTCGGCGCGGCCGGACCGGCGACCGTGGACGGATCCTCCATCGCGGTGGTGATCAACTCGTCGAGATTGATGTCCTCGATGTCGAAGGCCTTGCGCATGTGGGCGCAGCCGTCGCGCAGCAGGCGCACCACCTCCGGGCCGTCCGTCGCGGGATCGAACTGCGTCCGGACCGCGTCCGGCCGTGTCGTGACTTGGCTGAGCGTCAGGGCGGTCGCGAACAGCTTGATCAGGATGGCGTTCATACGGGCCGGATTCGGGGGACGCGACGGGGCGAGCGCGGACCTTTCGGGAGCGCGCCTGAACAGGGCGTGCACAACGCGGCTGATTTAAGGAGACGCCGCACGGCAACGCTTTGGCCGACTCCCACGTTCGTGAGGCGCGACGACGCCGGGGGGTCCATGATCAACGACCTGTGGTACAAGAACGCGATCATCTACTGCCTGTCCGTCGGCACGTTCATGGACGCCAACGGCGACGGTATCGGCGATTTCGCCGGGCTGGAGCGCCGGCTGGACTACATCCAGGGCCTGGGCGCGACCGCGGTCTGGCTGATGCCGTTCCAGCCCTCGCCCAAGAAGGACGGCGGCTACGACATCGCCGACTATTACGGCGTCGATCCGGATTACGGCTCGCTCGGGGACTTCGTCGCCTTCACGCACGCCGCCAAGCAGCGGGGCCTGCGCGTCCTCATCGACCTCGTCGTCAACCACACCTCGGACCAGCATCCGTGGTTCCAGTCGGCCCGGTCCGACCCCAAATCGCCCTACCGCGACTGGTTCGTCTGGTCGAAGGAGCGCCCCGCGAGCGCCGACGAGGGCATGGTCTTCCCGGGCGTTCAGGAAACCACCTGGACCTACGACACCAAGGCCAAGGCCTGGTACTTCCACCGCTTCTTCAACTTCCAGCCGGATCTCAACACCGCCAATCCGGAGGTGCTGGCCGAGATCCTGAAGATCATGGGCTTCTGGATCCAGCTCGGCGTGTCCGGCTTCCGCATGGACGCGGTGCCGTTCGTCATCGCCGAGAAGGGCGCCGATGTCGGCGGCAAGCCCCGCGAGCAGTTCGAGATGCTGCGCGACCTGCGCGAGTTCCTGCAGTGGCGCCAGGGCGACGCGATCATCTTGGCCGAGGCCAACATCCTGCCGAAGCAGGACCTCGATTATTTCGGCGACGACGCCGACCGCATGCACATGATGTTCAACTTCCAGGTCAATCAGGCGACCTTCTACGCCCTGGCGGCCCACGATGCGCGGCCCCTCGTCAAGGCGATCGAGCGGACGAAGCCGCGCCCGCTCTCCTGCCAGTGGGGCATCTTCCTGCGGAACCACGACGAGCTCGATCTGGGACGCCTCACCGACAAGCAGCGCCAGAGCGTGTTCGACGCCTTCGGACCCGAGAAGGGGATGCAGCTCTACGACCGCGGCATCCGCCGCCGCTTCGCGCCGATGCTGGCCGGCGATCCCCGCCGGATCCGCCTCGCCTACTCGCTGATGTTCACCCTCCCGGGAACGCCGGTGCTGCGCTACGGCGACGAGATCGGCATGGGCGACGAGCTGGCTCTGCCGGAGCGCGACTGCGCCCGCACGCCGATGCAGTGGACGAGCGAGCACCAGGGCGGGTTCTCGACGGCCAAGCGCACCGTGCTGCCGCTGATCGACCACGGCCCCTACGGCTACGCGCACGTGAACGTCGCCGACCAGCGCCACGAGGAGGGCTCGCTGCTCAACTGGATGCAGAGCATGATCCGGCAGCGCAAGGAGGCGCCGGAGATCGGCTGGGGCGACGTCGTCGCGATGGAGACCGGGCGCCCGTCGGTCCTGGCGCTGCGCTACGCGTGGCGCGGCAATGCCATCCTGTGCGTCCACAATCTCGCGCCGGAGCCCGTCGAGGTCGCGATGGCGTCGGGATCCGAGGATCGCGAGCACGACATCCTCGTCGACCTGCTTACCGGCGCCCGCAGCGAGGTCAAGGACGACGGCCGCCACTGCCTGTTCCTGGAGGGATACGGCTACCACTGGTTCCGCGTCGGCGGGCTCGACGCGCTGCTGAAGCGGCGGCCGACGTGAGGAACACCGGGGCCCGGCTCGCCCTCGGCCGGCCGACACGGTAGGACAGGCCGGAACGAGGTGGGACATGGCCCGGACGAAGCATCATCCCCCGGACGCGACGATCGCTGACGTCCTGCCGGATCTCGCCGACGGCGAGGCCTACCTGCGCCAGGTCCTGAGCACCATGCGGATGTGCCAGAAGCATCACGGCGACGCCTGGGTGCGGATCGGCGTGACCGGCCGTTCCCCGACGCCGTCCTACCGGATCGACCGGCCGGACGAGACGGCGCCCGGCGACGGTGCCGTCGAGGCGGGCAGAGCCCTGTTCGGCGCCTATGGCGGGCGGTCCCACGACCGGTTCACCCAGGTCAACGCCGCGGAGACCCGCTGGAGCTCGCGGGCGCTCGGCATGGCCGAGATGCTGGCGCTTCACGACAGCCTGCGCCGCCCCAGGGGCGACGCGGCCTGAGCGTGCCGCGCAGGGTGCCGCCCACCCGCGTTCTACGCTAAACTGGGGCGGAGGGCGTCCGGAGCGGCGCCACCAACACGCGGGACGACATGCCAGGTACGCCACGCGCCGGGATCATCCCGGTCACGCCCTTCCAGCAGAATTGCACCCTGATCTGGGATGACGCCACCAAGGTCGGCGCCGTCGTCGATCCCGGCGGCGACCTCGATCGGATCGAGGCGGCGATCCGCGAGCAGGGCGTCACCGTCGAGAAGATCCTGCTGACCCACGGCCACGTCGACCACGCCGCCGGCGCCGACGAGCTGCGCGAGCGCCTCGGCGTGCCGATCGAGGGCCCGCATCAGGCCGACAAGTTCCTGCTCGATTCCCTGCCCGAGACGGCGGCCAATTACGGCCTCGGCGCCGCCCGGCCGGTCACGCCCGACCGGTGGCTCGACGAGGGCGACGCCGTGACGGTCGGCGGGCTCGGCTTCGACATCCTCCACTGCCCCGGCCACTCGCCCGGCAGCGTCGTGTTCGTGAGCCGGGACGCGCGCTTCGCCCTCGTCGGCGACGTGGTGTTCAAGGGCTCGGTCGGCCGCACCGACCTGCCCGGCGGCAACCACGAGCAGCTCATCCGCGCCATCAAGGACAAGGTCCTGCCGCTGGGCGACGAGGTCGCCTTCATCCCCGGCCACGGACCGACCAGCACTCTCGGCGCGGAGCGCGTGTCCAACCCCTTCCTGCAGGATTGACGCGCATGGACAGGCGCCGCATCGGCCGCTCCGACCTGACGGTCGCGCCGTTCTGCCTCGGCGGCAACGTCTTCGGCTGGACGGCCGACGAGGCCGCGTCCTTCGCGATCCTCGACCGGTTCGTGGAGAGCGGCTTCGACTTCATCGACACCGCCGACGTCTACTCGCGCTGGGCCCCCGGCCATGTCGGCGGGGAGTCCGAGACGGTGATCGGCAAGTGGCTCGCGGCCCGTCCGGGCGCGCGCGACCGGATCGTCCTGGCGACCAAGGTCGGCATGGACCTCGGCGAGGCCGGCCAGGGCCTCTCGGCGGCCCATATCGAGCGGGCCTGCGAGGCCTCGCTGCAACGCCTCGGGGTCGACCGGATCGACCTGTACCAGTCGCATCTCGACGACGCGGCGGTGCCCCTCGAGGAGACCCTGAGGGCGCACGAGCGCCTGATCGCGGCCGGCAAGGTCCGGGCGATCGGCGCCTCGAACTACACCGCGGCCCGGCTCGCGGAGGCGCTGGCGGTCTCGGCCTCCGCGGGCCTGCCGCGCTACGAGTGCTTGCAGCCCGATTACAGCCTCGCCCAGCGCGGCTACGAGGCCGAGCTTGAGCCGCTCTGCCGGGCGGAGCAGATCGGCGTGATCGGCTACTTCTCCCTGGCGGCCGGCTTCCTGACCGGCAAGTACCGCAGTGCCGACGACGCGGCGGGACGCCCGCGGGAGAACCGGGTCGCCAAGTACCTGAACCCCCGCGGCCTCGCGCTGCTCGACGTCCTCGATTCGGTCGCGCAGGCCCACGGCGCGAGTCCGGCCCAGGTCGCGCTCGCCTGGATCATCGCCCGCCCCGGCATCACCGCGCCCATCGCGAGCGCGACCTCCGTGGCGCAGCTCGACGAGCTGCTCGGCGCCGTCCGGCTGACGCTCGCACCCGGGGCGATCGACCGCCTGGATGCGGCGAGCGCGGGCGGCATCGAGGGCTAACGCAGCGTTAAGCGACGGGCGTCACAAAAGCGACGGGACGGGCCCGCCGCGGACCCGTAAAATCGTGCAATCTCAACGCGGAACCCCTATATCAGGCGGACCAAGCGAGAGTTCAGGCGCGGGCGCCCGAGGGCGCATCTGCCACCGACGCGATCAGGCCCGCCTGCCGAGGAAGTTCATGGCCGACACCCCCCAGACCGAGCCCGCCGATTACGGCGCGGAATCCATCCGCGTGCTGAAGGGCCTCGACGCCGTCCGCAAGCGGCCCGGCATGTATATCGGCGACACCGACGACGGCTCCGGCCTCCACCACATGGTGTACGAGGTCGTGGACAACGCCATCGACGAGGCCCTGGCCGGCCACGCCGACCTCGTCACCGTGACGCTCAACGCCGACGGTTCCTGCACGGTCTCCGACAACGGGCGCGGAATCCCGGTGGACATCCACAAGGAGGAGGGCGTCTCGGCGGCCGAGGTCATCATGACCCAGCTGCACGCCGGCGGGAAGTTCGACCAGAATTCGTACAAGGTCTCCGGCGGCCTGCACGGCGTGGGCGTCTCGGTGGTGAACGCCCTGTCGTCGTGGCTGCGCCTGCGCATCTGGCGCAACGACAAGGAGCACGCGATGGAGTTCCGCCACGGCGACGCCGTGGCGCCCCTGGAGATCATCGGGCCCGGAAACGGAAGGCGCGGCACGGAAGTCACCTTCCTGCCGTCGACCGACACCTTCACGATGATCGAGTTCGACTACGGCACGCTGGAGAAGCGCCTGCGCGAGCTCGCCTTCCTCAATTCTGGCGTCCGCATCGTCCTGACCGACGCCCGCCACGCCGAGAAGAAGCGCGAGGAGCTGTACTACGAGGGCGGCATCGAGGCCTTCGTCCGGTACCTCGACCGCTCCCGCAAGCCAATCGACGGGATGACGAGTCCCGTCGTCGTCAGCTCCGAGCGCGATGGAATTCGCGTCGAGGTCGCGTTCTGGTGGAACGACTCGTTCAACGAGACGGTCCTGCCCTTCACCAACAACATCCCGCAGCGCGACGGCGGCACCCACATGGCCGGTTTCCGCGCCGCCCTGACGCGCCAGATCACCGGCTACGCCGAGTCCAGCGGCGTCGCCAAGCGGGAGAAAGTCTCGCTGACCGGCGAGGATTGTCGCGAGGGGCTCACCGCGGTCATCTCGGTGCAGGTGCCGGACCCGAAATTCTCGTCGCAGACCAAGGACAAGCTCGTCTCGTCCGAGGTGCGCCCGGCCGTGGAGAACGTGCTCAACGAGGGCCTGTCCACGTGGCTCGAGGAGAATCCGAGCCAGGCGCGGTCGGTGATGGGCAAGGTGGTGCTGGCGGCCTCCGCCCGCGAGGCCGCCCGCAAGGCGCGCGAGACCGTGACCCGCAAGGGCGCGCTCGACATCGCCTCGCTGCCCGGCAAGCTCGCCGACTGCCAGGAGCGCGACCCGACCAAGTGCGAGATCCTGCTGGTGGAGGGCGATTCCGCCGGCGGCTCGGCCAAGCAGGGCCGCGACCGGACCTTCCAGGCCGTGCTGCCCCTGCGCGGCAAGATCCTCAACGTCGAGCGCGTGCGCGCGGACCGGATGCTGTCCTCCGCGGAGATCGGCACCCTGATCACGGCGCTGGGCGCCGGGATCGGGCGCTCCTCCACGGACCGGGAGGGCTTCAACCCGGAGAAGTTGCGCTACCACCGCATCATCATCATGACCGACGCGGACGTGGACGGCTCGCACATCCGCACTCTGCTGCTCACCTTCTTCTTCCGGCAGATGCCGGAGCTGATCGAGCGCGGCCACCTCTACATCGCGCAGCCGCCGCTCTACAAAGCCGAGCGCGGGCGCCGGGCGATCTACCTGAAGGACGAGCGCGCCCTCGAGGATTACCTGATCGACCAGGGCACCGACGGCGCAATCCTGCGACTCTCCACCGGCGCGGAATTCGCCGGGGCGCAGCTCAAGAGCCTCGTCGAGGAGGCCCGGACGTTCCGGAGCATCCTGCAGGGCCTGCACACGCGCTACGACCGCTCCGTGGTCGAGCAGGCGGTGCTGGCCGGCGCCTTCGATGCCGAGGCGGCGTCGCGGGCGGGTGAGGCCGAGGTCCTGGCCGACATGACCGCCCGCCGGCTCGACGCGATCGCCGACGAGATCGAGCGGGGCTGGCAGGGCGAGTCGTTCGAGGGCGGCTATCGCCTCAGCCGGACGCTCCGGGGCGTTCGCCAGGTCTCGACCCTCGACGCCGGCCTGATCACCTCGCAGGAGGCCCGGCGCCTCTCCGAGCGGGCCGATGCCTTCCGGGAGATCTACGGCGAGCCGGCCACGCTGATGCGGAAGTCCGACGAGACGGTTCTGCACGGGCCCGTAGCGCTCTTCGAGGCCGTGATGGCCTTCGGCCGCAAGGGCCTTCAGCTCCAGCGGTACAAGGGCCTCGGCGAGATGACCGCCCAGCAGCTCTGGGAGACCACGCTCGACCGCGACGTCCGCTCACTGCTGCAGGTCAAGGTCAAGGACGTCACCGATGCCGACGACCTGTTCGTGAAGCTGATGGGCGACGTGGTCGAGCCCCGGCGCGAGTTCATCCAGGAGAACGCGCTGAGCGTCGCGAACCTGGACGTGTGACGCATACCGCTGCGGGCCGCGCGCCCGCGCGTTCTAGTCCGCTCCGACGACCGCGAAGGGATCGATCAGCCCGCACCGGATGCAGCAGTAGACGAGTTCCACGTCCGAGCTGACGCCGAGCTTCGATTTGATGGCGTAGTGATAGTTCGCGACGGTCTTGGGCGAGAGGCTGAGATCGGCCGCGATCGCGTCCGTGTGCCGTGCGTCGAGGATCATCCGCAGGATCTCGAATTCCCGAGGCGACAGCTGGTCGATCGGCGACGTCTCCTCCGCCAGCCGGCTCGCGGCCAGCAGGTGCGAGATCTCCGCGCACAGGGTCAGCTTGTTGGCGAACACGCTTCGCACCGCTTCGATGAGGAGATCCGAAGCGCTGCTCTTGGTAATGTAGCCGCGGGCGCCGGCGCGTATGGCCTGGAGCGCGTAGCTCACCGCGGCATGCACGCTGAAGACGAGGATGCGGGCGCTCGGATCCACCTGCCGGATCTGCCGGATGGCGTCGATCCCACCGCGGCCGGGCATGCTGATGTCCATTATGACGACGTCCGGCTCCACCATGCGGTAGGCGCGATAGGCCTCCGCGCCGTCCCCGGCCTCGGCGGCGACCTCCATGTCGGGCTGCCGCTCCAGGAGCCGCCGATAGCCCTCCCGCACGACGGCGTGATCGTCGACGAGCATCACGCGTATGCGCCGTTTGGTCATGACACCTCGTCGCCCGCGAGCGCGGCGTGAAAGCGGACCCGCAAGCGGAACCCGCCGCCCGGGGCCGTTTCCGTCACGATCTGCCCGCCGAGCGCGTGGACGCGATCGCGCATGCCGAGCAGGCCGAGACCGGAATGCGGGCGCTCCAGCGCCTCCACGGGGGCGCCGCTCCCGTCGTCCGTGAGGATCAGCTGGACCTCGGCGCCGCCGTCGGTCTCCGCGACGTTCAGCGCGATCGCGACGGTGCGCGCGGCCGCGTGGCGGACGGCGTTGGTGAGGCCTTCCTGGACGATCCGGTAGATATGGGCCGCCGCGTCGGAGGGCAGGCGATCGGCCTGCGCGTCGGCCGCGAGCGTGACGTGGATCCGGCCCCCGGCGCGCTGCGCCTGGGCGGCGATCAGACTCCGGAGCGCGACCCGCAGCCCGAGATCGTCGATCTCGGGCGGCCTGAGTGCGGCGAGGGTACTCCGGAGCGCGCGCACGGCGTCCGACGCCATGGTGGCGAGTTCGGCACTCTCGGCCACGACCGAAGGCGACGAGGAGCGCGCGCCCTCCTGGATCGACCGGGCGAGAAGGCTCAACGCCGTCAGACGCTGCGCGACGTCGTCGTGCAGTTCGAGCGACAGCCACCGCCGCTCCTGCTCCTGGGCATCGATCAGCCGGCGCGCGAGCTCGGCACGTTCCCGCGTGGCGACTTGGAGATGGCTGGCGAGCTGATTGAAGACCGTCGCGATGCGTCGGAGCTCGCGCAGGCGGAGGCTGGGCAGACGCCACGCGAGGTCGCCCTTCGCGACGCGATCGATACCGATCAGGATCTCGTTGGCGGGACGCAGCGCGTGCGCCACCGCGCCGTAGACCAGCACGCACAGGACGACGGTCATGGCCGCGAGAGCGCCGGACACCTGCGTCAGCACGATCCACGCCGACCCGACGACCGCGTCGGGATCGAAGTCCGCTTCGACGATCCCGATCCGCGACCCCTGATGCTCGAGCGGCAGGCTGACGGTGGATCCGGCGAAGAAGAGGAACCGGTAGAGCGTCGCGAACCAGTCGGGTGCGGCGCGCGCGTGCGCCTCGACGCCCAAGCAGCTCGACCGTGTCGGACCGGCCTCCGCCGGGATCAGCTGCACGCACTGGCCCGGTTGCAGAGCGTACCGGGTGATGATCTCCCAATCCGGGAAGCGTTGGGGAATGTCGGCTGCCCGCTCGATTCGCAGGAGCTGGAGGCGGAGCTGCTTATGCACCTCATCGGCCGTCTCGGCGTTCCGCTGTCGGGTCTTCGCCGCGACGTCGTGCATCGCGTAGGCGGCCGCTCCGGCAGCGCAGAGGATCGCGATCAGCGCGATGCGTCCGACGAGGGCCCATTTGAGATCCAGCTCGCGCGCGTCCCAGACGGCCAGGACCTGCTTGAGCCTGAAGGGTGTCACCCGTGTTCTCCCGAAAGGCCGAGAGTACGCGAGCGCGCGACCGTCTTGGAAGGGTCTCCGGCAAGGTCGTGCGATTTGCCCGGGTCGGTACGGGCGTTCTGCCGTAGCGGGTCCGAAGGCGCGCGGTCTAACAGGACGGACCCTGTCGCGAGCGCCGCCGACGGTAGAGTGGGCTCGGCGTCAGCGGACAGGTTCGATCCGGGCTCGCCCCAGCGCCGATCTGGAGATTGTCGATGCGTTTGCGCCAGAGCTGCTGTCTCGTCCTCTTCCTCGCATGCCTCGCGCCGGACGCGCGCGCGGGCGAGATGGTCATGGTCACCGGTGACGAAGCCGTCCAGTGGCGCGCCGCGCCGCCCTCCCTCCCGAAGGGCAGCGAGATCAGCATCATCGCCGGCGATCCGGACAAGCCCGGACCGTTCACGCTCAGGCTCCGGTTCCCGCCGAACTACGTCATCGCTCCGCACACGCACGCGACCGACGAGAGCGTGACCTTGCTGTCCGGCACACTCGTCCACGACATGGGGAAGACGATCGACGCGAGCCGGGGTCAGTCTCTCCGGCCGGGTGCCTTCCTGTATCTGCCGGCCGAGATGCCCCACGCGCTGTGGACGACGCGCGACCCGGCCGTGATCCAGGTCTCGGGAACAGGGCCCTTCGGGCTCGACTACATCAATCCCTCCGACGATCCGAGGAAGACGCGCTCGGACAAGTGATCGTCCACGGGGGTACGATCCGCGCGCGACAGTCGCTCCGACCCGCCGCAGACGCTCTCGAGAGGCCTGATCGCGCGCGGCGCGCCGATATGGCGACGCCGCCGGTCATCGAGGCGAACGACCTGTCCCACCCGGCCGACGTGACGGCGAACGCGGCCCGCGCCGACCTCTGCCGCGCCCGCGGCAGCGCGCGGGCGTTCCGCCCGTCCGGCGCGGCGAGGGCGGACTGAATCCGTGCTGCCGCGGTCACCGACCGGCTCCAGGGCTGCACCGCCCGAGCGGGCCGCGACGTTCGGACGGTCTTCGACGCCTCGATCCTGCCCCGCGCGGCCGCCGGCGACAGCCAGGCGCCGTGCGGGGTGATCGGCGGACGGGCCACCGGCATGCTGGAGCGGGCGCGCGGCCTGTAACAATCGTCGCCGCCGTGAGCACGCCCGCGGGCGGAGCCCATGATCTTCCTCCGCTCTCGCAGTGTAAGCCTTGCTAATCGGCCCTCGACACGCGCATAAGCCCCAGCTCGACGGCCGGAGAGATGCAGTCGTGAGCACGCCGCACACGCTCGTTCGGTTTCTGAAGGCCAACGCGTTCTTCGCTGAGCTTGGTCCGGAGGCGATCGAGACCATTGCCGGGCTCTGCACGACGCGCAGCCTCGCGCGACACGAGATCCTCTTCCAGAAGGGCGATCCGGGCGATGCCCTCTACGCCGTGCGGCGCGGGCAGATCCGGATCGGGGCCGGCTCCGACGACGGGCGCGCGGTCACCCTCAACCTGCTCGGGCCGGGCGACGTCTTCGGCGAGATCGCCTTCCTCGACGGCCATCCACGGACCGCCGAGGCCGTGGCGCTCGAGCCGGCCGACCTGTTCGTCGTCGAGGGGCGGGCCTTCCTCAAACTGCTCCACGGCGATCCCGCCCTGGCGGTCCGGATCATCGGCCTGCTGTGCCAGCGCCTGCGCTGGATGAGCGCGCGCATGGAGGAGGCGACGCTGCTGCCGCTCGACATGCGCCTCGCCCGGCGCCTGATCATGCTGTCGGAGGATTACGGCGCCGAGATCCAGGTGACGCAGCAGGAACTCGCGGCCTTCGTCGGCGCGGCGCGGGAGAGCGTGAACCGCGTCCTGCAGGACTGGCAGAGATCGGGCCTCATCGATCTCGGCCGCGCGCGCGTCACCGTGCGGGCCTCACACCGGCTCGTCGCGCTGGGCGCGCGGGCGCAGACATGATCGGGGCGACAGGGCTTCACCGCATGAGAACGACAGCGCGCCTGGCGGCCACGGCCGCCCTCACCATCGCGGCGTCGAGCGCCGCAGCGCAGACGCGATGTACGGAGACGACGCGCTTCGATCCGCCCTTGCGGATCCTGCACTGCGCCGACGGCCTGACGCTCGAAACCGAGCGCGCGGGCAGCCTGCGCCCTGTGGGACCCGACGGTGACGGACATCTCAAGGGCGCCGAGATCGGCGGCAACGCGGTCTTCGTCACCATCCCGGCGAGCCGCCGCGTCCGCCGCGACGGCTTCCAGATCCTCACCCCCCACGCGGTGGCCTCGGTGCGGGGCACGGTCTACGCCGTCGACGTGACGCGGGCGCGCACCTCCGTCTTCGTGGCCCAGGGACGGGTCGACGTCGCCCGGCGCACCGACCCGCAGGTCGCCGTCACGCTCGGGCCGGGCGAGGGGGTCGACGTCGATGACGGCCGCGACCCTCTGGAGGTCCGGCGCTGGCCCCAGGAGCGCGTCAGGAGTCTGCTCGAGCGGTTCGGGCGTTGAGCGAGGCCGGTCGGCCGGCGGCTCCGACGCCCGACCGGACCTTCCGGCTGGCGCGGCGCGTCTTCCTGCTCGCCGCGTCGCTCGGCGCGCTCGCCTGGGGCGCCTGGCTCGGCCATCTCCATCTCACCGGGCGCGCGACGCCCCTCGATCGTTTGGAATCCGCCCTCACGGACCTGCGCCTGCGGCTCGCCGGCCCGCGCACGCCGCCCGCCAACCTCACCGTGGTGGCGGTCGACGACGCGACGGTGCGGCGCGAAGGCGGCTTCCCGGTCTCGCGGACCACGATGGCGCGGATCGTCGAGCGGGTGGCGGAGGCCCGCCCGCGCGTGATCGCCGTCGACGTGCTCTTCCTCGAGGCGGGGCGGCAGCCGGAGGCGGACAGCGCGCTCGCCGTCGCCCTCGGGAAGACCACAGCGATCCTGGCTTCGGCTGCGGTCTTCGACGGGAGCGCCAGCGAGGACGGCATCCCGTTCGCCACCGCGCTCCACCGGCCGTCGCCGAAGCTCGGCGAAGACGTCGCGTCCGGTGTCGTCAACGTCGCCGAGGACGCGTCCGGCGTACCCCGCCATCTCCCCCTGGTCGTGCGCACGGCCGACGGCGTCGCCGCGTCCTTCGTGCTGCGCGCGGCCGCCCTGGCGGCGCGCAACGACCCCGTGCTCAGCAAGGGGCGCGTCCAGATCGGCGACCGCGCCCTGTCGCTGGACCTCGGCTACCACCTTCCGCTGCGCCCCTACGGTCCGCGACGCACGATCGCGACGGTGAGCGCGGCCGCCCTCCTCGACGGGACGGCGCCGGCCGCGGCGCTCTCGGACGGCATCGTCGTGATCGGCGTCACCGCGCTCGGCGGCGGCGACACCTTCGCCACCGCGTTCGATCCCGTCTTGCCCGGCGTCGAACTCCTCGCTACCGGCATCGCCCACCTCACCACGGGGGACGCCCTCGTCCGGGACGCCGGCGTGCGGCAGCGAGACGCCGCGGCCTCGGTCCTCCTGGCGGTCGGGTCCGCGCTCGCCATCGCGGTGCTGCCGCCGGGCCCGGGCCTGATCCTGGTCCTGCTCGCGACGGCAGGATGGCTCGCCGCGGGCGCCGTCGCGTTCGCCCACGGCATCTGGCTGAGCGCCGCCCTGCCGCTCGCGGCCGTGGGACTGCCGGCGCTGGTCTGCGCGGTCGGCCGCCAGACGCTCGAGCGCCGCCAGAGCGCGCGCGTGGCGCGGTCCGAGCAGGTGCTGCGGCGGATGCAGCCTGCCGCCCTGGCCGAGCGGCTCGCGCGCGACCCGGGTTACCTCGCCGAGCCGATCGCGCGCGACATCCCCGTGCTGTTCGTCGACCTCACCGGCTTCACGCGCCGGAGCGAGCAGCTCGGCCCGGCGCGGACGCGGGCGATGCTCAAGACGTTCCACGATCTCGTCGACGAAGCGGTGACCCTGCGCGGGGGCGTCGTGGTGAACTTCATGGGCGACGGCGCCATGATCCTGTTCGGCGCCCTCGATCCGGACCCGGACCAGGCGGCGCACGCCGTCCAGGCCGCGGAGGAACTCATCGTCCGCACGCGCGCCTGGATCGCGGACAGCCCGGTCCTGCACGGATCCGGGCCGGCCCTCGATCTGCGCATCGGCGCGCATTACGGGCCGGTGATCCTCTCGCGCCTCGGCAGCGACACCAACCAGCACATCACCGCGACGGGCGACACGGTCAACGTGGCGAGCCGCCTGCTGGCGGTCGCGGCGGACGCCCACGCTCGCCTGGCACTCAGCGCCGAGCTGGCGCAGGCGGCCGGGCTCGAGCGGTCGGAGGGAGGATTCGAGAGCCGGACCGCGGCGATCCGCGGCCGCAGCCAGCCCCTTGAGGTCTGGCTGCGCCACCCGCGCGCGACGACGTCCTAGCCGCTCCCCCGAGCGCGTCGCTGACCGGCCGGAGGATCACACTGAAACTGTGACCCGGGTCACAGTCCACCCCGGGCTCTCCGGTGCATCGTCCCCGTATCGCAACGGGAGACATCTCATGACGATCACCTCGACGAAGACCGCGATCCTGTCCTGTCTCGCCCTCGCCGCCCTGGCGACCGTGCCCGGACGAGCCGAAGCGCGCGGCTTCGGGCAAGGAAGCTTCGGGCACCATGGCGGCTTCCATCACGGCTTCCACCACGGGGGCTTCCATCACGGCTTCCATCACCGCTTCGGCGGCCATGGCTGGTGGAGCCCGGCGGGCGGATACGCCGCGGGCGGCTTTTTCGGCGACTGTCGCCTGTTCTTCAGCCCGGTGTGGGGCCGCTACGAGCGGGCCTGCCGATGAACCGTCACGCCGTGGGAGCAGCGGCCAAGCCGATCGGCAGGCGACGGGATGACGACGCGCATCCGGCCGCCCCGGGACGGCCGGACACCTTCGGACCGCTGCTCCGATGATCGCGCCAGTCGGGACTCCGGAGGAGCATCGCTTATGCATCATCACGGCCTGCGCATTCTGCTCGTCGACGATGACGCGGAGGTTCAGCGTGTCGTCTCCGGATACCTCGACGGGCACGGGGTCGACGTCGTCCCGGCGTCGACGCGGGCCGAGGCGCGCGGAGAGCTCGCGGATCCGTCGCAGTTCAACCTCGTGGTGCTCAATCTTCGCCCGGGCGCGGAGAACGGCCTCGACCTGCTGCGGGACCTGCGCGCGGTGAGCGATGTTCCCGTCATCCTGACGACGGCCCATCGCTGCGAGGAGTTCGACCGCGTGCTCGGCCTCGAACTCGGCGCCGACGACTACATCGTCAAACCCTACGGCCTGCGCGAATTCCTGGCGCGCGTGCGCGTCGTCCTCCGCCGCGTCGCGGCGCAGGCCTCGTCCCGTCCGGCGGAGGCGCCGTGCCGGCGCTTCGACGGCTGGGTCCTGAACCGCCGACGCCGGCGTCTGATCAATCCCGACGGAAAAGAGGTCGTCCTGGGCAAGCGCGACTACGCGCTCCTGGCGGCGTTCCTCGACGCACCTCAGCGTCCGCTCACGCGCGAGTACCTGCTCCAGGTCACCCGCGTCCACGACGACGTCTTCGATCGCTGCATCGACGTGCAGATCCTGCGGCTGCGCCGGAAGATCGAGCGCAGGCCCAGCGACCCGAAGCTCATCGTGACCGAGCGCGGGGTCGGCTACGTCTTCGCCGCCGCGGTCGAGAGCACGTCCCACTAGGGCCGTCGCGAGCGGCGACCCCGGTGGAGACAGGGGTGCACGGCCCGCGCCCCCCTGTGAGCGACGAGCCGCGAAGGCGCGCGTCAGCCCTTCACCAGCTTGCACGTGCTCTCGGAGAGCGGCTGGAACGCCTGGTCGCCCGGGATCGTCTTCAGGATCTTGTAGAAGTCCCAGGGCCCCGTCGATTCCGCCGGGGACTTCACCTGGGCGAGGTACATGTCGTGGACCATGCGGCCGTCCGGGCGCAGCGTGGCGTTGCGGGCGAAGAAGTCCTGGATCGGCAGCTCGCGCATCTTGGCCATCACCTTCAGGCCGTCATCCGTGCCGGCGGCTTCGGCCGCCTTCAGGAAGTGGAGAACCGCCGAGTAGTCGCCGGCCTGGACCATGGTCGGCATCCGGCCGCCCATCCGCTCGCCGAAGCGCCGCGCGAAGGCGCGCGTCTGGTCGTCCATGTCCCAGTAGAAGCCCGTCGTCAGGATCATGCCCTGCGCCGCCGGCAATCCGACGGAGTAGATGTCGGTCAGGAAGATGTTGAGCCCGCCCAGCCTCTGGCCACCCTGCAGGATGCCGAACTCGCTTGCCTGCTTGATGGTGTTGATCGTGTCGGCACCGGCGTTGGCCATGCCGATGATCTTCGCGCCCGACGCTTGTGCCTGCAGCAGGTAGGATGAGAAATCCGGATTGGGGAACGGGTGCTTGACCGACCCGAGCACCGTGCCGCCCTTGGCCTTCACGACCCGGGTGACCTGCGCCTCCAGATCGTGCCCGAAGGTGTAGTCGGCCGTGATGAAGAACCACGTGTTCTTCGGATCGTCCGCCAGCGCCGCGGCGGTGCCGGCCGCGAGCGAGTGGGTATCCCACGACCAGTGGGCGCCGGTCGGCGAGCACGCGGCGTTGGTCAGTGCCATGGAGCCGGCGCCGGAGTTGATGTCGATCTTGCCCTTGCTGCGCGCGACCTCGCGCACCGCCAGCCCGGCGACCGAGGAATTGGTGTCGAAGATGGCGTCGACGCCCTCGGTATCGAACCACCGGCGCGCGATCGACGAGGCGATGTCCGCCTTGTTCTGGTGATCGGCGAAGACGAGCTCGACCTTCCGACCGTTGATCGGACGTCCGAAATCCTCGACCGCGAGCTGCGCGGCCGTCACCGAGCCGCGGCCGGCCAGATCCGAGTATCCGCCGGACATGTCGCTCAGGATGCCGATCTTGATGCCGCCATCCGCGTACTGCGCGGAGGCGGGCAGGGCGGTGAGGGCAGCGGCGCCGAACGCGGCGGCCGCCACCCAAGGACGACGGATCATTGTTTCCTCCCAATCTCTTGTTCTTCAGCGGCTGCCCCGTACCGGAAGGCCGCCTGTCCTTCGAAACCGCGTTCCCTCGGTCTCAGAGATAGCTGCGGCCGTCCAGGTAGGCCTTGCGCCAGCGCCGGATCTCGACGCGCTCGAAGAGCCCGACCTTGTAGAACGGGTCCGCGTAGATGAGCGCCTCGGCCTCCGCGCGGGTCTCGACGTCGACGACGTAGAGGCCGCCGCCGGCGTCGCTCCCGTCGTCGTTCAGCTTCGCGCCGCAGGCCAGGAGCCGGTCCTTGATCCGGTCGAGGTAGACGAGATGCTCCGCGCGGTTCGCCCTGCGGACGTCCAGGCTCCCGGCCTTGTCGAAGGTCTCGATCATGTAAGGCATGGCGGTGGTCCGGTCAGTTGGCCGCGATCGCGGAGGGATGCTGCGCCAGCGGCGTCACGCTGATCGCCATATACGGGTAGAGCGGCAGCGAACTCAGGACTTCGTGGAGTTCATCGTTTCCCGCCACGTCGAAGACACTGTAATTGGCGTACTGCCCGGCGATGCGCCAGAGATGCCGCCATCGGCCATCTTGCTGGAGCTTCTGGGCGTAGGCCTTCTCCTCGGCCTTCAGGCGAGCCGCCTCCTCCTTCGGGAGGGACGCCGGAATGTTGACCTGCATGTGGACCATGTAGAGCATGACGTCGAACCTCTGCCGCCGGTCGTGCCGGGGCGTTTGACCTGCGGTCTGCTGCGTCGCGAAGCGCCGGACGACGCCGAGACGCGGCCGAGACCGGCGCGGGGCTGCCGTACGCGCCGCGGCGCCCGATGGCCAGACCGGATCAGGCATCGGCAAGGATCAGGTCGGCGGCCTTCTCGGCGATCATGAACACCGCGGCCTGCGTGTTGCCGGAGACGATGCGCGGCATGATCGAGGCGTCGGCCACCCGAAGGCCGGCCACGCCGCGCACGCGCAGGCTGGGATCCGTCACCGAATCCGGATCGTCGCCCATGCGGCACGTGCCGCAGATGTGGTAGATCGTCTGGCCGTCGCGGCGCGCGAAATCGAGCCAGTCCGCGTCGGTCCGGCAGTCCGGACCGGGGTTGAGCTCGGCCCCGCGGAAGCGCTCCATCGGCGCCTGCGCGACGATGGCGCGGGCGATCTTCATGCCCTCGACCATCGCCCGGCGATCCTCCGCGGTGGCGAGGAAGTTCGGGCGGATGGCGGGCGGCGCGAGCGGGTCGGGCGACGCGGCGTGGATCGTCCCGCGCGATTCCGGTCGCAACTGCGTGACGCCGATCGTCATGCCGGGCAGGCGGTCGAGCTTGCGCTCGGCGGCGTTGGCGTAGCTCGCGTGCATGAAGAAGTACTGCACGTCGGGCCCGTCGAGCCCCGGCCGGGTGCGCACGAAGCCGTGGGCGAGACCGGTCCCCAGCGCCAGGATGCCCTGCCGCGTCGCGAGGTAGCGCGCCGCCGCGAGGCCGAGGCGCAGGCCGCGGGTCTGCTCGTTCAGCGTCACCGGCAGGCGCACGCGCCAGTTCATGCGCGTGCAGTAATGGTCCATGTAGTTGGCGCCGACGCCGGGGAGGGCGCGCCGCACGGCGACGCCGAGCCCTCCGAGGATCGCCGGATCGCCGAGGCCGGACAGTTCCAGGATCTGCGGGGTCTGGGCCGCACCCGCGGCGAGGATCACTTCCCCGCGGAAGCGGAAGAGCCGCTCGCGGCCGCCGACCAGAGCGGCGACGCCGCTCGCCCGACCCGCGTCGAAGGTCAGCCGCAGGACGTGCGCGTCGGTCACGACGGCGAGGTTCGGGCGGGCCAGGGCCGGCCGCAGATAGGCATCGGCGGCGCTGACCCGCCGGCCGCGCCGCTGGTTCACTTGGTAGTAGCCGAAGCCGTCCTGGCTCTCCGCGTTGTAGTCGGGATTGCGCGGGTAGCCTGCCGCCTGCGCGGCGGCGATGAAGGCCTCCGCGATCGCAGGACGTTCGGCCACTTCCGTCAGCGGCAGCGGACCGCCGCGGGCGCGCAACGGTTCGCGGCCGCCCTCGTAATCCTCGAGCCTGCGGAAATAGGGGAGCACGTCCGAGAATCCCCAGCCGCGGCACCCGGCCTGCGCCCAGGCATCGTAATCCTGCGGCTGTCCGCGCACGTAGATCATGCCGTTGATCAGCGTCGACCCGCCGAGGCCCTTGCCCCGCGGGACCGCGATCACCCGGCCGCCGGTCGCCGCCTCGGGCTCGGTCCGGAACCGCCAGTTGTAGGATGGGTGCTGGAGCAGGCGGCTGAAGCCCGCCGGGATCGCGACCCAGGGGCTGCGCGCCCGTCCCCCCGCCTCGAGGAGCAGGACCCGGTGCGTCCCGGACTCGGTCAGGCGGTTGGCCAGGACGCAGCCCGCGGTGCCGCCGCCCACGATCACGTAGTCGAACGCGCCGGCCGCGACGGCGTCGATGTCGGTCGGTCCCACGGTGCGCCCCAAGCTCAGTCCCCGGTTCCCGCCTCAGAGGGCGCCCATGTGGCGGGCCATCAGGGCGATCTGACACTCCAGCATCGGCAGGCCCTTCTGGACGCGGCAGCCCGCCCTCAGCGCGGCGGCGAGCAGCGGCGTAATCTCCGGATCCATGATCGCCTCGGCGACGAACTGGCCGGCGTGGAGGGCGCCCAGGTCGAAGGGGGCGGCGTCCTGCGGGCGCATCCCGAGCGACGTGCCGTTGACGAGGAGATCGTGCTCCGCCTGGACGCCTTCGGCCGCGACCGCCAGCCCGGGATAGGCGGCGCGCAGGCGCTCCGCCAGCGCTTGGGCGCGGTCGGCGGTGCGGTTCAGGATCGTCAGGCGGGCGACACCGGCCTCGGCGAGCGCGAAGGCGATGGCGCTCGCCGCGCCGCCGGCCCCCGCCAGCGCCGCGCTCCGGCCGCGCGGCTCCAGGCCCGAGGCGCGCAGCGCCTCGACGAAGCCGATCCCGTCGAGCATCGTGCCGACCATGCGCCCGTCCGCCTCCCGCCGAACGCAGTTGACCGCCCCGATCTGCTCGGCCTCCCGGGTGAGGGCGTCGCACAGGCCGGTCATCGCGGTCTTGTGCGGGACCGTGGCGATGAAGCCGCCGAAATTGCGCAGGTGCCGCAGCCCGTCCATCACGGCGGCGAGGCCGTCCGCCGTCACGTGCAGCGGGACGAGGACGCCGTCCACGCTGTGGCGGGCGAAGAGCGCCCCCATCACCTCGGGCGCCTTCACGTGGTAGATCGGGTCCGCCAGGATCCCGTAGACCCGGGTCCGCCCGGTGATCCCGGCCGCGGTGACCGCGCTGCTCATGGCCGTCCTCCCGTCCATCGCCTGTCCGACCGGTCCCGGCTCACGTCATGTAGAGGCCGCCGGCGACGT
The DNA here is from genome assembly GCF_040544715.1 of Methylobacterium sp. 1030. Taxonomy (NCBI): domain Bacteria; kingdom Pseudomonadati; phylum Pseudomonadota; class Alphaproteobacteria; order Hyphomicrobiales; family Methylobacteriaceae; genus Methylobacterium; species Methylobacterium sp. 1030. The sequence continues at coordinate 308,196 of NZ_JBEPKM010000003.1, read as the reverse complement.
CGACGGTCTGGCCGGTGACGAAGCTGGCCTCGGCGGAGGTCAGGTAGAGGGCGAGATCCGCGACTTCCTCGGGGGCGCCGAGCCGGCCCATCGGGGTCAGGCGCACCTGCTCGTCGTTGACGGCGCGGCCCACCGCCCGGACCATCGGGGTCTCGATCCGCCCCGGCGCGATCGCGTTGACGCGGATGCCGAACGGGCCGAGCTCGGCCGCGAGGTGCTTGGTGAGCCCGATCAGGCCGGCCTTCGAGGCCGCGTAGTGGCAGGCGACGATCGGGGAGTGGGTCTTGGCCGCCACCGACGACATGTTGACGATCCAGCCGCGCCCGGCCGGGCACATCGCGGGCGCCAGCGCGCGGACGGTGTTGAACGCCCCCGTCAGGTTGACCGCGACGACGCGGCTCCACTCCGCCGGGTCCATCTCCCAGACCCGGTGGGCCGCCCCGTCGTGCTTGGGCGAGATGCCGGCGTTGTTGACCACCGTGTCGAACGCGCCGCCCATCGCGGCGGCGGCCTCCGACAGGGCCGCCTCGACGGCCGCGTAGTCGGCGACGTCGAGGCGCAGCGGCAGGGCGCGACCGTCTCCGCCCTCGATCGCCGCGACGGTCGCCGCGACGTCGTCCGGGTTCACGTCGGCCACGCCCACCAGGGCGCCCCGCGCGCCGAACCCCTCCGCGATCGCCCGGCCGATCCCGCGGCCGGCCCCCGTGACGAGGACGCGCCGTCCGGCGTGGCTCGCGCGCCGGACGATCGCCTCGGGGTTCGTCTGCCGCTCGGTCATCTCAGATCCCCAGATAGGCGCGTCGGACGTGGTCGTTGTCGAGCAGGGCCGCGGACGCGTCGGCGAGGACGATCTCGCCGTTCTCCAGAACGTAGCCCCGGTCGGCCACCTGCAGCGTGTGGAACACGTTCTGCTCGACGATCAGGACGGTGGCGCCGGTCTTCACGATCCGGTCCACCACCGCGAAGACCTGCGCCACCACGATCGGGGCGAGGCCCAGCGAGGGCTCGTCGAACATCAGGAGCTTGGGACGGGCCATCATCCCGCGGGCGATGGCCACCATCTGCTGCTCGCCGCCCGAGAGGGAGCCGGCATTCTGGTCGAGGCGCTCGCGCACCCGCGGGAACAGGTCGAGCACGTCCGCGAGCGTCTCCGACTGGCGCTCGCGCGCCGCGCGGCGGTAGGCGCCCATCAGCAGGTTCTCCCGCACCGTCATCTCGGGGAAGAGCTGGCGCCCCTCCGGGATCAGGGTGACGCCGCGCGCCACCATCTCGTGGCCCGAGAGCCGGGTGACGTCCTCGTCCTCGAACAGGATCCGGCCGCGGGTGGGCTTCACCAGGCCCGCGATGGTCCGCAGCGTCGTCGTCTTGCCGGCCCCGTTCGCGCCGACGATCGTCACCACCTCGCCGGCGCGCACCTCGAGCGAGACGGCGTGCAGGATGCTGGTCGCGCCGTAACCGGCATCCACGCGCTCAAGCGTGAGCATGGGCGAACTCCTTGCCGAGATACGCCTCGATCACGGCTGCGTCGCGCACCACGTCCTGCGGGCTACCCTGGGCGATGATCTGCCCGGAACTCAGGACGATCACCCGGTCGGAGAGCGCCATCACCGCCTGCATGACGTGCTCGATCGCGATGATGCTGACGCCGGTGTCGCGGATCGACAGCATCAGGTCGATGGCGCGGCGCACGTCGGTCTGGTTGATGCCGGCCATGACCTCGTCGAGCAGAAGCACGCGCGGGCGCATCGCCATCACGCGGGCGACCTCGAGCCGCTTGAGGCCGCCGATGGTGAGGCCGCGCGCCTCGCTCCCGAGCCAGGGCGCGAGCCCCATCCGCTCGGCGGTCTCGCGCGCGACCGCCCGGGCCTCGCGGACGTCGCTGTGGCGGTGGAACGCGCCGACCATGATGTTCTCCTCCACCGTCATGGCCGCGAAGGGCTGCACGATCTGGAAGGTGCGGCCGACGCCGAGCGTCGCGAAATCCGACGGCCGGCCCGGCCGGTGCCACGTCCCGTCCGGCGCGCGGACGCTCACCGTTCCGGCATCGGGCTTGAGGAAGCCCGAGATCATGTTGAAGACGGTGGTCTTGCCCGCCCCGTTGGGGCCGATCAGGCCGAGGATCTCGCCCTCCCGGAGCGTGAAGCCGACATCGTTGGTGACGTGCAGGCCGCCGAAGCGCTTCTGCAGGCCCTCGACCCGGATCAGGTCCGCGCCGACGGGCGGCCGCTCCGGGGCCCGCGGAACGGCCGGAACCGACGCCGCCTGTGCGCCGCGGCCGCCCGCGCGGGCCCGCGCGAAGCGGGACACGAGGCCCATCAGCCCGTTGGGCAGGAACAGGACGACGAGCACCAGAACGAGGCCGTAGACGAGGCCGTGGAGCCCCAGGGCCTGTGCCCCGAGCCAGCCGCGGGCCAGCTCGGTGATCGGCACGAGGAGCAGCGCGCCGAGGAGCGGCCCGAACACCGTGCCGAGTCCGCCGATCAGCGCGAACATCGCGATCTGGATCGACAGGGTCAGCGAGAACATCGCCGCCGGCTCGATGAAGGTCAGGTACATGGCGTGGAAGGTGCCGACCATCGCGGTGAGCGCCCCCGACACCGCCACGGCGACGAGCCGCACCCGCACCGTGCGCACGCCCGCGGCGCGCGCGGCCGATTCCCGCTCGCGGGTGGCGACGAGATAGAAGCCGATCCGGTGGCTGCGCATCCACCACGCGACCGCCAGGGTCAGCAGGAGGAGCCCGAAGGCGATGGCCAGCGGCGGCCAGCGGTCCCGGAACACCATCCACGTCCAGCCGAACTTCAGCGGGATCATCAGACCGGTGGCGCCGCCGGTCAGGTCCCGGAAATGCAGCGCCAGGACGCGGAAGACTTCGAGGAAGGCGATGGTCGCCAGCGAGAAGAACGGCCCGTGCAGCCGGAAGCACGGGTAGCTGATCGCCAGCGCCACCAGCACGGCGAGGGCGGCGCCGGCCACCATGCCGATCCACGGGCTGATCCCGGCGCCGACGAGCAGCATCCCGCAATAGGCGCCGAGACCGTAGAAGATGCCGTGGCCGAGGGAGAGCTGGCCGGCGTAGCCGCCGACGATGTTCCAGGCGGTCGAGAGCGCGGCGAAGACACAGATCGTGATGAAGACGTGGTAGATGAACGGGTTGCCGACCGCGACCGGCACCGCCACCAGGGCCGCGAGGACGAGCGCCAGCGCTGCCGCGCCCCGGCGCGGGAAGGCGGACGATGCGGCGGACGGTGCGGCGGACGGTGCGGCTGTCGGGGCCGCGGACGGTGCTGTGGCGAGCGGGATATCGGTCATCGCGGGCTCCCTCACGGCGAGACGTGGGACAGCCGCAGCTGCCGCCCGAAGAGGCCCGAGGGCTTCAGGATCAGGATCGCCAGGAACACGCCGAAGACCGCGACCTCGCGCATGTCGGCGCCGACGTAGAAGCCCGTGACGCTGTCGATCAGGCCGATCAGGATCGCCCCGACGAAGGCGCCGCGGATGGAGCCGAGGCCGCCGAGCACGACGACCACGAAGGCGATCAGCACGAAGTAGGTGCCGCTGTTGGGCGAGGTCGGGTAGAGCGGCGCGATCAGCACCGCCGCCACCCCGACGCAGGCCGCGCCGATGCCGAACGTCAGGGCGTAGATCCGGTCGACGTCGATGCCCATCAGCTCGGCCGCCGCGCGGTTCTGGGCGACCGCGCGGATCGCCCGGCCCGTGCGGGTGCGCGCCAGGAACATCTGGAGCCCCGCCACCAGCACGATCGCGGAGCCGAGGATCACCACCTGCCCGAGCAGCACCCGGACCGGGCCGATCTCCAGCGGCTGGCGCAGGCCCGACGGCGGCGTGTTGGCGATGTCGGCCCCGAAGACGAGGAGGGCGAGGTTGATCAGCACCGTCGACAGGCCCACCGTGGCGAAGATCTGGATGTGATGGTCGCCAGCGGCGAGCAGGGGCTGGATCAGGAACCGCTGGGTGAGGGCGCCCAGCAGGAACAGGACCGGCACGACGAGGATCACCGCCGCGAAGGGGTGCAGCCCGAGCCCGGTCACCGCGAGATAGGTCAGGTACATCCCGACCATCAGGAACTCGCCGTGGGCGAAGTTCACGACCTTCACGATGCCGAAGATCAGGGTCAGCCCGACGCTGACGATCGCGAACAGGCCGCCCAGCATCACCCCGTTGGCGAGCACTTGGAGGAAGACGTCCATCCCCAATCTCCGTGGACCTGCATGACGGCGGCGCTGTTACCTTCGGAGACCTGCGGTTACTTGCGCATCTCCATGGGCGCGACGGCGGCGCTGTCGGGATAGACCGTGACGAGCTTGCCGCCCTGCCACTGCATGCCCATCATCGCGGCGCGCTCGTTCTGGTTGTTCTTGCCGAACTTGAACCCGTAGCCGACCGCGGTGACGCCGTCCTTCACGTCGATGGCCTGGACGGCCTTGACGATGGTGTCGGGCTCGAAGCCCTTCGCCTTGCCGATGGCCTCGAGGATGAGCTTGGCGCCGACGTAGTTGTTCAGGGAGTGCCCGGAGCGCGGGGCGCTCCCGTACTTCTTCTGATAGGCCGCGACGAAGTTCTCGATACCGGGCGTGTACTTCGTGTTGACGAGGTACTGTGTGAAATCCGTGTCGAGCACGCCCTCGATGACCTTGTGGCCGACCGCGTCGGCGGTGGGCTGCATCGAGTAGCCGCCGCCGCCGCCGATGATGGCGCCCGGCTTGAAGCCCGCCTCGTTGGCCTGCTGCAGGAACAGCACGGAATCGTTCTGGTAGGACGTCTGGAGCAGGACGTCGATGCCGCGCCCCTTCAGGTCGAGGACGAGGGAGGACATGTCGACCGTCGAGGCGGGATAGCCCTGCGCGGTCACCACGTTGAGCTTGGCCTGGGCGGCGAACTTCTTCTGGAAGCCCGCCACAGAGGTGCCGTAGCTCGAATCCTCGTAGATGATGCCGATCTTCAGGTCCTCGGGCTTCTTGCCGAGCCCGGCGGCGACCTTGTTGACGATCATCTCCACCGCGAGCTTGGCCATGTCCTCGGCCGTCGGGTTGGTGCGGTAGAGGTATTGCAGCCCGCGCCCGGTGACCTCCTCGGCCACCGCGCCGAGCTCGAAATACGGGATGCCGGACAGCTCGGCCACCTGGCTCGCGGCGATGGAGCGGGCGGACGAGTAGGAGCCGAAGATCGCCGCCACCTTCTCCAGGGAGATGAGGCGGCGTGCCTCGCCGATCGCCTGGTTGTTGTCGACGGCGTCGCCGCGGGCGAGCACCACCTTCTGCCCCTGGACGCCGCCGGCGGCGTTGATCTCGTCGACGGCGATCTCGACGCCGCGGGCGCTCTCCTCGCCGAGCAGGGCGAGCTGCCCGCTGAACGGGAAGAGCGCGCCGAACTTCACGTCGGCGGCTCGGGCCGTCGTCGGTCCCGCCGCCTGGGCCGCGGCGCCCAGCACGAGGGCGGCGGCGAGTGCACGCGCCAGAACTCTCATCGTTTCCTCCCGTGTCAGTCGTCGACCCGGCGCTTCGCGCGCCTTTCGGTCGGGTCAATCGTCGGCGTCAGTAGGCGAGGGCGTCCTTGCCCTCGAAGCTGGTGATCGGCGGGTAGGCGCGCTGGTCGGTGATCACGTCGATCACCGTCACGGCGCCGCCGGCGAGCGCGTCGCGCAGCGCCGGTGCGAGATCCTCGGGGCGCTCGACCCGCGTCCCGGCACAGCCGCAGGCCCGCGCGATGGCGGCGTGGTCGACCGCCTCGAAGTCGCAGACGTCGGTGAAGTCGCCGAACAGGCTCAGCTCCGCGTGCTTCTGGTAACCGAGGATCTGGTTGTTCAGGACGACGACGGTGACCGGCAGCCGCATCCGCCGCGCCGTCTCCAGCTCCGACCAGACGTGGCCGAAGCCGCCGTCGCCGGTCACGCAGATCACGGGCGCGTCCGGGCGGGCGGCCTTGGCGCCGAGGGCGAAGGGCAGGCCCCAGCCGAGGCCCGCGATGCCGCGCGGCGTCAGGAAGCGCTGGCCGGCCTTCCGCGCCGTCAGGAAGTTGGCGATCCAGATCGAGGCGTAGCTCGCGTCGGCGACGACGACGGTCTCGGCGGTCGTCACCGCGTCGATCTCCGCCATGATCCGCTCCGGCCGGATCGGCGCGGCCTCCATGTCGACGAGGCGGGCCATGTCGCCGGCCTGGGCCTCGCGTGCGCGGGCGATCGTGTCGGCGAGCGGCGCGCGGCGGCCCTCCAATCCCGCGAGGTCGCGCTGCCGGAGCGCCTCGGCGAGGGCGGCGAGGGTCAGCTTGGCGTCGCCGACGAGGCGCAGGGCCTCGTAGTTGCGGCCGACCTCGCCCCCGTCGACGTCGAGATGGATGAAACGGGCGTCCGCCGGGTAGAGCGACCAGCTGTCGGTGCCGTTCTGGTTGGTGCGATTGCCGACGAGGAGGACGACGTCGGCCTCCGTGACGAGGCTGCGCAGGTGGGACGAGCGCGCCCGCGGCGCCATGAAGTACCCGACGACACCGACGGAGAGCGGGTCGGTCTCGGCGACGGCCCCCTTGCCCATCACCGTGGTGGCGACCGGCAGTCCGAGACCCTGCAGGGCGGCGAGTTCCGGGTAGGCCCCGGAGGAATGGACGCCGCCGCCCGCGATCACGAGGGGACGCCGCGCGCCGGCGATCAGGTCCGCGGCCTCGGCGATCCGGGCCGGGTCGGCGACCGTGCGGTCGAGGGGGTAGGTGCCCAGGCTCGCCGACCGGCGCGGCGCGGCGGCCTCGAAGTCCGGCCGCTCGTCGAGGAGGTCCAGGGGCACCAGCAGCACCGCCGGCCCGGGCCGCCCGGAGGCCGCGGCCGCGAAGGCCATGTCGACGTAGTCGTCGATGCGCTCGGCGACCGCGACCCGGCGGACCCACTTGGCGACGCCCGCGAACAGGGCGAGGTGGTCCAGTTCCTGGAAGGCGTTCCGGTCGGTGAAGCGGCGGTTGACGTCCTGGACGATCGCCACGACCGGAATCGAGGCCTTCAGGGCTTCCGCGAGGCCCGGCACCAGCAGGGTCGCGGCGGGCCCGTTCTGGGCCGCGACCACCGCGACCCGGCCGGAGATCCGCGCGTAGGCGTCGGCCATGGCGGCGCCCGCGTTCTCGGTGCGGTAGCCGATCTGGCGGATGCCGTGGTGCGGCGCGGCCAGGAACAGCGCCGAGGGGATGCTCTGGCCGAACACGTCGCGGACGCCGTGCCGGTGGAGCGCGGCCGCGAGGGCGTGGGCACCGGTCATGTTGGCGCGCTCGGACATCTCGGACATCAGCGGCTCCCCTGCGCGGCGTCGCCCATCGACAGGACGATCTTCCCGATATGCTGGCCCGCATCCATGCGGGCATGGGCCTCCGCGACCCGCTCGAACGGGAACACGGAATCGATCGGCGGCCGCGCGCGGCCCGCCGCGAGCAGCGGCAGGACGTGCTCGGCGAGGGCCTCGGCGAGGCGCGCCTTCAGGGCCACCGGCCGGGCGCGCAGCGTCGAGCCCGTGAGCGTCACCCGCTTCATCAGCAGCGGCTGGAAGTCGATCTCCGCCACCCGCGAGCCCTGCTGGAAGGCGATCTGCGCGATGCGCCCGTCGACCGCCACGGCATCGAGGTTGCGGGCGATGTAGGGGCCGCCGACCATGTCGAGGATCACGTCGGGCCCGCTCCCGCCGGTGGCGGCCCTGGCCGCGGCGACGAAATCCTCCCGCCGATAATCGATGGCCGCGTCCGCGCCGAGCGTCAGGCAGGCCGCGCATTTCTCGGGCGAGCCCGCGGTGACGATCACCCGGGCGCCCCGGGCCTTCGCCAGCAGGATCGCCGTGGTGCCGATACCCGAGGAGCCGCCGTGGATCAGGAGGCTCTCGCCCGCCTGCAGCCGGGCGCGCTCGAACACGTTGCTCCAGACGGTGAAGTAGGTCTCGGGGATCGCCCCCGCCTCGACCGCCGGGAGGCCCTCCGGCACGGGCAGAGCGACCGCCTCGTCGACGACGGCCCACTCGGCGTAGGCGCCGCTATGGACCAGCGCCATCACCCGGTCCCCGATCCGGAAGCGGCCCGCGCCGGGCCCGAGCGCCTCGACGATCCCGGCGAGTTCGAGCCCGAGCACGTCCGAGGCGCCGGAGGGCGGCGGGTAGCGGCCCTCGCGCTGCATCACGTCCGGACGGTTGATGCCCGCGGCCTCGACGCGCACGAGCACCTGGCCCTGGCCCGGCTCCGGGCGCGGACGCTCGACGATCCGGAGGACGTCGGGACCGCCCTGTCCGTCGGCGATCACGGCTCGCATGCCCATGCTCATCGCTCCGTTTCCCGGCTCGCCGCCGCTTCCGGGAGAAGCAGCACCTTCATGGCCTGCCGGCTGCGCGCCAGCTCGAACGCCGCCCCGGCTTCCGCGAGGGGGCGTCGGTGGGTGATCAGCGCCTCCAGCGTCCCGGCATGCGCCGCGAGGAGCGCGAGCGCGGCGTCGAAGGCGCGCGCCGTCGTGTCGTGGGCCGCGCGCAGCTGCTTCTTGCTGCGCACGAAACCCGTCAGGTCGAGGTCGAGGGAGCCGGAATGGATGCCGGCCACCACCATCACGCCGCCCGAGCGCAGGACGGCCAACCCGTCACTGACCGACCGGGCGGAACCGGTCGCCTCGATCACCCGGTCGGCCTCCCCGTCGAAGGCGCGCCGGACGGCGTCGTCCAGGCCGATGTCGGCGAGATCGACCGTGTGGCGGATGCCGATCCGCCGGGCGAGGTCGAGGCGCGCGGCGTCGTCGAGCCCGGCGAGCAGCACGTCCGCGCCCCGCTGCTGTGCCACGAAGGCGATGCAGAGGCCGATCGGGCCCGGCCCGAGCACCGCCACGCGGTCGCCGGGACCGACCTCCGCGACGTCCACCGCGTTGACCGCGACCGCCAGCGGCTCGGCCAGGGCCGCGACGGTCAGCGGCAACCCGTCCGGCAGGCGGCGGCAATTGTCGGCCGGGACGACGACCTGATCGGCGAAGGCCCCGTCGGCGTGCAGGCCGACGATGCGGCGGCCCTGGCAATCCTGCGGCCGCGCGGCGGCGCAGGCCGCGCAGGCGCCGCACGGCACCGTCGGCCAGCAGGTGACCCGGTCGCCGACCGCGAGCGCGGTCACGCCGTCCCCCACCGCCCGGACCGTCCCGGAGAACTCGTGACCGAGAGTGACCGGCATGAACGCGGTCATGAACCCGTAGCCCGGGGTCCACTCGAAGGCGTGGATGTCGCTGCCGCAGATGCCGGCCGCGGCGACCGCGACGGTGACGCGTCCCGTGCCCGGGGCAGCGGGCGCATCGACGTGGACGAGGTCCGCCCCGAAGGCGGCGGTCGCCTTGCGCAACGCAAGCATTTCCGTCCCCTGTCTCCCGCCGAGCCTGCCGGCCCGGCGGCCTGCCTCGCGGCACGTGCCGTCGACGCTAGACGTAATTTGTTATAACAAACATCGGACGAAGGGGAGGAATATGTCAAGCGCTTCGGCGTCCGAACCGGAAACAGGCGATATCGTGCCGGACTGGGTCCGTCCGATCGTCAAGGAGAGCCTGAGCGAGCGGGCCTACCGCGAGCTGCGCGTCGCGCTGATGCGCGGGCAGTTGCGACCCGACACGCGCCTGCGGCTCCGGCCGATGTCGGCCCGGTTCGGCATCAGCGCGACCCCCATGCGCGAGGCCCTTCTCAGGCTCGTCGCCGAGAAGGCCCTCGCCCTCGACGCGCGCGGCAGCGTCGTCGTGCCCCGCCTGACCCTGGATCAGCTCTTGGAGATCCGGGCGATCCGCACCGATCTCGAGGGGCGTGCCGCCGCCGCTGGGGCAGCTAGCCGCGCGGCCGAGGTCGACGACCTCGAGGCGATCCACGCGCAGATCTCGCACTGTCACGCGAGCCGCGACTTCGCGCGGGCGGTGAACCTCAACACCGAGTTTCATCTGACGCTGTGCAGGCTCGGGCAGATGCCGATCCTGTACGAGATCGTGGAGTTGCTGTGGGTGCGCTGCGGCCCGATCCTGTCGCACCTCTACGATGACGGCGTCCCCGACTGGGAGCCGCACCCCCATCGCCGCATCATCGACGCCCTGCGCCGCGGTGACCCGGAGGCGGCCCGGGATGCCGTGCGCGAGGACATCGAGCGCGGTGGGAGCGGCCTGTTCGCGCATGTCCGCGCGACCGCCACAGGGTGATGACCGGCTCGCGGAGAGTCCACGAGCGATCGATCGATGGCCGAAGCACGAGCCGACCTCGGCGGCCACGGCCCTAAAGGCGCCGGCGTCGATTGGCCCGCGGTTGCGGAACGCCGGAGCTCGATTATCGTGCGCCCATGCGCGCCGATCTCGCCGTCCTCGCTCTGGTCTTCGCCGCCACGGGCGCGCGCGCCCAGCAGCAGCTTCCGACGGTCCCGGAATTGCTGACGGCCGAGGCGAACGCCGCACGCGCCTGCGAGAGCACCGGCGATCCCGCCATCACGCGTGAGCAGTGTCAGCTGCGCGATCGGCTGAGCGGACGCCTGGCGCAGGCGGGCTATTGCTGGGGCCGCAAGGGGCAGGCGGACGAGAAGAAGGAATGGCACGCCTGCCAGCCGGACTCGATCTACGAGGATGATATCGAGGCCGTGCAGCGCTGAGCGGCAGGCTTCGTCGTCGAACGCGGCTCCGCCACCCGAAGGTCTGTACGCCGAGCTACAGCAGGACACCGTTCCGCAGAACCGACGGCGCTGTGCGCGAGTCGTAGCTGTGGTGCTGCGCGGCGTTCACAGAGCCGCCGGCATCGAACTGGACGCATACCTGAGCGCCCGGGCTTTAACCTCCATCAGAGGAACAGAATTAGCATTGCTCGCACGAGCGAACCGATGAACAAATCTTGATCTCAATAAAATTGTCCATTTTTCCGAGAAAACAGACCTTACGTGGTGAAAACTCCACGGTATCGCCGTCTCGAAGTACACAAAATTTCTTGAAACGCTCATGCAGAGTGTTAGACCGCCATCGTTGCTCGAGACTCCGACTACGATACGGTCGCCATCGATGATTCACACGATCAAAGGTAGGCTTTTCGCGCTTCTCGGGGTGCTGGGTACACTCCTCGTAGGATCAGCAGCGCTCAGCAATTACGCGCTCTACAAAGATTTCCGGGGCCTCGAATCGATCTACGCCGACAGGGTCATGCCGCTCAGCCAGTTCGGCGCGATGCGCGATGCCTTCGATGCCATGCTGACCGCGACGCGGGATTTCGAGTTCCACGCGATTCAGGCGGCCGAAGCCGTGACGATCCTCGATCGCCAGCTGGCACGGGCGAAGGAAGCCTGGTCCGCCTACCTGACCACGTACCTCACGCCCGAGGAGGCACAACTCGTCGCGAGCCTGACGACGCAATTCGATCGGGACGTGGCGATCGTCACCGACCTCGTCCGCGCCTTGACGAAGGGGGACCTCAACGCTGTGACCGCGACCCGGATCGATCTGCTCCGCGCGATGGGTCCGACGACGGCGACCATCGGCGAGTTGTCCGACCTGCAGGTCCGCGAGGCCCGCGCCGAGTTCGAACGCGCGGACGCGATGGCGCGGCGCCTGCGAAACCTGCTCTTCGCGACACTCGCCGGGGCCGCGCTCGCGGTCGGGTACGGCATCCGCGTGATCCTCGTCCAAGTCACCCGCCCGATCGCGCGGACCACGGCGACGATGACCCGTCTCGCCGCGGGCGACCTCGACGTGCGGATCGACGGCGCGGACCGCGGCGACGAGATCGGCGCGATGCTCAAGGCTGTCCAGATCTTCAAGGACGCGCTCGTCGCGAAGCGCGCGACGGATGCTGCCGCCGCCAACGAGGCGGCCGCGAAGGCGCGCCGCGCCGAGACGTTGGACAGCGCCACCGCGGCGTTCCGTGCCCGGATGGATCGCCTGACCGAGGCGCTGTCCGCCAGCGCCTCGTCGATGGAAGCCGCCGCCGCGACGATGGACCGGAGCGCCGGCGAGACCGCGACGCAGCTGCTCCAGGTGTCCTCGGCGGCCGAGCAGACAGCGGTCAACGTTCAGACCGTCGCGGCGGCCGGCGAGGAACTGGCGACGTCGATCGGGTCCATCAACGGCCAGATCACGCGCTCCTCGGACATGGCCCGGCGCGCGGCCACTGAGGCGTCGGAGACGAACACCCTCGTGATGAGCCTCGCCGACGGCGCCGAGCGGATCGGGACCGTGGTCAGCCTGATCGCCGGGATCGCCGCGCAGACGAACCTGCTCGCGCTGAATGCCACCATCGAGGCGGCCCGCGCCGGGGAGGCGGGACGCGGCTTCGCCGTCGTCGCCACCGAGGTCAAGGCGCTGGCGGCGCAGACCGTCCGGGCGACCGAGACAATCTCCGAGCAGGTCGCGACCATTCAGAAGGAGACCCACCGCGCGGTCGACGTCATCCAGGCGATCACCGCCGCTGTCCTGGACCTTCGGACCATCGCCACGGGCGTCGCGGCCGCGATGGAGGAGCAGGAGGCGGTGACGCAGGAGATCGTGCGGAACGTCAGCCAGGCCGCCGACGGCACCCAGGCGGTCACGGTCACGATCGGGCGCATCACGCAGGCCGCGGGCGAGACCGGCCGGACCGCGGCCGCGGCCCTGGACGCGGCCACCGCCCTGTCGCGACAGTCGGAGACCCTGAACGCGGCGGTCGCGGAGTACCTGGCGGCAGTGCGGGCCGCCTGAGGCGACACGCTCAGCGGCCGGGCGATCCGGGAAGCGGTGGCAGCCGCATCAGGGGCTCGCCGACCCGCAGGATCGATCCGACGGCGAGCCCGGGGCAGAGCGCGAAGCCCGGAGGCGTCAGCACCACGATGGTGGAGCCGTGCTCGAACCAGCCCATCTCGGCGCCCTTCGCGAGGCGCGCCGCGGTGGGCAGGGTCCGTCCGCCCGTCTCGCGCAGGGCGAGACCCTCGGGCAGGAAGCCGAGCCGCAGCCCGGCAACGAGGATGGCCGCCACCGGCACCAGCGTCACCGCGTGGCCGCCCTCCGCGAGGCGCAGGCGCAGGACGGCGCGCTCGTTCCGGCAGAACAGCGCCTCGACGCGTTTCAGGGCGATCGGGTTCACGTTCCAGGTGTCGCCCCAGATATGCCGCACCGACTCGACCCGCAGGTCGTGCGGCGCGTGGAATCGGTGATACATCCCGGCCGTCAGGCGCAGGGTGGCGTAGCTGCCGCCCTCGTGGGCGCGCGCCAGCGCGACGTCCCCGCCGAGCAGGTCGGCGAGCGGGTAGGACAGGCCCTTGATCTGGAACAGGCGTCCGGCCTCGACGCGCCCATGGGCCCCGAGGATCGCGTCGCTGGGGCTCGTGAGCACGGCCGGATCGTCCGCGATCGGCCGGGCACCGGGGCGCAGGACCCGCACGAAGGCGGCGTGGAGGCTGGGGAAGCGTGTCTCCCGCGCGTCGCGGAGGTCGACGTCGCAGAACAGCCGCCAGGTCGCGATCGAGAGGTCGCGGATCAGCGGCTGCTCGATCCGGCTGAACCAGCCCATGAAGCGGGTGGCGAGACGGCGCGGCAGCCGGTTCGTCAGCAGGAAGTTGAGATCCTCCTGCGCCCCGACACGCGCCAGGACCGTCCGCAGCCGGGATCCGGAAACCGTCATCATGCCGTGAACCGCCTCCGGTAGGGCGCGGGGCGATGTCCGCGCTCCTCGTCACCCTGTCCGCCACCACCGTCGCCGCGGTGCTCGCCCTGCCGCGGGCGGCCGAGCGCCTGCAGCTCTCCCGGGCGAAGCATCGCTCGCTCACCGGCCACGCCCGCATGGCCCGGCGCGTCGCCGGGCTGATCCCGAACTACGCCTACTCGGAGCGCGCCTTCTTCCGGTCGGACGATCCGGACGAGGCAGTGGCGCGCCGGCGCGAGGCCGGCTTCGCGCGGCTCTCCGACCTGTTCCGGGCGCGCTTCGCCCGGACACGCGCCGAGACCGAGGCGGTCCGCGACGGGCTCTCGGATCTCCAGTTCACCGGGCTCTACCGGGTGCCGTTCCAGTACGCCCGGCACGTGCGCGCCCATCTCGGCACCGGCGCCTTCGCGGCCGCCGCCGCCGGCGTCACCGTCACGGACCTCGACGGCAACGTCTTCTACGACCTCGCCGGCTCCTACGGCGTGAACCTGTTCGGCGTCGACTTCTATCGGGCCTGCCTGGAGGAGGGCGCGGCGCGGGTCTCGGCCCTCGGTCCCGTGCTCGGGCCGCTCCACCCGGTCGTCACCGGCAACGTCGCGCGGCTGAAGGCGATCTCGGGCCTCGACGAGGTCTCGTTCCACATGTCCGGGACCGAGGCGGTGATGCAGGCCGTGCGGCTCGCCCGCTACCACACCGGCCGCCGCCGGATCGTCCGCCTGTGCGGCGCCTATCACGGCTGGTGGGGCGAGGTGCAGCCGGGCATCGGCAACCCGGTCCCGACCCGCGACACGCTCACCCTGGCCGACATGTCCGAACGGACGCTGCGGGTGCTCGCCGGCCGCCGCGACGTCGCCTGCGTCCTGGTCAACCCGCTCCAGGCGATGCACCCGAATGCCGGCGCGCCGGCCGATTCCGCGCTGGTCGACAGCGGCCGCAGGGCGTCCTTCGACCGCGCCGCCTACACCAAGTGGCTCCACGACCTCCGGGCGGTGTGCAGTGCCCGCGGCATCGTGCTGATCCTCGACGAGGTCTTCCTCGGCTTCCGGCTCGCCCGCGGCGGCGCGCAGGCGTATTTCGGCCTGCGCGCCGACATGGTCACCTACGGCAAGACCCTGGGGGGCGGCCTGCCGGTCGGCGTCCTCTGCGGGCGCGCCGACCTGATGCGCCGGTACAGGGAGGACCGGCCCGTCGACATCTGCTTCGCGCGGGGCACCTTCAACGCCCATCCCTACGTGATGGGAGCGATGGGCGCGTTCCTCGACCGGCTGGACAGCCCGGCGGTGGCCGCACTCTACGCCGACCTCGACGCGACCTGGGACGCGCGCGCACGTCACCTGAACGCCCGGCTGGCGGAGGCCGGCCTGCCGGTGCGGGTCGCCAACATGTCGACGGTGTGGACGGTCCTGTACACCGAGCCGTCGCGCTACAACTGGATGCTGCAATTCTACCTGCGCGCCGAGGGGCTGGCCCTGTCGTGGGTCGGGACCGGCCGGATGATCTTCAGCCTCGCGTACGACGACGCGGCCTTCGAGGCCGTGGCGACGCGCTTCGAGGCGGCGGCGCGGGCCATGCGGGCGGACGGCTGGTGGGACGGCGGCGCGCCGAGCGACAGGGCGATCCGCCGGTCGATCCTGCGGGAGGTCGCGGCCATCCGTCTGGGCGGCCTCGGGGCCCGCCTGGGCCTGCGGGCACCGGATCAGGGTTGATCCGGCGCGCCGGGGAACGGGCCCGGCGCGCGCCCCCCGCTCAGGCGCCGCGCTCGTGCGGCTCCCGCTCCTCGACCAGCTCGCCGTGCAGCAGGGCCAGCGGCGCCTTGTGGTAGAGCTTGATGTCGTGGAACGGGTCGGTGAGGATCTTGGTCACCCAGACGAGGCCGGTCTGGACGTCGCGCTGGACGAAGAGCTGCACCATCCGGAACAGCAGGCCGGCGAGCGCCAGCCACAGCCAGATCCAGCCGACGTTGCGGATCAGGTCCGCGGTGCTCTGGTGCGGCGCGATCAGGCCGAACAGGCTCGGGTCGAAGTAGAGCGGCAGGGGCGACAGGGCCCAGATCGCCAGGAGCACGACCTTCCGCTGCAGGTTGTAGCCGACCTTGATCTCCTCCTTGTGCTCGTGGGTCGCGTCGTTGACGTGGTCGTAGCCCTTGGGCTCGAAGAACAGGTGGCCGGCCTGCCGCGAGGTCATCGCCACCAGCCAGCCGATCAGGGCCGCCGTGGCCGGATCCCTGAACGCCAGGGCGTAGGCGACCAGGAAGCTGATCGCGCTCACCACGTGCAAGCTCTGATTGACGCGGTTGTGGTGATAGTAGCGGTGGTCGTCCCAGCGCTGAACGCGCAGTGCCTCCCGAAAACTCGCCATGATGTGGGTCCCCGATCGATGGTGGTGGGTTGGTCGAAGCTGATGCGCGTTCAGGCGGCGCGCTTGCGCAGGCGCAGCAGGGAGAAGTGGCCGAGCGGCGGGAGCGCCCGGCGCTCGACGATCTCCACCGGCGCGCCGGCGGCCCAGGCCGCGTAGCGCTCCCAGGCGAACTCGGTCCGCCATCCGAGGCGGCTCGTCACCGGAGCGAGGGTGCGCTCCACCGCGCGCCGCAGGCCGGCCTCGGCGCCGATCCGCGTGGTGATCACGATCTCGCCGCCGGGGCGCAGCACCCGGGCGAACTCGTCCAGCGCCGCCTCGGGATTGGGGACAGCCGTGACGACGTACTGCGCCACCACCACGTCGAAGGCGGCGTCCGGGAAGTCGAGCTGCTCGGCGTCCATGACGGCGAGGCGCTCCACGTTGCGCAGACGCAGCCGCGCCACGCGCTGACGCGCCTTCTCGAGCATGGGGGCCGAGATATCGATGCCGACGATGCTGCGGGCGCGCCTGTAGGCCGGCAGCGACAGGCCGGTGCCGACGCCGACTTCCAGGATGCGGCCGCCGATCCGTTCGGCGGCGGCCGCCGCCAGGGTACGGCCCTGCGCGAAGACGGGCCCGAAGACCAGATCGTAGACCGGGGCCCAGCGGCCGTAGGCCTTGGCGACGCCGTCGCGGTCGAGATCGGGCCCGAGCGTGCCCGCGCGCGAGGAACCGGTGTCGTGCATTCCGAGGGCCATGGGCGTCCTGTCTCGTTGTCGGCTAGGTCGGCCCGACGGCTCGCCTCGACCGTGGGCTGCAGGTCTGAGGCAGGCGTTCACCAGCTCAGTTCGCGTCACCGCGCGTCCGTCGGTCAGACCAAGATCCAGCCAAGGGCTCGCGCTTGTCCGCCTCGAGAGCGCCGAGCGGCGTCGCGACAAGGCAGGGGGCGGTCACAATGGGCGAGGGAGGCGGGATCTCGATCGTGCCACGCCGCCCGGATCATCAACGACCCCACCCCGCCTCTCCGCAGAAGTCTTTCCGCCGGCAAAGCTATGTCGTTCGTTTGACAAGCTTGTGACATGTCCGTCAAACACGCCAACGGCCATTCCATTTGCTGGCAAAATACTGATGTGCCACGCGTCACATCTATGCACGAGGGGTGATATGCGACCCTTCGAGCTACCTGATCTTGCCCGGTGACGAACGCCTCGGCCGCGCATCGGCCGCGCGTCGGCTTCTCGCACACGCGGTGTTCACGATGCTCCGAAGACCCTGCCGTTGCGGTCTCGTCGCAGATCCCGAGATGCGCGATGATTTGAGGGCGGGAAGCCTGCAGGTCGCGCCTTCGACATTTTCTCGCCCTGATATCGACGAGATGTGACCCGGTATCCCCAGCAGGACAGGGCGCGACGACGCGCCGAAGGAGTGTTTCGCGTGATCGAGAATTTGCGGCGTCAGACCATCGCGGTCGCGGCCTTCGCCGGGATCGCTCTCAGCGCCGGGCAGGCGCAGGCCGCGCAGTGCGGCAACACCGCGGCCGGCTTCGATGCGTGGAAGCGGCAATTCGCCGAGGAGGCGCGCGGCCGGGCCAGCGCGGCCAGCCTCGCGGCGCTGCAGAACACAACCTACTCGACCGCCACCATCTCGGCGGACCGGGGGCAGCACAGCTTCAAGCTGTCGCTGGAGCAGTTTCTCGCCAAGCGCGGCGGCCCGACCATCGTCAAGCGGGGCCGCGCGCTGAAGCAGCAGAACGCGGCCCTCTTCGACTCGATCGAGCAGCGCTACGGCGTTCCGCCGGGCCCGCTCCTGGCGATCTGGGGCATGGAGACCGGCTTCGGCGCGGTGCGCGGCAACGTCAACACGCTCTCCGCGGTGGCGACGCTCGCCTACGATTGCCGGCGTTCCGAATACTTCACGGACCAGCTCTACGCTGCGCTGACCCTGGTCGATCGCGGGCTCCTGACACCGAATACCCGCGGCGCGGCGCACGGTGAGGTCGGGCACACCCAGTTCCTGCCGAAGAACGTGCTGGCCTACGGCACCGGCGACCTCAACAACGTCGGCGCCGCCCTGTCGTCCACGGCCAATTTCCTCAAGGCGCATGGCTGGCGGGCCGGCGCCGGCTACCAGCCCGGCGAGCCGAACTTCGCGGCGATCCAGGGCTGGAACGCGGCGCCGGTCTACGAGAAAGCGATCGCCATTCTCGGGCGCCAGATCGACAACAATTAGCAGTATCTCGGCCTCGAATAGACCGAGACGTATTGCGAGAACTGCGGCGGCGCGCCCGAAAATGGTCCCGATCGAGCCAAGATCGACCATCGCATCGCCCCAGAAAAGCCGGCCCGACCCCGCTGTCTCACGCTGAGCGGGGCCGGTCCGCCCGCCGCGGATCCGTATCCTGTGCGGAAGGCGGCAGCCGGCAAGCCCCGCCTCGCGACGAGGAGCATGGGCAACCGCGATGGCTGTCGAATCCGTGCCGCTGGACGGCCTCAAGACCCGGAACGCGCGCAGCACTTGGCTCGCGCCCCTGACGGTGCTCACCGGCGCGGTGACGCTCGCCGCCCTCGGGGGCAGCGTCCTGCATCGCGCCCCGGTCCCGATAACCGGCATCGAGAACGCCCGGACGGAAGCGCCGGTGCCCGCACCGTCCGCGGAGGACAGGGCCGAGACCGCCGCCGCCGAGCCGGAGGCCGCCGAATCGCCCGAGCCCGGTCGCGACGCCCTCGGCAATTCGCAGTCACGATGGGCCTGGAATCAGATCGCCCCACCCTCGCTGACGCCCGAACCCGTCCCCGAAAGCGCCGATGCCGGCGCCGACGCGCAGCCCGGAACGCAGGTCACCGAGACACCGCTCAGCGCGATGGTGGTCCCGCTGCCGATCCCCCGTCCGCCCGAGTTCCGCGGGCCCGCGGGCACCGCACTCGCCCGGCGGTCCGACCGGCGCATGGCGCGCCGCGAGATGCCGCAGGCGGCTCAGCCTATCCCCCAACCCGAAGAGCGCTCGTTCATCGAGAAGCTGTTCGGCATCGAGCGCGGACCGGCGCTGGCCTACACGGCGCTCGAGAGCAAGCCGGCTGACGTCGCGCCGCCGCAGCAGCGCGTCTCGCCGCCGCTGGCCCCGGCCCGGGATCCGGGCCCCTCGGCCGGCATCGCGGTCTACAACATCGCAGCCCGGACCGTGACCCTTCCGAACGGCGAGCGCCTGGAGGCGCATTCCGGCCTGGGCGAGGGGCTGGACGAGCCGCGCCTCGTCAACGTCCGGATGCGCGGCCCGACTCCGCCCGGCACCTACGATCTCACCGAGCGCGAACGGCCCTTCCACGGCGTGCGGGCGATCCGCCTCACGCCGGTCGGCGGCAACGAGGCGGTCTACGGCCGTGTCGGCCTGCTGGCACACACCTATATGCTGGGCCCGCGCGGCGACTCGAACGGCTGCGTATCGTTCCGCGACTACGACCGGTTCCTCCAGGCCTTCCTGCGCGGCGAGGTTCAGCGGCTGGTGGTCGTCAGCGGCACGCAGGACCCGCTGCCGAGCCTCGCCGCCGGCACGGTCACGACCCGCATGGCCCGCAACGGCGGCTGACGACGGCTCGCCCGCGGCAACGGCCGCAAGCGCGCAGACGGTCTACCAGCACTGCTCGCGCGGCGCTTGGAACGCGCCGTGCCGGCCCGCAGAACGCGGTGGCGGCGCGTTCCGGCGCCGCGACACGCGAGTCCCCGGTCCAGACCATGCCCGCACAACGATCGGCCGCCGCGGCCGTCCGAATCCTCCTGGCGCTCTCCGGTGTCCTGGCGGCCGACTTGGCCTGGAGCGCCTCCGCGCCGGACCGCGTCGGCGCGGCGGTGGTCGGGGCGCGCTTGGCGGACCGGATCGTCGGCACCTGGGAACTCGTCTCCTACAAGGTCGAGGACAAGGAGACCGGCACGCTCGTCGACGCCATGGGCGGCACGCCGCGCGGTCGCGTCATCTTCACCAAGGACGGCTGGGTCGCCTTCAACCTCGAGGGCAGCGCCCGCACGCCGGCGACCACCGACGCCGAGCGGGCCGCGCTGATGAAGACCCTCGTCGCCTATATCGGCCGCTACCGGATCGAGGGTGACCAGTGGGTCACCAGCGTGCAGACCGCGTGGGCGCCCGAATGGGTCGGCACCGAGCAGCGCCGCACCATCCATATCGACGGCGACTACGCCGACGTCACGACTCCCTGGCGCGTGATGCCCAACTGGGATGACGGCCGCCTGTCGCGCAGTATCATCCGGTTCAAGCACATCCCGTAGCGGCGCGCCTTCGCCACGCCGTCGCGTCGAGCGACGGACCGGGCGACGGACCGGGCGACGGATCGGGCGACCGATCGCGGCCAGTCTATCGGCGGGTCGCCGCCATGCGCGCCGGTCGTCGCGACGGACTGACAGGATGGCGGCGATTGCAACCCTGGCAGTAATTGTCCTTTCAGGCCCCGTCCTCTATGAGGCCACCATCAATCTGCTGAGCCAAGCCAGCCAGCATCTTCCCGCCCACCCGGCAATCGCGCCACCGCGCGAGCGAGGTCTTGAACCGGTGATCCGTTCTCCGGCGAGATCGCGCGCCTAGGCGGAGGGAAGGCCTCTGCGTCGCGCGAGCGCGCCCCGTCGTCCCACGATCCGTGCGGCTCGGGGACGACGGACGCGATGCGGGCCAGGGCAGGACCGTCGTGCCGGGTTGAGCGAGACCGCGAGCGTGCCGCGACGGGAACGGGGAAACGATCCGGAAGGCCGGACGGGCGGGATTCGCGCCCGTCGCATCGAGTGTCTTCCGTACGCGCGGCGGCCGATCGGGCCGTGCGGTACGCAAAAGCGGGATCTGCCCATGCGTGGCGACGACGAGACCCAACACCGGCGCGACCGCCGGGCCGCGGACGTGCTGCCCCTGAGCCGGCGGCGGCTCCTCGGCACGGCCGCCACCGGCCTAGCGCTGGCGGCCCTGCCGGGCGCGCTGGCCCTGGCCGAGGGCGCGGACAGCAAGGTCGACGTGCTGCTGATCGGCGGCGGGATCATGAGCGCGACGCTGGGCGTCTGGCTGAACGCGCTGGAGCCGAACTGGTCGATCCAGATGGTCGAACGGCTGGATCAGGTCGCCCTCGAGAGCTCGAACGGCTGGAACAACGCCGGCACAGGACACTCGGCCCTGGCGGAGCTGAACTACACGCCCGAAAAGAAGAACGGGCAGATCGAGATCGCCAAGGCGGTGGAGATCAACGAGGCGTTCCAGGTGACCCGGCAGTTCCTAGCCCATCAGGTCAGGACCGGCGTGATGACGGACCCGCGCGCCTTCATCAACTACACGCCCCACATGAGCTTCGTCTGGGGCGACGACAACATCGCCTACCTGAAGAAGCGCTGGGAGGCCCTGAAGGCGAGCCCGCTCTTCGCCGGCATGGAGTACTCGGAGGATCCCGAGCAGCTCCGCAAGTGGGTGCCGCTGATGATGGAGGGCCGCGACCCGAAGCAGAAGGTCGCCGCGACTTGGTCGCCGCTCGGGACCGACTGCGAGTGGGGCGAGGTGACCCGCCAGTACGTCGCCCACCTGAAGAAGCAGCCGAGCTTCAACCTCCGGCTCTCCACCGAGGTCGAGAGCATCACCAAGAACGGCGACGGCTCGTGGCGGGTGACCGCCAAGAACCTGAAGGACGGGACGCGCCGGACGACCGACGCCAAGTTCGTGTTCATCGGCGCGGGCGGCGGTGCCCTGCACCTCCTGCAGAAATCCGGTATCCCCGAGGGCGACGAGTATGCCGGTTTCCCGGTGGGCGGCTCGTTCCTGATCAACGACAATCCCGACGTCGCCACGCTCCATCTTGCCAAGGCGTACGGCAAGGCGTCCGTGGGCTCCCCGCCGATGTCGGTGCCGCATCTCGACACCCGCGTGATCAACGGCAAGCGCGTGATCCTCTTCGGGCCGTTCGCGACCTTCTCGACCAAGTTCCTGAAGGAGGGCTCGTACTTCGACCTCCTCAGCTCCACGACCACCAGCAACATCTGGCCGATGATGAAGGTCGGCGTCGACGAGTTCCCGCTGGTCGAGTACCTGGCGGGGCAGCTGATGCTGTCGGACGACGACCGGATCGCGGCGCTGCGCGAGTACTTCCCGAAGGCCAAGAAGGAGGAGTGGCGCCTCTGGCAGGCGGGGCAGCGCGTGCAGATCATCAAGCGCGACCCGAACAAGGGCGGCGTGCTGAAGCTCGGCACCGAGATCGTCAACGCCAGGGACGGCAGCATCGCGGCGCTCCTCGGCGCCTCGCCCGGCGCCTCCACGGCGGCGCCGATCATGCTGCAGGTGCTGGAGAAGGTCTTCGCCCAGAAGGTCGCCACGCCGGAATGGCAGGCGAAGATCCGGGAGATCGTGCCGAGCTACGGCACGAAGCTCAACGACGATCCCGACCGTGTCGCGCGCGAATGGACTGACACGAGCGCGCAGCTCCAGCTCCCGACCCCGCCGCAGATCGACCGGGCCGTGCTGAAGCCGGTCTCGACCGGCAGCACCGTGCTGAACAGCAGCGCCACGCCGGTGAAGGAGCCGGTCCACGACCTCGCGCCGTGAGCGGCGCATCCCGGGGCGCCGACGGTCGCGCGCCCCGGGAGCGCGTCGGCGCTCAGAGCCCGACCCGACCCAGAGCCGGCAGCTTGAGACCGGGCCGGCGCAGGTCGATCCCGGCGACGCCGCCGAGCAGGTTCAGCTCCAGGCCCTCGACCCAGCCGAGGGTTACCCCGGCATAGCCACCGAGGTTGATGCGGATCCCGGTCCGCGACGGCGTCAGGCCGATCCAGCGCCCGTCATAGGGGAAGTCCTTGCCGATCGCGGTGGTGGGCAGGCTCTCGCGGATCTCCGGCACCGCCGCCATGACGGCGGCCACGAAGGTGTTCGAGTTCGGGCCGGGCCACACGACGTAGTCGCCGGGCCGGCTGAACCGGTACTCGGCCACGGCCTGCCGGATCCGCGGCAGCATCGCCTCCGCCTCGGCGCCGTCGGCCGCGAACACCACCGTCGGCGGGTTCCCGAACCAGCGTCCGTCCGGCACGAACCGGTCGACCCAGATCGGCTGGCCCCAGGCGGTGTAGTCGAACCGGCTGTAGGCGCGGGCGCCGCGCTCCTTGACGACGATCCAGCTATGCGTGGCCACGATGCCGCGCCAGCTCACGGTCCGCGCCGAGAAGATGCGCAGCACGGCGCCGGGATGCGCGTCCGCGCGCGGCAGCAGGCCGGCGCTGGACCGATCCGCCAGACGCCAGTCGCCGCTCGCCCGCGTCGCGTAGAGCAGGGCGGAGATCGCCACCGGCACGAGGAAGAGCGCGGCGAGCGCGAGGAGGGCGATCCTGAACAGGGTCACGGGCGGTCCGGGGGGGAGGGCGGGATAGAATCCGCATGTAGGAAGAGCCCGCATCCGCGAAACTGCGACCGACGCGCCCCGGGGCTGCGCGCGCGTCAGGGTGGGGAGGCGACGGCGTCCAGCAGCAGCGTCGCGGCGAGGAGATCGGCGCAGCCGCCGGGGCTCAGGCGCGCGGCTACGAAGGCGCGGTGGATCGCCGCCGCGCGCGCGCGCCAGTCGGGGGCCGCGATGCCTCCGGCGTCGAGAAAGGTCGCGGCGGCCGCGCGCGCGCCGACGAGGCCGTCGGCACCGCCGCGGTGCAGGAGGTTCGTGTCGTCGACGACCGCCAGGAGGGCGAAGAAGCAGTGCACGCGGGCCGCCTCGGCATCGTGGGGGGCGCACGATCGGCCGACGCGGAGAGCGGGCAGGGCGACGGCGCGGATGGTCGGAAAGCCCGCCGCGGCCTCGGCGCTGGCGCCACCGACGCCGAAGCGCCGCGCCGCGCGGCCGCCGTGGCTGACGGCCGAGACCGGCGCCCGGGTGATCGCTGTCCCCCAGAGATGACCGACCGCCTCCGCCAGCCCTTCGGCGCTCGCGCGCTCCGCACCGGGCCCCACGCCCCGCGCTCCCGCCGCGGCACAGATCAGCCCCAGCGAGAAGATGGCGCCCCGATGCGCGTTGACGCCGCCGGTCGCCCGCATCATCGCGGTCTCGGCGGCCAGACCGATTGCCCGGAGTTCCGCCATTCCCGCATCGCGGGCGCCCGCCGCGACCAGTTCCGCGAAGAACGGCCGGAGCGCCGCCGCGCTCCGGCGGAGCGTCTCCGCATCCATGTCGTCGTGGCTGCCGGAATCGACCGGGCTCACGAGGCCGGGCTTGGGCCAGGTCTCCAGTTCGCCGATGAGCGCCGCGTGCGCGAGAGCCGCGACGCGTTCGGCCCAGGGCGCGGCGGCGTTGCTCCGGTCCGCGCCCGGCGCGATGAGGCTCTGATCGTCGCGCAGGGTCGAAGCTCCCCAAGGGTTCGCCGGCGTGGCCGAAGCGGCGTCGGGCGGCCCGAGATATACCGGATGGCCGTGCCGGCACAGACGCGGCGTTCTCCGAGCCGGTTCGACTGTCCTGCCCTAGAAGGATCCGACGAAGCGCTCGGGCAGCGTCCAGAGGTCGGGCGCCTGGATCGCGCTCTTGCGCTCGATCGCGTCGGCGAACAGCCGCTTCGTGGTCTCGAAATGGGCCTCACCCGGACGCATCTGAACGGGGCGGCGCGGGACGCGACCGATATCGGCCTTCACGAAGGCCAGGAACTCCGTCGGGTCGATGGCGTGGTGGGAGTTCGGGATGCCGATCGGCGCGGCCGCATTCCGCTTCTGCTGACGCCTGAAGAGGATGTCGTGGTCCAGATACGCCAGGTGGAACAGGAACAGGTCGCGGAAATCGGGGCGGTGATCCTGGATCAGGCAGTGGAAGCCGACGTGCCAGTCGACCCGCTCCGACACGATGGTCGCCTTGCACAGGGTGGATATCGGCCGGATGTAGCCCCGCTGGCCGGAAATCGGCGCCGCGACGTCGATAGGAGCCTCGTCCCCGACGTGCATGACGTCGGCCCCGAACAGATCGAGGATGGGGGGCAGCGGCCGCGCCGCGATGTAATCGGAGAGAGTAGACGATACGTCCGGATCGGGGAGGATCAGCTCGTCGCTATCCGCATAGAGAACATATTTGAAGCCGATGAACAGCGATGCGCAGAAATCCCTGACCGTGTGGGCGCGCTCCCACTCGTTCAGGGGCAACCGCGGCAACCGGACGACGTTCGCGCGCAGTCCGGTCGTCGAGCCGTCGTCGGAACCGTGGTCGAGGATATAACAGTTTTCAGCCCCGACTTGTCGCTCGTAGTGCTTCAGCCAGAGCGGAAGCATGGTCTTCTCGTTGTAGGCCATCGTGACGGCGGCGAGCGGCCTCTTGTGCAACGGTATTCCTTCCCGCCAACGCGGCATTCACCGCGCGTCTACAGCGCATTCGCGAAGCGTTTGATCGGAGCTTAGTGGCAATGGATCGTGCGCAGCAACTCCTGAGGTCGTTGACCAAGGACGCCCGCATCGTGGAGATTGGCCCGAGCTTCAGCCCGCTCGCGCCGAAGCGCGACGGCTGGAACACATTCGTCATCGATCACGCGCCGCGCTCGGAGCTCATCGAGAAGTATCACGACCAGACGGTCGACCGCATCGAGGAGGTCGATTTCGTCTGGACAGGCGGCTCGATCGCGGACGCGGTCCCGGTCGACCAGCACGGCACCTTCGACGCGTTCATCGCCAGCCACGTCATCGAGCACACGACCGACATCGTGACCTTCCTGCGCGCCGCCGAGACGCTGCTTCGGCCGGACGGCGTGGTGATCCTGGCCGTGCCCGACAAGCGCAAATGCTTCGATTTCTACCGTTCCCTCACCGGGACGGCGGACGCGGTCGCGGCGTTCCTGGAGAAGCGGAACCGGCACACGGTCCGGACCCACATCGACTACGCCCTGAACATGGCGCTGAAGGACAACGGCACGGTCGGCGCTTGGTCGGGCCAGGACACGCGGCCGGCCATTCCCGCGAATCCGCTCACCGACGAGCCGCAGTGGCTCGGCGCCGCGCAACTGCCCTACTACGCCGACGCCCATGCCTGGGTGTTCGTGCCGGCGAGCTTCAATCTGATGATCCTGGAGCTGGCGCAGCTCGGCTACATCGATCTGCGCGTCGAGGATTTCCTCGACCGGGACGCGACGGAATTCTTCGTGTGGCTCCGCAAGGGACGCCAGCAGCTGGCGCCGGACGAGATCCGCGAGCAGCGCACCGCGCTGATGCAGCGCGCCATCGTTGAGCTGGCGGAACAGGTGCAGCAACTGCCCGAGACGTCCTTCGTCGAGATGGCCTCGGCGCGGGCGCTGCGGGATCAGCTCCTCAAGGCGACCTACCGGACCGAGGCGCTCCGCACCGTGCTGGCGGCGCTGCGGGCCAGCATCGGCCGTTTCGGGCTGGATCGGGCCAAGTTCAAGCGCCTGATCGGCGCAGCGAGCCAGAAGGTTCCGGGGAACCTCTCGGCGGCGGTCCAGCACAAGATCCTGCTGACCGAGGCGACCAAGATCCTCGACGGCATCACGAATTCTGCGGTCGAGACCGACGACCGGGATCCCGCCGTTATCGACGGCGCCGTCTTGGTGGCGCCGCTCGGCGCGGCCCAGTTCGGGGATCCGCTGCTTGCCGCCGAACTGGAGCGCGAGCGCCAGCGCGCCCGGGCCGTCCGCATGGTGCTGGACGCCGTGCTCGGAAGTCTGCGCGGCCGCGCCCTCGACAAGAAGCGGTTCCGGGACCTCGTCACGCAGGCGGCCGCGCGGACGCCGAATGACGGCCCCGAATCGGCGCGCCACGCGGTGCTGTCCGAGGAATCGCGGCGGGTCCTCGGCCTGCCGGTCGCCTGAGGCAGGCCTCGGCACCGACCGCGCCGTGGCGCGAGCGGGGCCCGGCGCGCCCGGAGCGGGCCCGGCCGGCCGTCACGCCGCAGACGCGACCGCCGGGGAGATGCGCTTGCGGGCCTTCTTGTCCTCGGTGCTGCTGACGAAGGCCTGCGCCTCCTCCTTGCGCTCGAAGACGTGCGGCGCGACCCCGCGCTTGTTCAGGGCCTCCTCCATCTTGAGGCGCAGGAAGGCGCTGGTCGCGTAGCGGGTCGTGGTCGCGTAGTAGTTCGCCTGCAGGTACTGGACCATGCCGGCGTAGTCGTCGACCAAGTTCTCGTTGAGCCGGAAGCCGTCGTGATTGATCACGGCGTTGACCCGCTGGCCCGCCTTCCGGCAGGCCTCGACGATGGTCATGCGCAGCTCGTCCATGTCGCCCTTCACCCGGCAGTACCAGCCTTCCAGGTTGACGAAGAGGATGTTGCGCTCGCCGTCGTAGCTGACGCGGGACTTCAGATCGAGGTTGAGCAGATCCGAGATCAGCTCCATCGGCTCCTCGCGGAAGATGCGCGGATCCATTGGCACCGGATTGCGCACGACGGGGGCGAAATCCATGTGGGCAAGGATGTCGCGCTCGATGTCGATCCCCGGCGCGACCTCGATCAGCTCCAAGCCCTCCGGAGTCAGCTGGAAGACGCAGCGCTCGGTCACGTAGAGGACCGGCTGCGACCGCTCGACCGCGTAGGGGCCCGAGAAGGTGTTCTGCTGGACCTGGGTGACGAACTTGCGGGCCCTGCCCTCATTCACGATGCGCACCTGACCGTCGGACACCGCGATCTCGAGACCGCCGGCCGTGAACGTCCCGGCGAACACGACGGTGCGGGCGTTCTGCGAGATGTTGATGAAGCCGCCGCAGCCGTTCAGCTTGCCGCCGAACCGCGAGGTGTTGACGTTGCCGGCCGCGTCGCACTCGGCCATGCCCAGGCAGGTCATGTCGAGGCCGCCGCCGTCGTAGAAGTCGAACATCTGGTTCTGGTCGATGATGCAGTCGGCGTTCGTGGCCGCGCCGAAGCTCGAACCGGACGCCAGCACCCCGCCGACCGCGCCCGCCTCGGTGGTGAGGGTGATGTAGGGGGTGATCTTCTCCTCGTTGGCGACCGACGAGATGCCCTCGGGCGCGCCGACGCCGAGATTGACCACGCCGTTCGGCGGCAGCTCGAAGGCGGCGCGGCGCGCGATGATCTTGCGCTCGTTGAGCGCCATCCGCTTGATGCCGGTGACCGGGACCCGGATCTCGCCGGCGAGCGCCGCGTCGTGCATCACGCCGTAGTTCATCCGGTGCATCTCGGGCTCGGCGACCACCACGCAGTCGACGAGGATGCCGGGCACGCGCACGTCCTTCGGCAGGAGGTAGCCGTCGTCGACGATGCGCTCGACCTGGGCGATGACGATGCCGCCGTTGTTGCGGGCCGCCATGGCCTGGGCGAGGCAGTCCAGGGTCAGCGCCTCCTTCTCGTAGGATAGGTTGCCCGACGGATCGGCCGAGGTGGCCCGGATGAAGGCCACGTCGATCTTGGTCGCCGTGTAGAACAGCCACTCCTCGCCATCGACCTCGACGAGCTTGACGATGTCCTCGGTGGTCAGTTCGTTGACCTTGGCGCCCCCGTGGCGCGGGTCGACGTAGGTCTTCAGGCCGACCTTCGAGAACAGGCCCGGCTGACCCGCCGCGCAGGCCCGGTAGAGCTGGGAGATCACGCCCTGGGGCAGGTTGTAGCCGCGGATCAGGTTGTCCTGCGCGGCCTTGGCGACCTTGGGCATGCGGCCGAAATTGGCCGCGATGACCCGCGTGAGGAGGCCGTCATGGTGAAGGCGGCCGGTGCCGAGCCCTTTGCTGTCGCCGGCGCCGGCCGTCATGATCAGGGTGAGGCCGCGGGGTGATCCGGTCTCGACGAACCGCTTCTCGAGGGCGGCGTGCAGGGCCTCCGGGATGCAGCTCTGGACGAACCCCGTGGTGGTCACGACGTCGTTCTCGCGGATCAGCGCGATCGCCTCTTCCGCCGAGATGACCTTGTTCTTCCTCATGGAGCCCGTGATCCTCCCCGGCACGTGGAGGAGCGGCCGGCCGTGATGCCCGTCGCCTCCGACTGTGCCATGCGCCGCCCCCGTGGTGCCGGGACGTCTCGGCCCCGGAGATCGGCTGAGTTTTGAATACGATCGTTATTGCACCGCATCAATATTTGCGGCATCGCACGAGGGCACATGCCGGCGCTGTGACAGTACTCCGAAAATGAGAGCCGGCGCTCCTGAAAAACTCTTCGGTCCACGATCAGAAAAATTGCGCGCATCGCGGGGCCGTCGGCCGCCTGTGCTCCGCCGCACGCGATTTCCATGGTCCGCGTGCGCCGCCTCACCGCGGCGTCCCGGGATCCGGTGTCTCTCGGTCTGGACACGACAGGAGGCGATCATGAACCGAGATCCGAGAGCCCGGAGCAGGCAGGCCGACGGCGAGGCCCGGACGGCGGAGTCCGACCGCGAGAATGATGCCCGCGCACGCGCGGCGGTGGTGGATGCCTGGCGCCGGGCACTGCTCCGGATGCGCGAGCGGCGCGCGACCGAGGACCGCACCGATCCGGGCCATTGAGGCCCGGGGAGAGCCGAGCGGACCGGTCCGGCGCCCGGCGGCGACGCGGGGCCGGCGGTCCGGATCGGGCCCCGACGTCGCCCGAATGGGGACGGGGACCGACCCTTTTTCTCTACTTGGCGCGACGCGGCGGGAGCGGCACAGCGTGAGCAACGAACGGGGAGTATGTGAGCCGATGGACGACGACGTCGCAGACGGCATGGACGGCGGCGACGCGAGTTCCGCGGCGGCTCAGGAGGCGAACGGGATCGCCTTCCTGCTGGCGAGCGCCGCCTACCTGACGCTCGCAGACGCGCATCTGCGGCGGGAAGGTCCGGAGGGGCTCGCCCTGATGGACGAGATCGAGGACCGGATCACGGAGGCCCTGCGGAGCTTCGTCGAGGAGACGTCCTACGAGGATGCGCGGCCGGACATCCTCCAGCACGCGACCCGCAAGGTCCGCGCCCTCCTCGAAGCGGGGCGCTCGCTGGCGCCGGAGATGCGGCGATTCCAGTGAGCACCGGCCCGGGCCGGACCGCGTGGCGGCGCGCTCGGGCCGGCGGGGCTCAGGCGCCCGGCGGTGAGGGCTTCGCGAAGCCGATATCGGCCGCGACACCGGCGAGCCGGTCGGGATCGCGCTCCTTGCGCTCGCTGTAGCGGTCCACGAGGTAATCGGCGCATCCGCGGGTCAGCAGCGTGAACTTCATGAGTTCCTCGCACACGTCGACGACCCGGTCGTAGAGCGGCCCGGGCCTCATACGGCCCGCCTCGTCGAACTCCCGGTAGGCCATCGGCACCGAGGACTGGTTGGGGATCGTGATCATCCGCATCCAGCGGCCGAGGAGGCGCAGGGCGTTCACGGCGTTGAAGCTCTGGGACCCGCCCGAGACCTGCATCACCGCGAGGGTCCGGCCCTGCGTCGGGCGCAGACTCCCCTCGGACAGGGGCAGCCAGTCGATCTGGCTCTTCATCACGCCGGTGAGCGCGCCGTGCCGCTCGGGCGAGACCCAGACCTGCCCCTCGGACCAGGCCGAGAGGGCGCGGATCTCCCGCACCTTCGGATGGTCGGCGGTCGCGTCGTCGGGCAGCGGCAGGCCGTCGGCGTGGTAGATGCGGACCTCGCCGCCCATCGCCTCCAGGAGCCGCGCGGCCTCATAGGCCAGGAACCGGCTGAAGGAGCGCTCGCGGAGCGACCCGTACAGGATCAGGAAGCGCGGCGCGTGCGCGAGCGGGGTCCCCCGACCGGCCCCGTCGGTCGGCGTTGCGAATTGCGCCGCGCTGAGATTCGGCAGGCCGTCACGGACCGAAGGGGCAGGGGCCGGGCTCTTGCTCACCGGGACGCTTTCTCATACGTTCAAACAACCGTTTGAAGATTGTCGGGAAAATGGACGACGCGCAAGCCCTGGCGGCCTTCGCGGCCCTGGCGCAGGAGCACAGGCTGCGGCTGGTGCGGGCGCTGGTGAGAGCCGGTCCGGAAGGCCTCGCCTCCGGGACGCTGGCCGGAGGCGGTCGGCGTGTCGGCCGCCACGGTGTCGCATCACCTGAAGGAACTGAGCCGCGCCGGGCTGGTCGGTTCGCGGCGCGACGGTCGCTCCATCCTCTACAGTGCCGCCTACCCGGTGCTGGCCGATCTGATCGCGTTCCTGATGCGCGATTGCTGCCAGGGCCGCGCGGAGATCTGCACGCCGGCGGCGGAGACCCTGGCCGCCTGCCTCAGCCCCTCGGGAGATGCAGCACATGTCTGAGCCGTTCGACGTCGTGATCTACCACAATCCGGCCTGCGGCACGTCGCGCAACACCCTCGCGATGATCCGTAACGCCGGGATCGAGCCCCACGTGATCGAGTATCTCAAGACGCCGCCGGCCCGCGCGCTGCTGCTGCAGCTCCTCGACCGCGCCGGGCTGTCGGTGCGCGACGTGCTCCGGGAGAAGGGCACGCCCTACGCCGAGCTCGACCTCGGCAACCCGGACCTGACCGACGGGCAGTTGCTCGACGCCGTCGCGGCGCATCCGGTCCTGCTCAACCGGCCGCTCGTGGTCACGCCGAAGGGCGTACGCCTGTGCCGCCCCTCGGAGGCGGTGCTGGATCTCCTGCCGCCGCAGCGGGGCGGGTTCGTGAAGGAGGACGGCGAGCCGGTAATCGACGAGCAGGGCCGCCGTGTCGCCACGGCCTGAGCGCCCGCGGGCCGTGGCGGCGGCGGTCCGGACATGAGCGAAGCCAGCCGCTGGCCGGTGATCGCCGCACTCGGCGTCGTGGAGATCCTCGCCTGGGGCTCGTCGTTCTACCTGCCGGCGGTGATGGCGGCCCCCATCGCCGAGAGCACCGGCTGGCCCCTCGCCTGGGTGGTCGGCGGACTGGCCTTCGGCCTCCTCGTCGCGGCCCTCGCCTCGCCGCATGTCGGGGCGGCGATCCACCGGCACGGCGGGCGGCCGGTCCTCGCCCTCGCGGCGCTGCTCCTCGCCGCCGGGCTGACCGTCGTGGCCGTGGCGCCGAACCTGCCGATCTATCTCGCCGGCTGGCTGATCCTCGGCGCCGGCATGGGCTGCGGCCTGTATGACCCCGCCTTCGCGACCCTCGGGCGGCTCTACGGCGCGGCCGCGCGGCCGGCCATCACCACGCTGACCCTCTGGGGCGGGTTCGCCAGCACCGTGTGCTGGCCGCTCTCGGCCTTCCTGGTGGCCCATGTCGGCTGGCGGGGCGCCTGCCTCACCTATGCCTGCCTGCACCTCGCGGTGACGCTGCCGCTCATCCTAGCGATGATCCCGCACGCGCCGGCACTCCCGGTCTCCGACGGGCCACAGGAGGCGGGGTCCGCGCCGCTATCGTCCCGGGAGCGCCGCGCGTTCCTGCTGTTCGCGGGGGTGCTGGTCCTCGGCGGCGCGATCATGTCCCAGGTCTCGGTCCACCTGCTCACCCTGCTGCAGGCGCGCGGCGGGTCGCTCGCCGCCGCCGTCTCGTACGGGGCGCTGATCGGGCCCGCGCAGGTGAGCGCCCGCGTCGCCGAGATCTCCCTCAAGGGCCGCCACCACCCGCTCTGGACACTGACGGCCGCCTTCGGCCTGATCGCCCTCGGGCTGTGGCTCCTCGCGGCCGGGCTGCCGGGCGTGGCGCTCTGGCTGGTGCTCTACGCGGGCGGCAACGGGATCTACTCGATCGCCCGCGGCACGGTCCCGCTCGCCCTGTTCGGCCCCGTGCGCTACCCGCTGGTGGTCGGCCGCCTCGCCCGGCCGGCCCTGGCCGCCCAGGCCCTGGCGCCGCCGGCTGGGGCCGTCGTGCTCACCCATGTCGGGCCGGGGGCCCTGTGGTGGGTGCTCCTCGCGCTGGCGCTCGCCGCCCTGGGCCTGATCGGGGCGCTGTGGCGCGCGCGGTGACGGCGGGCCGGTAGGATCAGCGGATGCCGCCGTCGCGCAGGCGGTACCAGGCGATGATCGCCGAGACGTACAGCCGGTTCAGCCCGTGGAGCGGCAGCGGCCTGATCGGCGTCAGCGGCAGGGGCAGGTTGCCGGCATCTCCGGTCGCGATGTAGGCGGCCATCGCCCGGCCCATCGCCGACTGGAGGCCGACGCCCCGGCCCTGGCAGCCGATATCGATGAGGAGCCCGGGGGCTGGCTCGTGGAGATGGGGCAGGTAGTCCCGGGTGATCGCGACGCGGCCGCACCAGCGATGGTCGAAGGCGATCCCGTCGAGCTGGGGGAAGAGCTTGCCGACGATCCGCTCGAGATGGGCCCAGTCGGCGGGGTCGCGCGGCTCCCGGAACGGACCGCGGCCGCCCATCAGCAGGCGTCCGGTATGGTCGAGGCGGAAGTAGAGCAGGAGCTTGCGCGTGTCCGAGGAGACGTGGCCTTCGGGCAGGATCGAGCGCCGCAGGTTGTCGGTCAGCGGCACCGTGGCGACCTGGAACGAGTTCGCCGCGATCACCGTCCGCGCGAGGTTCGGCCACAGGCCGCCCGTGTAGCCGTTGGTGCACAGCACGACCCGGCCGGTCGTCACCCGCTCGCCCTGGGCCGTGGTGACGGTCCAGCCCGATCCGGTCCGTTCGAGGCCGGTGACCGGGGATCCGCCGTGGATCGTGGCGCCGGCCTTCTGGGCGGCCCGGGCGAGGCCGCGGGCGTAGCTCAGGGGCTGGATCGCCCCGCCGCGGCCGTCGAGCCAGCCGCCGAGATAGCGGTCGGTCCCCAGCAGCTGCTCGGTCTCGGCCCTGTCGAGGACGCGGGTGGGCGCACCGAGATCCGCCCACTGGGCCGCCCGCTTGGCGACCTCGGCGAGCCCGGCCTCGGTGTGGGCGCCCTGGATCCAGCCGGCGCGGGAATGCGGCACGTCCATCCCGTGCCGGGCGATGAGGTCGAACACGACGTCGGCGGTCCCGCCGGCGAAGCGCGCGAGCCGCTCGCCGCGCTCCCGACCGAACCGCGCCACGAGGTCGGCGGGATCGTATTTCAGGCCCGGGATGACCTGGCCGCCGTTGCGACCGGACCCGCCGTAGCCGACCTCCTGCGCCTCGAGCACAACGGGTCGGATGCCGCGCTCGGCGAGATGCAGGGCGGTGGACAGGCCGCAGAACCCGCCGCCGACGATCACCACCTCGGCCAGGCCGGATCGGGCCAGCGGCGGCGTGTCCGGCGCGGGCGCCGCCGTCGTGGCCCAGAGCGAGGGTGCGAGCGGGAACGGTTCGGCCACGGCGTGTCCTAGAGCGGGTGCAGCACGCGCTGCAGGAAGTCCCGGGTACGCGGATTCTGCGGCCGGTTGAGGACCTCGGCGGCCGGCCCCTGCTCGACGAGACGGCCGCCGTCGAGGAAGAGGACCCGGTCGGCGACCTCGCGGGCGAAGCCGATCTCGTGGGTGACCACGAGCATCGTCATACCCTCGTCGGCGAGGGCGCGCATGACCTTCAGCACGTCGCCGACGAGCTCGGGATCGAGGGCCGAGGTCGGCTCGTCGAACAGGATCGCCTCCGGCCGCATGGCGAGCGCCCGGGCGATCGCGACGCGCTGCTGCTGCCCGCCGGAGAGCTCGTTCGGCCGGGCGTGCTCCTTGCCCGAGAGCCCGACCCGGGCGAGCAGGGCGCGCGCCCGCTCCTCGGCCTCGCCCCGGGGCTCGCCCTTCACGTGGATCGGCCCCTCGACGACGTTCTCGAGCGCCGTCCGGTTGGCGAACAGGTTGAAGCGCTGGAAGACCATGGAGACCCGAGTGCGGATCGCCTTGATGCCGCGCTTGTCCCGGTCGACCCGCTGCCCGTCGACGCGGATCTCGCCGCCGTCGTAGGCCTCGAGCCCGTTGATGCAGCGCAGGAGGGTCGACTTGCCGGATCCCGAGGGCCCGATGATGCAGACGACCTCGCCCTTGGTGACCTCGGCCGAGACGCCCTTGATCACCTCCAGCGCGCCGTAATGCTTGCGGACGTCCTCCAGCACGATCATCGATGCCGTCCCTTCGCCTCGAAGTGGCGGACCAGCAGGATCAGCGGCAGGCTCAGCGCGAGGTACATCAGCGCCACCAGCGTGTAGACGCTGGTGTTCTTGAAGGTCGACGAGGCGATCAGCTTTCCCTGGAGCGCCAATTCGGCGACCGTGATGGTCGAGGCCTGCGACGAGTCCTTGAGCATCATGATCATGATGTTGCCGTAGGGCGGCAGCGCAATCCGGATCGCCTGCGGCAGGATCACCCGCCGCATGGTCATGCTCCAGCCCATGCCGATCGACAGCGCCGCCTCGACCTGGCCGCGATCCACCGCCTCGATGCCGGCGCGGAAGTTCTCGGCCTGATAGGCCGAGTAGGCGATGCCGAGCCCGATGATCGCCGCCTGGACCGCGGTGAGCGACAGGCCGAAATCGGGCATCACGAAGTAGATGTAGAACAGCTGCACGATGATCGGGATGCCGCGCAGGATGTTGATCATCACCGCGCTGAAGCCCGACAGGATCGCGATGCCGGAGACCCGCATCACCGCCCAGACCAGCCCGAGCAGCGTCGAGACCACCAGGGACGCGATCGTGATCAGGATCGTGAGCTGCACGCCCTGCAGCAGGATCGGCAGGTAGTCCTGGGCGTCGGCGAGGAACTCGCGCATGAAGGTCAGGACCGGTCGGCCGACGGCGGCAGACCCCACTTGGTCAGGATCGCCTGGAGCGTCCCGTCGGCCTTCAGCTTGGCGAGCGCCTTGTCGATCTTGGCGAGGAGCTCGGTGTCGGTCTTGCGGACGCTGAGGCCGACCGAGGCGACGACGGTCGGCTTGAAGGTCTCGACGAGGCGGACGCCGGGAAACAGGCCCTGCTTGACGTAGTAGGCGAGGATCGGCGCGTCGGCGAAGCCGGCCTTCAGCCGCCCGGAATTGACGTCCCGGATGATGTCGGGGATCGCGTCGTAGATCTTCACCTCGTTGAAGAGGCCCGACTTCTTCAGCGGCTCGACGAAGGCGGTGCCGACCTGGGCGCCCACCGTCTCGCCCTTCAGGTCAGCGAAGGACGTGTAGTCCTTCATGTCGGTCTTCGGGACGATCAGCCCCTCGCCGTAGCTGTAGACGGGCGCCGAGAACGACACGACCTCCTTGCGCTGCGGCGTGATGAACATCGCCGCCGCGATGATATCGATCTTCGAGGCGGTGAGCGCCGGGATCAGCGTCGAGAATTGCAGCGGCTCGACCGCGACCGTGAAACCCGCCTCCTTGCTGACCGCGTTGACGAGGTCGACCATCACGCCTTGAATGCTGTTCGTCTTGGTATCGAGGAAGGTGAAGGGCAGGCCGGTGGGCGTCGATCCCACCTTCAGGGCCTGCGCGCCGACGGGGGCGCCGAGGACGCCGAGGAGCAGCGCCGACGACAGACACAGCTTGGCCAACCGTCTTCCCATGGTGCCGCTCCCGTGCAGTGCCCGGGTCACGCGGCGGAAGCCGGGCCCGATTTCATTCTCGTGAAGAATACCGCACGTTTTCGGTATCGACGCAAGCGACTTTCACGTGCATGAAGAAGCGCACGAGAGGCAGGCTGGCGTGACGGTGAGCATCCCCCGAGGCGAGGCAACGGGTCCGGAACCGGTCGACCGGGCTGTGGGTCAGCGCCTGCGCGGCCTGCGTCGCGCGCGCGGACTCTCGCTGGAGGCGGTGGCGTCCAGCACGGGCCTGTCGATCGGCTTCATCAGCCAGGTCGAGCGGGGCCTGTCGTCGCCGTCCCTGCGAGTCCTGGCGCTGCTCGCCGACACGCTGCAGATCGGGATCGGCGGCCTGTTCGAAGCGGGGCCGGACGCGCCCGACCCGGATCCCATCGTCGTGTTCCGGAAGGACCGGCCGGAACTTCAGCTCTGGCGGGCCGGCATCACCAAGCAGCTCCTGACCCCGCCAGGGGGTACGCAGGGGATGAGCCTGTTCCACATGGTGCTGAAGCCCGGCGCGAGCACCGGCGACGAGCCCTTCAGCCACGACGGCGAGGAAGCCGGCCTCGTCCTCGCGGGGCGCCTCACCCTGATCGTCGAGGCGCGGACGCTCCAGCTCGCGGAGGGCGACAGCTTCCGCTTCGAGAGCCGGCGGCCGCACCGCTTCAGCAATCCCGACCCGCGCAGCCAGACCACCGTCCTGTGGGTCAACGTCCTCGGATCACCGGCGACGACGTGAGCGGGGCGCGGCGCGTCAGTTGCTCAGGCGCACGCTCGCGAGCGTGGTGCTGAAAAGCTTCAGCATGGCGGCGGTGATGTCACCGTTCGTGGTCACCGGAAAATACATGCCGTCGGACGCGCAGGCCTGCAGGGCCGGCCCGATCTTCGACTCGTACGGCCTGACGTAGCTGTTGTAGAAATCGTTATCGTAGATCGGCAGGTACTGCGTGTAGATGATCCCGATCTTGACGTTCTTGTTCTTGAGATTCGTGCAGGTCGAGGGACTCAGCGGCCCGATGAAGCGGTTGCTCTGGATCTGGAAACCCGCGCTCTGGTTGGTGACGCTGCCGCCGGTGTCCTCGACGCCGTCGGTGACCATGAACAGGAACCGGATCGGCTTGTCCGGAGTCAGCCCGTCGCCGCTGGCCGGGATCGTCGCGTTCATCTTCGCGATGGCCCGCTCGAAATCGGTCTGATTGTCGGACTGATTGTAGTAGGCGTAGGCGATATCGATATTCGGGGTCGCGGTCTTGATATTGTTCAAGGTCGGCGTCATCGCCTGCAGCCGCGTCTGCGTCACCGAATCGTTGAAGGTCCACATCTCCATCTGGAACTGTTGCGGCAGCAACATGCTGACATTCGCCTGATCGACGAGCGCCGAGACCGCGTCCCTCAGAACCTGGATGCGGAGCTTGATGTTGTTCCGCGACGCCACATGGTAGAAGTCGTTCTGATCGTCGCCGATGATGTTGCCCTTGTTGTCGAAGGTGTGCTGGTGGCAGGCGAACGCGCACCCGTTGGTCGCGCGCTTCATGTTGCTCACGTCGGCATCGGTCGCCGCGAGCCCCATCGACGGCGAGTTGTCGAGCAGCAGGTAGTAGTTGATGTACTGCGAAGTGTTGCGGGTCGCCGAGGACGTGCCGCTGATGGGCATGGCCGGGATCTGCATCATCGATGCCAGGCTGGTCTTGACCGTCGCCGTGTAGGTGGCGGTGAGGCTCAGCGTCTTCGCGCTGTTCACCGGCGCGCCGGGGACGAACGAGGTCACCGTGACGCCCGGAACCTTGGCGGCCTCGGCGCGGAACTGCGTCTCCATGTTCTGCAAGGTCGTCGCCGGGATCGTGTTGGTCTTCTGCGACATCACCGCGAGCACGGCGCCGTCGAGGGCGGTGTCGAGCTGGGTCTTCGCGGCGTTGCGGCGCCCGTAATCGATCGCCGCCGCCGTGGCGAACATGACCGGCAGCGTCACGAGCGCGAACGTCAGCGCGACTTGACCGGAGCGCGCCCGCGGAAACGCCGCGACGGCCAGCCTGAGAGCGCGGTTCAACCGGATGCGGAACACCGACACGGGCCTTCCCTCGACCATTAGTTGTAGACCGGGCAGGCGGTGCCGCCCGGCATGACGATCTCGCTGGGGGTGCGCTCGGACCACGGGATCTGCCGCGTGAAGGTCAATCCGCGGCCGCCGAAGATCCAGCGGTACAGGGCACTCCCGATGATCGGGGTGTAGGGCATCGTGACTTCCGCCAGGATGTAGCGGGCCCCGTCGAACTGATAGGCGGCCGGCGTGGCGGGGAGTCCGTTGCTCCCGTTGGCCTGGTTGGCCGGGCGCTTCGTGGCGTTCTGCGGCCAGCTGGAGCAGACGAAGCCCTTGAGCGACCCGTTGACCGTTTCCACGCCCATCGCGTTGACCACGATCTGCAGGCCGGACGCGTCCAGCGGGCGCAGGATCGCGGTCGCTGCGCTGGTGATCTTCGTCATCCCGTCCTGCGTCGCCAGAGCCATCCCGTTCTGGGTCGCCAGAGCGTTGTCCACCCGTCCGGACAGATCGCCCAGCGTGCGCGCGAACAGGGTCAGCTTCCGGGTCGCGTCGACGACGCGCGTCAGCTCGGCGGTCCCGAAATACAGGACGATCAGCAGGGGCAGGACGAGCGCGAACTCGACGGCGGCGATCCCGCGCTCATCGCGGCGGAAGCGGCTCAGGCCGATCGGCAGGCCGCCCATCACGAGCACCCCGACGGTGCGGTGTAGGGTTCCACCTTGAACACCGTCGCGGCCTGCAGCACCCGCCGCTTGTTCGGCAGGTTGGGCACGGCGGCACCGAGCAGCGGGAAGAAGACCGGGATGTCGACCGCGGCCTGCACGATCACGATGGCTGAGTTCCCGGCGCAGGCGTAGCTGGCGAAGTTCGGGTTCCAGTCGCTCGCACCGCTGGCGTTGGTCGCGACCGGCGAGACCGGGGTGGCGGACCCGTAATCGGCCACCTTCATCACGCTGACCCGGACGTTGGCGCAGGTGAAGATCGTGACCCGGGGCGTGCCGTTCGGCTGCGTGCAGATCGCCGTCCGGAAGCGGCTCATCAACGTCGCGGGGTCGGTTGTGCCGGCGTTCGTCGTCTGGAACGTGCCCGTGTAGATCTGCCGACTGGCGTCGGACACCGCCTGCTGGAGGATCTCCTGCTCCCAGAACACGATCCCGTTCTCGAGGCAGGCCCCGACCAGCGCGAAGAACGGCAGGGCCACCAGGGCGAACTCCACGGCCGTCGCGCCTCCGCGTGCCCGCGCGAAGCGCGCGGCCCGTTCCCGGAGGTCGAGCAAGCGCGACGCCGCTCGGATTGCCCTGCTCACATCCCAACTCGAAATCGGAACCACCGAGCTCGAGAGAGCATCAAAAGCTTACTTTTCTCCGCGCATCACTGCTCAAAGTCGAGCCGTTCACGCACATGTGCTACCGAGCGGGCGCCGGAATAGTTCGTTAGCATCAACCAACAGTTGAGAGCGCCGCTGTTCCAGCCCTCATCGGTAACGCGGCGAGATCGCACTCTTCGGCCAGGCGGAGATCGTCGCGTCGACGTCGCGCGAAGCGGTCGACAAGACGAAGCGCGGGTTCGGCGCACGTTCGGCGTGCTTTGACGTGTGGATGACGTGGAAATAGGATATTGCACAGTCACGATCGGCCGGAGTGGCACAGAATCGCGTCGAGATAAGTGCCATTAAGCGCGGCTTAAGAGGTCGCCGATAGTTTCACCGGCCAATATAAACCGCATGGCGATTACCGATCATGGCCCGCGCTCTGCCGGACGTTGCCTCCATCGAAGAGGGTGTTGGGCTCCTCCGGACCCAGCTCCTGTCGATCTCCGACGCGATCGCGCGCACGCGCCAGGAGATCGCCGACCTCCGGCAGGAGCAGGAGACGAGCCGCGCGCGGGACGAGCTCCTCGCCGTGGTGCAGGGCACCGAGGACGCCACCAACGCGATCCTGACGGCTTCGGAGAAGGTGGATACGCTCGCGCGCGGCATCGTGAGACGGTCGGGCGAGGACGCCAACCGGGCCGACGCCCAGGCCATCCAGATCGAGATGCAGACGATCTTCGAATCCTGCAATTTCCAGGACCTCACCGGCCAGCGGATCTCGAAGGTCGTGCGCACGATCGTCCTCGTCGAGGAGCGGATCGGCGAGATGCTGCGCGTCTGGTCCGGTCCCGGCGACCCGCCGTCGCGGCCGAATCCGACGGCCGACACGCGCAGCGAGGAGGCGGCCCTGCTCAACGGCCCCGTCCTGCCCGGCGACGCCTCGGTATCGCAGGACACGGTCGACGCGATGTTCCCGTAAGGCGCGGTCCGGAAGGCGTGCCGATGGGCCGGATACTCCTCATCACGGACGATCCCGCACGCAGCCAGGGCCTGGCCCAGGACCTGTCCGATGGCCTGTCCTGTGAGCTCCACGATCTGCGCGCCGCGGAATTGCCCCTCGGCGGCGCGACCGCGATCGTCACCGACGTGCACGATCTGGGCGCGAGCTCCGTCGAGCGTCTCCGCCGCCGTCTCGCGGAGGTCCGGCACGGCGCTCCGCTGACCGTCCTGCTCCACACCGACAGCCCGCGAACCCGGCTGCTCGGCGTCGCCCTCGGCGCGACCCACACGCTGTGCGCGCCCTTCGACACGGATCGCCTGCGGGAGACGCTGGGGGCGCCGCGCGCGGCCGCGCGCCTCGCGACCTTCGCGGACGAGCCCCTGCCGGCCTGCGCCGTGCGGACGGCCGCGGCGGTGCGCGGATTCTATGCCTCGGTGTTCGTGCCCGACCAGCCGATCACGCCCGGCGTCATCGACAACGGAACCCAGGCCATCGACCTCGCGATCCGGGACACCGGGATCCGCGACTGGGTCCGGGCGGTCCGCCAGTTCGACGACGCCACGCACCAGCACTGCCTGCTGGTCGCCGGTCTGGCGGCGGCCTTCGCGGCGAGCCTCGGCCTCGGCGAGCAGGAGCGCCACCGCCTGACCAAGGCGGCCCTGCTGCACGACGTCGGCAAGATCCACATCCCGGCCGCCATCCTCAACAAGCCGGGCCGGCTCGACGACGCCGAGCTGGCCGTCATGCGGCTGCATCCGGAGAAGGGCTACAGCATGCTCGTCGATCAGGGCTTCGAGCAGCAGATGCTGCACGTCGTCCGGTCGCACCACGAGATGCTCGACGGGTCGGGCTATCCGGACCGGCTCAAGGGGGAGGAGATCCCCGACCTCGTCCGCCTCGTCACCGTCTGCGACATCCACGCGGCCCTGATCGAGCAGCGGCCCTACAAGCAGCCCATGGCGAGCGAGGCGGCCTACGCGATCCTGGAGGGCATGGCGGGGCGGCTCGACCCCGCGATCGTCGGCGCGTTCCGGCCGGTCGTCGCCGCCTTTGCGCCCCACACCCTCGACGCGGCCTGACAGCGTTCGGCGGCGTCGGGCCGCGGCTCCGTCGCGTTCCTTCGGCCGCGTTCCTTCGGCATGCGAGAGCCGCGCCGCGGTGGGATCCGCGGCGCGGCGTGCGTTTTCCACCGTCACGGCGTCGCGCGCTGCGCCGTGCGCGGCCCGCGACGCCGCGGGCTCACTCGGCCGGCTGGAGAGCCGGCGCGGGCGGAAGCGGCGCCATGGTCTGGCCGGACAGGGCCGCGGCGAGCTTGGCCTCGTCGACCTCGTTCTCCCAGCGCGCCACCACGATGCAGGCCACCGCGTTGCCGATGAAGTTGGTCAGCGCGCGGCACTCCGACATGAAGCGGTCGACGCCGAGGATCAGTGCCATGCCGACCACCGGCACGGAGGGCACCACGGCGAGCGTCGCCGCCAGGGTGATGAAGCCCGAGCCGGTGACGCCGGCGGCGCCCTTGGACGACAGCATGGCGACGAGCAGCAGCAGCGCCTGCTCACCGTAGCTCAGCGGCGTGTCGGTCGCCTGCGCGATGAACAGCGCCGCCATGGTCATGTAGATGTTGGTGCCGTCGAGGTTGAACGAGTAGCCCGTGGGCACCACGAGGCCGACGACCGGCTTCGAGCAGCCGGCCCGCTCCATCTTCTCCAGCAGCGAGGGCAGTGCCGACTCGGAGGACGACGTGCCGAGCACGAGGAGCAGCTCTTCCTTGATGTAACGGATGAGCTTGATGATCGAGAAGCCGTTGTAGCGGGCGACCGCCCCGAGCACGACCAGCACGAAGATCGCCGACGTCAGGTAGAAGGCGCCGACGAGGTAGGCGAGGTTGGCCAGCGAGCTGATCCCGTACTTGCCGATCGTGAACGCCATCGCGCCGAAGGCGCCGATCGGGGCGACCTTCATGATGATGTTGACGACGCCGAAGATCGCCTCGGACAGGACCTTGATGATGTCGAGCACCGGCTTGCCGCGGTCGCCCAGGAAGGCGAGGCCGAAGCCGAACAGCACCGAGAAGAACAGCACCTGCAGGATCTCACCGCCCGCGAAGGCGCCGACCGCCGTCGTGGGAATGATGTTCATCAGGAAGTCGACGATGCTCTGCTCCTTCGCCTTGCCGGCGTAGGTGGCGACCGCCTTCGGATCGAGCGACTTCGGATCGATGTGCAGGCCGTTGCCCGGCTGGAGCACGTTGGCGACGACGAGGCCGACGATCAGCGCCAGCGTCGAGAACGTCAGGAAGTAGATCAGCGCCTTGCCGCCGACCCGACCGACCTTCTCGAGGTTGGTCATCCCGGCGATGCCGGAGA
Source organism: Methylobacterium sp. 1030 (assembly GCF_040544715.1). NCBI lineage: Bacteria > Pseudomonadati > Pseudomonadota > Alphaproteobacteria > Hyphomicrobiales > Methylobacteriaceae > Methylobacterium > Methylobacterium sp. 1030. The sequence continues at coordinate 265,257 of NZ_JBEPKM010000003.1, read as the reverse complement.
CGACGGTCAGGAAGATCACCGGCGCGATGATCATCTTGACGAGCTTGATGAAGGCGTCGCCCAGCGGCTTCAACTCGGCGCCGAGCTGCGGGTAGAAATGGCCGAGCAGGATGCCGATCGCGACGGCGACCAGGACCTGGAAGTACAGGGTCCGGTACAGCGGCTTCGATTTGGCGGGCGGATGCGGGGCGGTGAGTGGTGACGGTACGGCAGCCATCGGGCGTTCTCCCTGTCTCGGGTTTCGGGCGGGGCGGCTCGCGTCGGGGTGTCCCGGCGGTGTCCGCGCTTGCTGTTGGCCTTCCGGCGCGCAGCCGTTCTCTGACGACATGGCTGCGTTTCGCGACGAGAATGGCAACCGGCATGCCAATTGACCGACGGCCGCTACATTTCTTTAACGACTTGCAGAAGATAGCTTTTTTCAAGCAGGCTCCCGGCAGGGCCGCGGGTGGTCTTGCGGATTCCCGCACGCCGCCGGCCGGGACGGTCCGGATCTCCGCACTGGCCCGCCGTCGGTGAGCGGGCACTCGCCCTCCGGTCACCGCCCGCCTTCGCGCCGGGGTGTCGCCGTCGTGGTCGGGCTCTGCGCGATCCTCGTGACGGCGTGGCTCGCCGGGCGCGCCGCGGAGCGCTGGGCCCTCTCGGACCTGCGGCGCGGCGCCCGTTCGGCGATCGGCCTTCAGGTCGGCGTCCTGCTCGCGGAGATGCAGAAGCAGGCGTCCCTGCCGCTGGCGCTCGCGGCCGACCCCGAGGTTGCCGCCGCGGTCGGTCCCGATCCCGGGCGCGACCTCCTCGACCGTGTCGACCGGCGGCTCGCCCAGGTCGCCGCCGCCACGGGTTCGGCGGTCATCTACATCATCCGCGCCGACGGACTCACGGTCGCGGCGAGCAACGCGGGCGAGGATCGCAGCTTCGTCGGCCGGGACTACGGGTTCCGCCCGTATTTCAAGCAGGCCCTGGCCGGCGGCGCCGGCTCCCAGTTCGCCCTCGGGACGGTCAGCGGCCGGCCGGGCCTGTACCTCGCGCGCCGGATCGGGGCCGGGAGCGGCGTCGTCGTGGTGAAGGTCGAGTTCGACGCCGTCGAGTCGGCGTGGCGGGCCGCCCGCGAGGTCACCTTCGTCACCGACGCCCGTGGCATCGTCCTCGTCACCAGCGAGCCGGGCTGGCGCTTCGACTCGCTCAACGCCGTCGACGCGGCCGAACGCGCCCGGATCGAGGCGGGACAGGAATTCGGCAACGCCCGCCTGGAGCGCCTGCCGCTCCATCCGGTCGCGGGCGAGCCGGACGTGGTGCGGGTCGGGCGCGGGTCGCTGCCGGCCTGGAGCGCGATCCTGTCGCAGGCGCCCGTACCGGGCACGGACTGGCAGCTGCGGACGCTGACGCCGCTCGGCACCGCCGTCGAGCGGGAACGCCTGCAGGCCTGGATCATCGCGGCCCTCGTCACGGCATTCGCCGGGTACGGGATCTTCGCGCTCACCGATCGCGGCCGCCGGACCCGGGCGCGGCTCGCCGAGGCCGCGGCGCGCCGGGCGGAGCTGGAATCGAGCGTCGAGGCGCGGACGCGGGCGCTGCGGGAGACCAATGCCCAGCTGCGCGCCGAGATCGCGGAGCGGCAGCGCGCCGAGGCCGAGCGCGAGCGCCTCGGCCGCGAACTGGCGCAGGCCGGCCGGCTCGCGGCGCTGGGCCAGTTCGCGGCCAGCATGGCCCACGAGATCAACCAGCCGCTGGCGGCGATCCGCTCCTACGCGGACAATGCCGCGATCCTGATCCGCCGCGGGCGGGGCGAGGACGCGGCCGAGAATGCCGCCGCCATCGGGCGGCTCACCGACCGCATCGCCGGCCTCACCCGGCAACTCAAGGGCTTCGCCCGCCGCGCCTCGCCGCGGCGGGAACCGGTTTCCCTGCGTGAGGTGGTGGCGAACGCGCTGGAGCTCGTGGCGGCGCGCGCCGCCGCGCTGCACGTCCCGCTGGAGGCGGACCGGCCCGCCCCGGATCTGCGCGTCCTCGGGGACGGCCCGCGGCTGGAGCAGGTCCTGGTCAACCTGCTGCAGAACGCCGTCGACGCCGTGGCGGGTCGGGCCGAGGCCCGCGTCAGCCTGCACCTCGTCGAGGGCGACGAGCGCGTCGCGATCGAGGTGACCGATACCGGGCCCGGGATCCCCGCGGAGGTGCGCGGCCAGATCTTCGACGCCTTCTTCACGACCAAGGCGGACGGCCTCGGCCTGGGCCTCGCCATATCCCGCGGGATCGTGGAGGATTGCGGCGGGAACCTGATCCTGGCCGGCGGCGACGGCGCCGGGACGGTCTTCCGGATGGAGATGATCCGGGCGGCGGACGCGGTCCCGAACGTGGGCAAGCCCGTGGGAGCGACACCGTGAGCGGACCGGCGGACGCGCAGGCGGGGACCGAGCGCGTCGTCTTCATCGACGACGAGGCCGACGTGCGCCGGGCCAACGGCCAGAGCCTGGAGCTCGAGGGTTTCGCCGTCGAGGCCTTCGCGGCCGCCGAGCCGGCGCTCGCGGCGATCCTGGCCGCGCCGCCCGGCGTGGTGGTCACCGACGTGCGGCTGCCGGGGCTCGACGGCGTCGCCCTCCTGACGCGGCTGCGCCGGGTCGACCCCGACCTGCCGGTGATCCTGATCACCGGCCACGGGGACATCCGCATGGCGGTGGCCGCCATGCAGGACGGGGCCTACGACTTCCTGGCCAAGCCCTATCCCGCCGAGGCGCTCGTCGTGTCCGTGCGCCGGGCGCTGGAGCGGCGGCGGCTCGTGATCGAGAACCGGGCGCTGCGGGCCCGGCTCGACGCGGCGATCGAGGAGGATCCGGCTTTCCTCGGGACCTCCCCGGAGATCGTGGGCCTGCGCGCCCTGGTGCGCGAGGTGGCGCAGGCCGACGTCGACGTGCTGGTTTTCGGCGAGACCGGGTCCGGCAAGGAGGTCGTGGCCGGCGCCCTGCACCGGTGGAGCCGCCGCGCGGAGCGAAACCTCGTGGCCATGAATTGCGGGGCGCTGCCCGACAGCGTCGTGGAGAGCGAGCTGTTCGGGCACGAGGCCGGCGCCTTCACCGGGGCCCTCAAGCGCCGGGTCGGCCGCATCGAGCACGCGCAGGGCGGCACGCTCTTCCTCGACGAGATCGAGAGCATGCCGCTGCCGCTGCAGGTCAAGCTCCTCCGCGTGCTCCAGGAGCGCACCGTGGAACCGCTCGGCACCAACGAGGTGCGCCCGGTCGACATGCGCGTGGTCGCCGCCACGAAGGTCGATCTCGGGCAGGCGGCCGCGCAGGGCACCTTCCGCGACGACCTCTATCACCGGCTCAACGTCATCACGATCGCGATCCCGCCCCTGCGCGACCGCGGGGAGGACGTGCTGCTGCTGTTCCAGCACTTCCTGCGCCGGGCCGCGGAGAAGTTCGGGCGCCCGGTGCCGCCCGTCACGCCGGCGATCCGCGAGCACCTGCGCCGCCACGCCTGGCCCGGCAACGTCCGCGAGCTCGGCCATTTCGCCGAGCGCTGCGCGCTGGGCCTCGCGGCGGCGGCGCAGCCCGCGGCCGAGAGGGCCGCCGCCAGCCTCACCGATCAGGTCGATCGCTTCGAGCGGCAGCTGATCCGCGACGAGCTGATCATGGCCGGCGGCGATGTCCGCGCCGCCGCGGAAGCCCTCGGCCTGCCGCGCAAGACCCTCTACGACAAGATGGCCCGGCACGGTCTGACCCCGGGCGACTACCGCTAGGGCCGTCGCCCGGCCCGTCCCGAGCCACCGCCGGTGCCGGCGCGATCACGGGAGCGCCGCGACGGCGACCTGCCGAAAAGGGGTACGCGGGCCGGTGCGGAAACTGCTTAGCGTAGCGGACGGATCCCCCCGCCGAGCCGCCCATGCCCCGCTTCTTCATCGACCTGCACGACGGAACCGAGCTCGTCCGCGACAAGGACGGCTACGACCTGCCCGGTCTCGAAGCCGCCCGGTCGCAGGCCGTGAAGATCATGACGCGGATCGCGCAGGGGCTCTCCGACCGGCCCGGGCGCCAGGATTACATCGCGGCGGTCCGCGACGACACGGGCGTGGTGCGGATGCGCTTCCGCGTGTCGCTCGATGCCGGCCCCGTCGGCTGACGTGCCGAGACGCCGAGCGGCCCCGGCGCGCGCGCGGCCGGGACAGGTCCACCTGGCGTTCGCGTCGATTTGGCGTAGGCTGGCGTTCCCTAGCCGAGGAGGGACGACATGGGTCTGATCGCCTTCATCCTGATTGGTGGCCCCTGGGTGGCGGCAACGGCGTGGCTCTGGCACCAAGCCGGGGGCGCGGAGGCATGGCGCAACGCCGTCCACGGCACCGTGCCTGGCAGGCAGTGACGCGGCCCGCGTCCACCGTACGCCTCCGACGCTCCTGACGGGCGCGGCTCTCCGGATCCGGTCCGCGGTATCACCGCCGACACGACCGGGGGCGGCCACGCTGTCGACCGCGCTGCGAGCCGGGGCGAGATCGCGTCCCGCGCTGCGCGGCGGCTCAGAGCCGGCTCGGCGCTCGGGTGCCCGCGCCCGACACCCCGCTCACGCCCGCGCTGCTCGAACGGGCCGCCGTGCCACCGTCCAGCCCCCGGACGAGCAAGCTCAGCGCCAGGAGGGCGAGAAGAAGGCCCGCGGCCGTGTTCATCCGATTCAGGACCTGGCTGGTCACGCAGCGCCGGAGCAGGGACACCGCGGTGTTGAGCACAACCCACCAGCCGAACGAGCCGACGAAGACACCGGCCGCCAGGACCGGGAACGGTGCGGTCCCGCGCTCGAGGAAGGCCGGCATCGCGGCCAGGAACAGCACGGGGGTGACCGGATTCGTCAGGGCCAGCACGACCGCGCTGCCGTAGCTCACCGCCAGGGTGTCGCAGCACGCGCGGCCCTCCTGCAGCACCGAGACGCTGCGAAGCACCCGGACCGCGAGGGCGAGAAGCACCGCCTCCGAGATCAGGGAGAGAACGGCGCCGTTCGACCACACCGCGGCGAGCTCCGCGCCCCAGCGCATGACGAGACCCCCGTATGTCAGGTGCACGGTGGCGACACCGAGCCCGGTGGCGAGGCCGGTCGACAGGCCGCCTGACAGCGTTCGCTGAACGCACAGCAAGCTCGTCGGCCCGATCGGCGCGGCGATGGACAGACCGAGACTCGCGCCGGTGAGCAGTGCCGTGGCGACGACGCTCATGGCACCGGGAATCCGGTCAGTCGTCTTCCGCGCGGTCGAGGGGCGAGGCGGCCGCCCGGGACCCCGCGGCCGCCCTGTCGGTGCCCGGGCACCCGATGTGATCGCGCTCCACGGCGGACGACGCTTGGGCACACGCGATGTCCGGCATGTCGTTCAGCTCGTCGGCGCGGGCGCCGGCGCAGAACAAGACGACCACGGCGGTGGCGACGACTGTTTTCATGGCTGTTCCTCCCTCGCGTCGACACACTAGGGAGGGCGGGAACCCTGGCATCCTCTGTTCGGCGGATGGCGCTGCCAGCGCCGCGCCGCGCTCGCCGCCGGCGTCCCGGTCGGGCGACAAAGCACCGTGGCGCCAGGCACTTACACAGCCGCGCCGGCGCTCCGGGCGGCCGTGTCGACGCCGCGTGTCCGGGGCCGGGGGGCGGTGAGTCCGTCGAAACGGCCCTCGGCGCACCGTCCCTGCCGGACGGCATCCTCTGTTTGAAGGATGCAAATGTCGGTTTTGGACTGATATTGGTATTACCGCGGTCAGAAGAATCGTCGCGGGACGTGCCAATGCGGGAAGCGCTTATCGACCGGATCTACGAGGCTGCGGGCACGCCGGAACTCTGGCCCGACGTCCTCCAGTCCATCGGCGATATGGCGAACTCGGACGGCGCTGTGCTCACGGTGCTCCCGCCCGTCGGGACCTCCCGCTGGATCGCCTCACCGGCCCTGGAGCAGCGCCTCGGTCACCAGACCGGCGCGGGGCGCAGCAGCGGTCGGATGGCGCCGTGGCGCACCGACGCCCAGGCGGGCTTCACGCGCGACGTCGACCTCGTGCCGGCCTCCTACGAAGGCTGGCCCCGCGAAGGCGACAGGCCGTTCTGGCAGGTGGGCACAACGATTCCCCTTTCGACAGGCGACATCGCGATCGTCACCGCCGAACGGCGGGCTCAAACCGGCCCCCATGAGGCCTCCGTCCTGCCCGGACTTGACGCCTTGCGACCACACCTCGTGCGCGCCTGCGAGCTCAGCGCCCAGTTCAGCTGCGAGCGCGGCCGCGTCACGACCGCGACGCTCAGCCAGATCGGACTCCCCGCCGCCGTTCTGTCGGCCTCGGGTCGGGTGCTGACCATGAATGCCCGGCTGCAGGAGCGGGAGGAGGTCCTGCCCCCCGGCCAGCACGGCGGCCAGCTCTTCAAGAGCCTGATCAACAGCAAGCTGCTGCAGGACGCGATCGGCAACGTCGTTGGCGGCCGGCGCCCGGCGCAGACCATGCCGGTGCGCAGCTACTCTGATCACCGTCCTCAGATCGCTCATGTCATGCGCCTGAAGCAGCGCCCCGGCGACGTCTTCGGTGCCTCGGCGGTGCTCCTCGTTCTCGTGCATGTCGGCGCGCGGGCGGTTCCGGACGACGGCCTGCTGAACATGCTGTTCGACCTGACCCCGGCGGAGGCGCGGTTGCTCCAGGCGCTCGCCGGAGGCTTGCGTCTGCAGAGCTACGCCGAGAGCGTCGGCGTCCAGACAAGCACCGTCCGCACCCAGCTCAACTCGATCTTCAACAAGACCGGAACGAAGCGGCAGGCCGATTTGCTGAGCATCGTCACGTCGCTCGCGCTCTTCAGCGGGCAGACGACGAAGCGCCTGGGCGCGGCGTGACTCACATATCGGCGTCGCGGAGGAAGGCGGCCAGCACCTGCGCGGTCGGAAAGGCCTCGAAAGCCCCGAACTGGCAGGTCGTGAGCGCACCGCAGGCCGCGGCCTGCCGCAGGATCGCGTCGAGGGGCTCTCCCGCGAGCAGGCCCGCGATAAGCCCGGCCGTGAACGCGTCCCCCGCGCCGACCGTGTCGACCGCCGCGACCGCGAAGGCCGGCTGGCGGAGGGGGGACAGTCCGGGGCGGAACGCCACCGCGCCGCGCTCTCCCAGGGTCACGATCAGCAGTCCGAGGCCTCCGGAGAGCAGGGCGGCGATCCCCGGCGTCGCTTCCGTGGCGTCCGCGATGGCGTCGGGAGTCCCCAGGCCGAGGTCGGCGGCCTCGACCGCGTTGACGACGAGGATCGCGGTATCGGCCAGGATCGCCGGGTCGATGGGGCGCATCGGGGAGGGATTCAGCAGCGTGGGGATGCCCGCCTGCCGAGCGAGCGCGAACGCCGCTCGGATCGAGGCGTCCGGCGATTCGAACGTCGCCGCCACGAGGTCCGCTCGCTCGAGGCGGGCGGCGACGGCTCGGACGTCCTCCGCACCGAGGGCGAGGTTGGCCCCGAGGCAGACCGCGAGACAGTTCTCGCCGGCCGCGTCGACGAACGCGACGCCGGCGCCCGTCGAGCCGGCATGCGGCACCAGCATGTCCTCGGCGAATCCGACCCGCGCGAAGGTGGCGCGGACCATAGGGGAGAACACGTCCGTGCCGACGGCGAAGAGTCCGTCCACCTCGACGCCGAGCTGGTGCGCGGCGAGCGCGAGGTTGAAGCCCTTGCCGCCAGGCTCGGCGAGGAAGGCCAAGCCATCGAGGGACTCGCCCGCCTGCGGCAGCCGCGCGACCTTGACCGAGCAGGCGATCACGAAGCTTCCGACGACGAACAGGCGCATGGAGCGCTCCGAACCTGTACACTGCGAATAGCTGTACCGGAGGCCGATCGGACGTGCGCCCCAAAAATCGGACGATCAAGGGTGATGTCGAGGCGGACCTCGCGGAGGGCGAGCGTCCCTCCGTGCTCTCTCTCCTCCGCCTGCGCGCCGACACGGCGATGCCGCTGTACCGGCAGATCGAGGGTCAGCTACGCGAACTGATCCTGTCGGGCTCGCTGCCGCCGGGCGTCACCTTGCCGGCCGAGCGCCAGCTCGCCGACAGCCTCGGGGTCAGCCGCGTGACGGTCCAACGCGCCTATGCCGAACTCAGCGACAACGAGCTGCTCGTCCCGCGCGGGCGCTGCGGCTTCCTCGTGCGCCGTCCCCCCGAGCCCGTGCGCCCGGGTATGGACCGGCTCAAGGGCTTCACGGAGGAGATGCGGGAGCTGGGGAAGATCCCATCCTCGCGCATCCTCGATCGGGCGGTCACCGAGGACCGCTCGATCGCATCGATCTTCGGCCTGCCCTCGACGGCCCCGTTCCTGCGTCTGACGCGCGTTCGCTCCGGCGACGGCGTGCCGATGTCGCGCGAGGTCGCCTGGTACAACATCCGCGCCGTGCCCGCCCTCGAGACCGGCGACCTCTCCGGTTCCGTCTACGCCTTCCTGAGCGGGCACCCGGGCGGCCGCCTCGTGCGCTGCGAGCAGACGGTGGAGGCGACCATGCCGACGGCTGACGAGTGCGAGATCTTCGCCTTCGAACAGCCCCTCCCGTGCCTGCTGATCAAGCGCCACAGCTACAATCAGGACTCGGTGATGATCGAGTACGTGGAAGGCCTGTTCCGAGGCGATGCCTATCGCTATCGGCTGAATCTGCGCGCGTAGTAGGCCCGGCTGACCGAACCGGACTCGCTTCCGTACGGTGCGCGCGACGGGCTGGGCGATGCCCCGCTCGAACCGCTTCCGGTCCGCGCCGGGGACCCGCCTCCTTCAGGAAAGAGCTCTCCACGCTCGCCGGGCAAGGCGATTCCGCCAAGGCCGCCATCCGTCGCCCACCGCCGCCACGGCACGGGAGCGACGGCCGAGCTTCGCCGTTTTAACGGACGAGAACGCTCCGATGCCTCGCGTGGAACAGCGAGAAGCGCCGTGGTACACCTGATGTCTCGCGAGCGATCAGCCGGCGCAGCCAGCCATCCCGCTTCGGTCCGGAGCACACGATGAGCGAGTCCTCGACGGCGCCGACCCTGGCGACCCTGGCGACAGCCCGGGCCGGCCGGACGCAGCGTCGGCTCGCGGTCGCCGTCAGCCTCCTGTTCGGGGCGGTCACCCTCGCGCTGCTGCCGTTCGCCAACCGCCCGATGCCGCCGATGCCGGGCTTCGTGCCCGTCTACCAATCGGCGCTGATCGTGGTCTACGGCCTGACCACGTACCTGTTCCTCACGCAGTACCGCCGCATCGGCTCGGCGCCGCTGCTCGTGCTCGGGGCCGGCAGCCTCTACGTGACGCTCGTCGTCTTCCTGCAGATGCTGTCGTTCCCGAACGTCCTCGCGCAGGGTCGGCTCCTCGGCGACGGGCCGGACACCACGACGTGGCTCTGGACCTTCTGGCATCTCGGGCCGCCGCTCTTCGCGCTGCCCTACGCGCTCCTGGAGGGCGACGAGCGTCCGCCGCAGGCCCCGCGCGGAAAGGCCGGACGGATCGGCTGGGCCACCGTCGCCGGGACCGTCGCGGCCGCCGCGCTCACCGGCGTGGTGGCCGTCCGCTACGTCCACCTCCTGCCGAAATGCGTCGAGGGCGACGATTACTGGCTGCTCACCACCTCGGGCATCGGGCCGGGCGTGGTCGCCCTGACCGTCATCGCGCTGGCCGTGCTGTGGTGGAAGACCCGCCTGCGGACCGTGCTCCAGCTCTGGCTGGCCGTGTCGCTTCTGCTGCTCGTCTTCGACAACATGGTCACGCTTCCGGGCGCCGCCCGCGGCACGGTCGGCTGGTTCGCGGGCCGGATGGAAGCCCTGGTGGCCGGCTTCATCCTGCTCGGCGTCTACCTGCGCGAGGTCGACTTCCTGTACGCGCAGGCCGCGGCCGCCGCCGAGGACCGGGAGGCCCGGCGGGCGGAGCTGCAGCGTGCCCGCGACAACCTCGCCCTGGCGCTGGAAGCGGCCGAGATGGGCGACTGGGAGCTCGACCTCCGTGGCAACACGGCGCGCCGGTCGCCGAGGCACGACGCGATCTTCGGCCACAGCGCTCCGGTCGCGGCATGGGACGTCGGGACCTTCGTCGATCACGTCGTCCCCGAGGACCGAGACGCCGTGCGGGCGGCGTTCGATGCCGCCATCGGGACGGGCCGCCTCGACATCGACTGCCACATCCGGAGGGCCGAGGACGGGGCCGCCCGCTCGGTCACGATGCGGGGCAAGGTCTACCGCGACGGGAGCGGCCAGCCCCGGTCCATGGCGGGCGTCGTGATGGACACGACGCGCCAGCGCGAGGCCGAGGAACGCCTGAACCAGGCTCAGAAGATGGAGGCCATCGGCCAGTTGACCGGGGGCGTGGCGCACGACTTCAACAACCTGCTGACCATCATCGTCGGCAACCTCGACATGATCGTGCGCAAGCCCGACAACCCGCAGCGCGTCGAGAGGCTGGCCACGTCGGCGATGACGGCGGCGCGGCGCGGGGCCGAGGTCACCGAGAAGCTGCTGTCGTTCTCCCGGCGCCAGGTGCTCCGGCCCGAGACCGTCAACCCCAACCGGCTGCTCAAGGACTTCCAGGCCCTGCTGAAGCGGGCCGTCGGCGAGACCGTCGAGATCCGGTTCGACCTCGACGCGGTCCTCGATCCGGTCCGGCTCGATCCGGGACAGTTCGAGAGTGCGGTGCTGAACCTCGCGGTCAACGCCCGGGACGCGATGCCGGACGGCGGCGTCCTGACGGTCAAGACCTGCAACGGGCACCTCGATGCCGCGGAGATTCCCGACCGGCCCGACCTGCGGCCGGGCGCGTACGTGCTCGTCTCGGTCACCGACACGGGCCAGGGCATGGACGCCGCCACGCGCAGCCGCGCCTTCGAGCCGTTCTTCACGACCAAGGATGTCGGCAAGGGAACGGGCCTCGGCCTCAGCCAAGTCTACGGGTTCGTGCGGCAGGCCGGAGGGCACGCGCAGATCAAGAGCGAGCCCGGCGCCGGCACCTCCATCGAGCTCTACCTGCCGCGCTCGGCCGAGAGGGCCGTCGAGGCCCGGCCGGACAACACCCTCCCGCTGCGGCGGGCGGCCTCCGGCGAGGTGGTGCTCGTGGTCGAGGACGAGCCGGCGGTGCTGGAGATGGCGGTCGAGAGCCTGGGCGAGCTCGGTTACCGGACCCTGACCGCGACCCGGGCCTCGGAGGCCCTGGAGCGGCTGGGCGGCCCCGAGCGCATCGATATCCTGTTCTCGGACGTCGTCATGCCCGGTGGCATGAACGGCGTGCAGCTCTCGGTCGAGGCCCGGCGCCTGCGTCCCGGCCTGCGGGTGCTCCTGACGTCCGGGTACACGGGCACGGCGCTCGACGAGCACGCGGTGCCGGCCGACCTGCCTCTCCTGAGTAAGCCCTATCAACGGGACGAACTCGCCAACAAGCTCCGGGTCGTCCTGGGCTGAACCCCCGGGCCCACGGCATTCCGCCCCGCGATCGCGCGGCGTCGCGGACAGGTTGTCCGTCAACAGGCCTGAAGGCTTAACCCGGCCTTAACCGACCGGTTCAGCCCGCAGCAGCGGCATGTCGGCATGCTCCGTCCGTCCTCAACGGCGCCGACACGCGCAAGGAGCTGTCCCATGCCCATCATGCCCTGGATCCACGATGCCCTCTCTGTCGGCGGCCTCGCCGCCCTCGTCCTCGTCGCGCGGCAGGCGCTCGTGCGGCGCGATCTCGGTCTGTCCGGCCTGCCGGGCCTCGAACGCCTGCGCCGGTCCCTCGGGCCCGGCACCGGGTTCCGTGAGCGGCCCCGGTTCACGTCGCCCCGGACCAGCGGCAACACCGCCTTCGACACCTGGCGCGACGGCGAGATCGGCCGCATCGAGGGGGAGCGCCGCGCGCTCGGAACGCGTCTCCGGGACTTCGAGGGTTTCGTCGACGCGCTGAAGCGCGCCAAGGATCGCGCGACCTTCGAGCGCTTCGTGGCGGAACATCCCGCGGGATCGGGGGCAGCGGTCGACATCGCCGGCACCGCCGATCAGGCCGAACATCGAAAAGGCTAGGTCGCCTGAGGGTTGCACCGGAGCGTCGGGGCCACGCCGTCGAGGATCAGGATCCTCGTCTCCTCTACGCCGCCCCGCGCGACGCTTCGAAGACCGCGGTGAAACCTCCGAAGATCATCCGCGCCCCGTCGAACGGCATTGTCAGATCGCGGAAGCGCGGATCGGTCCGCATCGCGGCCTCGCACCGGTCTGCCGTTTCCCGGTCGGGCCAGAGGATCCACCCGAGGACGACGCTCTCGCCGTCGCGAAGGGCGACGGACCGCCGGAAATCGGTCCGCTCGACCTCCGGAACGTTGTCGCCCCAGGCCTCCATCTGGTGGAGCGCGCCGTACTCCCGGAACAGCGCCCAGGCCGCCCTGGCCGACGCGACATAGGCCTCCCGGTTCGCGTCGGGAACCGGCGTGACGAACCCGCTCACGTAAGTCATGGGTTGCCTCCTCGAGTCGGGGTGCGCGCGGAAAGGCTTCAGGCCGGAGCCTGCCCTCGCGTCATGGCCTCGGGGTCCATCCACATCAGCTCGACGACGTGGCCATCCGGATCCTCGATGTTCCGGCCGTACATGAACGTGCCCATCTCCTGCGGCGGCCGCAGGTCGGCGCGACCGCCGGCGGCGACGGCGCGCTCCACGCTCGCATCGACCGCGGCCCGGCTCTCCTCCGACAGGCAGACCAGCACCTCGTTGGCGGCGCGGGCATCGGCAATGGCGCGCGGCGCGAAGTTCGCGAATTGGGCGTGGCTGAGGAGCATGACCACGATGGCGTCCGAGAAGACCATCGCGGCGACCGTCCCGGCCTGCGAGAACCGCGGGTCGCGCTGGGCGCCCAGGGCGACATAGAAGCCGGCCGCGTGCTCCACGTCGGCGACGGGCAGGTTCACGAAGATCATCTTGGGCATGGCGACCTTCTCAACGGCTTGCCGAGCTTGACCGTATCAGTTACCTAAGTCAACCATGAAGTTACAAAAAGATACCAATATTGCGGCTGCGAGACCGCGCTGGTACGATGACGCCTGCGGCGCCGCCCACGGCCTGGAGATCCTCGGCGAGCGCTGGGCGCTCCTGATCGTCCGCGAGTTGATGTTCGGACCGCGCCGGTTCGGGGCGATCCGAGGGGCGCTCAGCGGCATCAGCGCGAAGGTGCTGACCGAGCGGCTGCAGGGTCTGAAGCAGGCGGGCATCGTCGCACAGCGGACTCTGCCACCGCCGGCCTCGACGCCGGTCTACGAGTTGACCCCATGGGGCTACGAGGCCGAGCCGATCTTCTCGGTGCTCGGGCGCTGGGCGGCCCGTTCGCCCTCCCACAACCCCGCTCTGCCGCTCTCGGCGGCCTCGCTCATGCTGTCGTTTCGCACGATGTTCGACCCCGCACAGGCCTCCGGCTTCGAGGCGACGATCGGCTTCCGGTTCGACGAGGACGCCTTCCGCGTCACGGTGAGCGAGGGCGAACTTCACGCCGCCCGCGCCGACCCGCTCGGGGCGCACGCCGTCGTCGGCGCCGCACCGCCGGTCGTTGCGGCCATCGTCTACGGCGGCCTGCCGCTCGCCGACGCGGAGGCGTCGGGGCAGGTGTCGCTGGAGGGGGACCGGGACGTCGTGCAGCGGTTCGCCGGACTGTTTCCCCTGCCGGGGAAGGCGTTCTGATCGCTTTGGAGGGTGCAGACCGGATCACGACCGACCGTCACTCGACCAAGCCGAACTCGCTCTCGAAGCCGAGTCTTCCCCTCTCGGTCACGCGGATGGCGCGCCCGTCGCGCTGACGCTCGATCCACCCGAGATCCTCGCAGCGGCGGCACAGGGCGGCTCCGAGACGGCCGGCGAGGTGAGGTCTCCGCTCGCTCCAGTCTAAGCAGGGGCGGCAGAGCAGGCGGCGGGTTCGTCCGGCCGGTTCGACTTCGACACCGAACGCGGCCAGCCACGCACTGCCGGATGCGGTCACTTCACCCGCCTCCTCGCCCAGGAGGATCAGTCCCCGTGCGACCAGCGCATCGGCGATCCCGACGCCGAGCCGTCCGGCGAGGTGATCGTAGCAGGTGCGGGCCTCGCGCAAGGCTGGATCGATCCGCGGCGTCGCTCGGCGCGACGCTTCCTCCGGCTCGCCCCGGTTCGCGATCACCATCATGGCCTCGAGCATGCGGGCGACCTCGACGGAGGCGAGGCGGAAGTATCGGTGCCGACCTTGGCGCGACACGGTGAGCAGGCCGCCGGCCACGAGCTTCGTCAGGTGATCGCTCGCGGTGGCTGGCGCGACGCCGGCCGTCCAGGCCAGTTCGGTCGCGGTCAGCGCTCGCCCGTCGATCAAGGTCGACAGGATATTGGCGCGGCTGGGATCTCCGACGAGCGCGCCGATCTCGGAGAGTGCAGGACCCTGCGTCATGAGCTGAACCTACACGCGCTCAACGCCCGCCGCATCCGACGACGCTTCGGTTTGGACCGAAGCGTTTACGGCTGACTCGGCCGGGATCCACGGATCAGAGTGGGAGCGTGAAGCTGGTGAACCGCGCCACGTCTGTGCCCAGGGTTCGCCAGCCACGGCAGGAGGTAACGCCCATGACGCCCGATAAGATGGACGACAGGCTGGAGCATCATCGGATCGAAGATCCGCGATCCGGGCTCAAGCTGTTCCTTCGTCGGCTGTCTCCCCAGTTCCGGGGTGAGCGGGACGGTCTGACGACCGACGCCGCGTGGCTGCTCGATGCCTTCTCCGGCACCCCGGACCGGCGTGACACCAAGCTCAGGCGCGGCACGCATTTGATGCATCTCGAAGCCGGGCGGAGGGTCCTCTGGCGAGCCTCCGCCGCATGTCTGAGTGAGCCGGTCCCGGCTTGAACCGTATCGACAGACAGGGAGGAGCCCATGTTCTCCGTCATCTTCGAAGTCCGACCCGGCGACGGTCGCAAGGACGCCTATCTGGAACACGCGCGCGTGCTGAAGCCTGAGCTCGAGGGCATCGACGGCTTCATCGACAACGAGCGCTTCACGAGCCGGACGCGGCCGGGCTGGGTCCTTTCGCACTCGACGTGGCGGGACGAGAAGTCGGTGATCCGCTGGCGCACCCATGCCGGTCATCACCTGATCCAGGGGAAAGGCCGGTCCGAGGTGTTCGCGGACTACCATCTCCGCGTCGGCGAGGTGACGGCTGACACCCACCCGCCGGCGGGACATCGGGTCCGCGAGCAACGCCTCGATGAGACGGAAGTCGGCCAAGCCAAGGCCTGTACACTGTCGGAGGCGATGTCGGCGGACCGGCCCACGCCCTTCGATGTCGACCTCATGGCCATGCTCGGTCTCGACCAGCGGACCGAGGGGCTGGTGAGTTGGGACGCGTTCGATTCCTTCACCAATCCGGGAAAGGTGCTGGTGCTGCTGTCGTGGAGAGATGCCGGCGCGGCGAACGCCGTCTCATCGGTCGCCGGCACGCGCCTCCGAGCTGTTCGGATCATTCGCGACTACGGGATGTTCGACAGGCGTGAGAGCCCGCAATATCACCCGGCCGTGCAAGCCCCGGGATAGGGCCCGACGACGAGAACCGGGCATCAACACCTTCGGCGTCGCTCCGTCATCGGTCTCGCGAATGCGGACCCGGTGGCACGACGCGGTCGTCCCGCGGCCTGCCCTGCGATCATGTGCGCGACCGGCCCGGGGAACCGGATCACGGACGAGGCGACCGATCCACGAGGCGGTCACCTCGCTGGCGGCACCCCAGGGCTCGCCCGCTCCCGTTGCACGAGCAGTCGGCTGCCCTCTGGGGGCGCGGCCCTTTCGGACGAGGGGGTTCAAGTCTCGGCGATGAGGTCCTTGATGCGGGAGGCGAGGGTCTCCAGCACGAACGGCTTGGTCAAGACCTGCATCCCGGGCCGAAGGTAGCCGTTCCCGAGCACGGCGTTCTCCGCGTACCCGGTGATGAACAGCACCTTCAGGTCCGGTCGCCGCTCGCGGCCGGCGTCCGCCATCTGTCGCCCGTTCATGCCCCCCGGCAGGCCAACATCCGTCACCAGCAGATCGATGCGCACGTCCGACTGCAGCACCTTCAGGCCGGCGACGCTGTCGGCGGCCTCGATGGCGGTGTAGCCCAGGTCCTCCAGCACCTCGGTGACCAGCATGCGCACCGAGGGCTCGTCGTCGACGACCAGCACCGTCTCGCCCTGGCCCGCTTGCTCGACCTCGGAAAGCCTGCGCGCGACCGCGTCCTCGTCGGCCTCGCCGTAGTGCCGCGGCAGGTAGAGGCAGACCGTCGTCCCCGCGCCGACCTCGGAGTAGATCCGCACCTGCCCGCCGGACTGCTTGGCGAAGCCGTAGACCATGGACAGGCCGAGGCCCGTGCCCTCGCCGGTGGGCTTTGTGGTGAAGAACGGCTCGAACACCTTTCCGATCAGGTCCGGCGCCATGCCGGTGCCGGTGTCGGTCACGCAGACGCCGAGATACTGGCCGGGCGCGAGGTCGTGCTGGCGGCCGCCGACCTCGTCGATCCACCTGTTGGCGGTCTCGATGGTGATGCGACCACCGTCCGGCATCGCGTCGCGGGCGTTGATGCACAGGTTGAGCAGCGCGTTCTCCAGCTGGCCCGGGTCGATCAGCGCCGGCCACAGCCCCGCGAGACCGACGACCTCCAAGTGGACGGCCGGACCGACGGTGCGCCGGACCAGCTCCTCCATGTCGTGGACGAGGCGGTTCACGTTGGTGGGTTTGGGGTCGAGGGTCTGGCGGCGGGAGAAGGCCAGCAGGCGATGCGTCAGGGCGGCGGCCCGCTTGGCCGCGCCCTGGGCGACGCTCATGTAGCGGTCGAGGTCACCCATCCGCCCCTGGCTCATCCGCGTCTGCATCAGTTCCAGGGAACCGGAGATGCCCGCGAGCAGGTTGTTGAAATCGTGTGCGAGGCCGCCGGTCAGCTGGCCGACCGCCTCCATCTTCTGCGACTGCCGCAGAGCCTCCTCCGTCTTGGCCAGCGCCTCGGCCTGCTGCTTGATCTCGGTCACGTCGCGCACGGACGAGTAGATCAGCCCGTCGCGGGGCACCGCGTTCCAGGACAGCCAGACATAGCTGCCGTCCTTGCGGCGGTAGCGGTTCTCGAACGTGAGCTGGGCCTCCCCGCGCGACAGTCCCCCCGCCGCCGCCACGGTCGACGCGACGTCGTCGGGGTGGACGAAATCGAGGAACGGCCGCGCCTTCATGTCGGCGTCGGTCCACCCGAGGGTTCGCGACCAGGCCGGGTTGAGGCCGACGAAGTAGCCGTCGAGGTTGGCCACGCAGAGCAGGTCGGACGAGGCCTGCCAGATCTGGTCGCGCTCGGCGGTCCGGACGGCGACCTGGCGGGCGAGGTCGGCCTCCGTCTGCACCCGGACGGTCACGTCCTGCACGAAGACGTGGAAACCGTCGACGCGGCCGCCGGCGGTCCGTCGCGGCAGGTAGCGGATCTCGGCGACGCGGTGGCGCCCGTCGCGGTGCGGCCAGTCCGTCTCGAAGGTGACGGGCTCACCCCCGAGCGCCCGATCGATGAAGGGTCGCCGCACGGCGTAGGCGGCCGGGCCGAGCAGCGCGTGGACATCGCGTCCGACGACATCGCCGGGCGGGGCGGAAAACCAGTCCTTGTAGGCCTCGTTGGCGAAGCGGTAGACGTGGCCGGCGTCGATGAACGCGATCAGCACCGGCAGCGCGTCGGTGATGAGCCGGAGCTCGCGCGCGCTGGCCTCCGCCAGCAACTCGGCGCTCCTGCGCGCGGTGATGTCGCTGAAGAAGACCGCGACGCGGTGGTCGCGCGGGTCCCCGACCCGATGCGCACGCACGTCGAACCAGCGCCCGAACACGGCGGCGTAGTTCTCGAAATGGGCGGGTTCCCCGGTCAGGGCGACGCGGCCGTAGCTGTCGAACCAGTGCCGTTCGAGGTCGGGCGCGAACGTGCTGACCCAGCGGCCGGCGACGTCGGCCCCCGTCTGCCGGGCGAAGGCCGGATTGGCCTCCTCGATCAGGTAATCGACCGCCCGTCCGTCCGCGTCGAACCGCATCATGAGGATGCAGAACCCGACCTCGACCGTCTCGAACAGCGTCCGGTAACGGGCCTCGCTCTCCTGCAGCGCCGCCTCGGCCAGGCGGCGGTCGTGGATGTCCTCAACCACCCCGTACCAGGCCACGATGGCGCCGGCTCCGTCGCGGCGGGGACGCGCGCGCGCCCGCATCCAGCGGTACGTGCCGGTCGCCGCGATGTTGATGCGATAGTCCACGTCGACCGGCTCGCCCGAGGCGAGACAGGCCGAGAACACCGCGACCGTGTGGGGGACGTCCTCCGGATGCAGGGCCTTCATCCAGCCCGCGCCGTCGGGTTCGCCGGGTGCCTGGCCCGTCAGTTCCAGCCAGCGGTTCGAGTATGAGGTGATGTTGCCCGCCGGGTCGCAGGTCCACGGCACCTGGGGATTCAGTTCGACGGTATGCCGGAGGTGGGCCTCGCGCTCCCTCAGCGCCCTCGCGGCCAGATGCTCGGCCGTGCGGTCGCGGACAATCTTGGTGAACCCGCGATGCGCACCGGCCTCGTCGAGCAGCGGCATCATCTCGCCCGACGTCCAGACGCGACTGCCGTCCTTGCGGAGGTGCCAGCGCTCGACGGAGGCGCGCGCCTCGCTCGTCGCGAGCCGCATCTCGGCCTCAGGGCGCCCCTCCGCACGGTCCTCGGGCGTGAAGATCCGGTCGGCGGGCTGCCCGCGCATCTCCTCCGACGTCCAACCGAAGATCCGCTCGGCGCCGGGGTTCCAGTCGATGACCGAGCCGTCGCGGTCGGTGACGACGATGGCGAAGTCCCTGACGTTGTCGAAGACGACCCGGTGGCGCCATTCGCTCGCTGGCGCGTCCTGCCCGGCGGTCCGATGCACCGGGCGCACCTCCCGGCCGACGGTCTCGCCCCCTGCTTCCGGCAGCCTCGAGCGCAGGCGCAGCACCTCCGCCTCAAGTTGCGCGCGCGACATCGCGCCGACGTCCGGGCCGATCGATTTCACCGTCTCCCGAATGGCCGGCGTCTCTTCGAAGTCGTGCATCAGGAGGCCAAGCCATCCAGTCCCGGCCGGTTCCGTTTGGAGAGATCACGGTCGCCCGCCGGTCCGGACCGGCAGCCGCGGTCCGCCCGGCAATCGTGGCCGCCGCGTCATGCGATGGACGGACACCGTCCTGAACTTTCAAGACGGGACGGTGTTCGCCGGCATCAACCTTCGCCTGCCTTAAAGGGTCGCGACCCGATCAGCTGTCGGGCCGGCCGAGATCGAAAGGTCGGTAGCGCTCGACGCGCCGATCTCCGTCCTCGAAAGCAAGCCGTACAAGATCCTGAAGCAAGTCCAGACGTCCATTGCTTCGCGGCAAGCGAGACGGGATTGAAAAGTGAGTGGCTTCGCGTGCGACCGAAGTGCTCGAGCGAAGAACTGATTGTGCTAGAGACCGGCCGCTCGCGGAAGGATTTGCGATCCTCAGGATCAGCGTTCCGGCTGCGGCCCAGATCCGACACAGAGGTCGGCACGCTCAGATGAGACTTGAAATTTATAGACGTCGACTAATGAAACTGTTGGTAGCGAGGGAGGGATTTGAACCCCCGACACAAGGATTATGATTCCTCTGCTCTAACCAGCTGAGCTACCCCGCCACGAGCCGCGACCGTCCATCGAGACGATGCGTGCAGTGGCGGCGGTATAGGAAGAGCGGGCGCTCCGTGTCAACGTCTTCTGGTGAGCAAATCGCGCCTCCGGAGGTCGGGCAGGCCGCGTGCCGTCGCGCGCGGGAGGGAGACGCTTGGCTGTCACCGAGAATCGCTCGGCGACAGCCCGTCCGCCATGTCCGATCCGTCCCGGCCCGCTAGGTTTGGCACGGGCCGCTCGACGGCCCGTCAGATCGCGGAGCGTTCGATGACAGCGCGCAAGAGCCATCGCTGGACCACCAGCCTCGCCGCCCTTCTCGTCCTCGGGGTGCCGCTCGCCACGGGTCCGGCATTCGCCGCGGGCAAGGTCGTCACCTACCGCGCGGCGCTCACCGGCGGCAGCGAGGTGCCGGCAACCGCGTCCTCCGGCAAGGGCGAGATCACCGCGACCTTCGATCCCGCCACCAAGCGCCTGAGCTGGTCGGGCCAGTACAGCGGCCTCACCGGGCCGGTCACGGCCGCCCATTTCCACGGGCCGGCCAAGGCGGGCGAGAATGCCGGCGTGCTCGTGCCGGTGACGGCGGCGAGCAGCCCCTTCACCGGCGAGGCGACCCTCGACGACGCCAAGGCCGCCGATCTCGAGGCGGGGAAGGTCTACTTCAACCTCCACACCGCCGCGAACCCGAAGGGCGAGATCCGTGGCCAGATGGAGCGCGCACCCTGATCCGGAACGCCGGGAGCCTCGACGTACCCGGCCGCGCCCGGTAGGCGGATCCCCGTCCACCTGCCGGAGCCTTCGATGAAGCACACCGACGCCATCATCGCCTGGACGCCCGTCCGCTGGGCGGATCTGAAGCCGGAGACCGCCGGGCAGGTCGTCGTCCTGCCCGCGCCAGACGCGGCCGGAGAGGCCAAGCGCTACATGATGCGCGCCGGCGCGAGTTCGTCCGCCCTGGCCACCCTGACGGAGGAGGCCCGCGTCGCGCGCCTGTTCATCGACTTCCAGACCCTGGTCGTCCGCGACGGGATCGATCCGCAGGTCGCCCACCGGGCGTTCCTGGCGATCGACGAGTACCGGTTCCGCATCGCCCCCGATACCGACGGCGCGGAATTTGAGGACCCGCCCGAGGAAGATTAGACCGAGCCTCGAAGGTGCGGCGCGCATCCCTCGCGGAAGCGTGAGAATTAAGAATACACAGAGCGCGGACGCGCCCTATCTCCCGGCGGGTCCTGAATCCGTCGGAGGCCGGCCATGCCCGTATCCCGTCGCGCCGTCATCGCCGCAGCCGCTATCGCCCCGCTCGCCGGCCGCCTCGCCGCGGCGGCCGAGCCGCTGATCCGCCGCCCGATACCCTCCAACGGCGAGACGCTTCCAGCCATCGGGATCGGCACGTCCCGGCGCTACGAGGTCGAGCCGACGCCCGAGGCGGTGGCGCCCCTGAAGGAGGCGGTGAAGACCTTCGTCGCACTCGGCGGATCGGTGATCGACACGGCCCCGAGCTACGGCACCGCCGAGGACGTCCTCGGCCTGATCCTGGCGGAGCCCGGCCTGCGCCAGAAGATCTTCCTCGCCAGCAAGGTCGACACGACCGGCCGCGACGCGACGCTCGCGGAGTTCGACCGATCGCTGAAGCGCATGAAGGTCGACACCCTCGACCTGGTGGCGGTCCACAACCTGATCGACGTGACCGGGAATCTGGCGGTCCTGCGCGATCTGAAGGCGCAGAAGCGCGTCCGGTACGTCGGCGTCACGGTCTGGCGCGACAACCAGCTCGACGCCCTGGAGGCCGTCATGAGGCGCGAGAGCCTCGACTTCATCCAGGTGAACTACGCCATCGACAACCGTGCCGCCGCGGAGCGCGTACTCCCGCTGGCTGCGGATCGCGGCGTGGCGGTGATGACCAACGTGCCGTTCGGCCGCGATCGCCTGTTCAAGGCGGTCCAGGGCAAGGAGTTGCCGGCGGTCGCCAAGGATCTCGGCTGCGCGAGTTGGCCGCAGTTCTTCCTGAAATACGTGCTCGGCAACCCGGCCGTGACCTGCCCGATCCCCGGCATGGCGAAGGCCGCCTATGTCGAGGACAACCTCGGGGCCGCGCGGGGCAAGCTGCCCGACGCGGCGCAGCGCAAGCAGATGGAGACGTTCATCGATGCGGTTTGATCTCATCTCGCGCCGCGCGGCGCTCGCCCTCGCGGCCGGCCTCGCCGTGGCCGCCGCTCTTCCCGCTTCCGTGCCCGCCGCAGCCCAGGACGGCGCGAAGAAGATCCGGATCGGCGTGATCGGCGCCGGGAACATCGGCGGCACGATCGGGTCGCTCTGGGTCAAGGACGGCCACGAGGTCATGTTCGCCTCCCGCCACCCGGAGCAGCTCGCCGCGATGGTCTCGGAGCTCGGGCCCAAGGCCAGGGCCGGCACGCCCGAGGAGGCGATCAAGTTCGGCGACGCCGTGTTCATCGCCGTCCCCTATAAGGCCTATCCGGATCTCGCGAAGGAGATCGGCCCGTCCCTCAAGGGGAAGGTCGTCCTCGATGCCGGCAACGCCACGCAGAAGCGCGACGGCGCGCTCTACGACGAGGTCCAGGCCAGCGGGATCGGCGCGACCTCGGCCAAGTACTTCCCCGGCGCCAAGATCGTGCGCGCCTTCAACGCGGCCAATTACAAGATCTTCGCCAAGGAGGGCGCGGACGGCGGCAAGGGTCGTGCGGGCGGGCGGATGGCGATCCCGATCGCCGGGGACGACCCGGAGGCGCTGAAGGTCGCCGAGGGCCTCGTCCGCGATGCCGGGTTCGACCCGGTGGTGGTCGGCCCGCTCAAGGATGCCGACAAGTTCGCCATGGGCAGCCCGGGCTTCGGTCACGACGTCACCGCGCCGGAGATGCGCGAGAAACTCGGACTGGCGAAGTAGGCGCGTCGCCCGGCCCCTCGCCGGGCCCCGCAACGGCGAGGGGTCCGACCGAGCCTTCCCCGAGGGAGGCCCGTCCGGGGAAGAAGCCCATTCCGGTGAGATCGGCCCATGCCTGAACCCGTCCCCGCCCGCGGCACGCTCGCGCGCCTGATCGACGTTCAGCCCGGCGAGGGCCGCGCTCTGGCCTGGTCTTGGGCCTACATCTTCTCGATCCTGGCCGCCTACTACGTGCTGCGCCCGATCCGGGACCAGATGGGCGTCGCCGGCGGCATCGAGAACCTGCCCTGGCTGTTCACCGCCACCCTCGTGGGGATGCTCGCCCTCAACCTGCCCTTCGCCTACCTGGTGAAACGGATGCCGCGGGCGCGGTTCGTGCCGATCACGTACCGGTTCTTCGCGGCCAACATCCTGGCCTTCGCGCTGACGCTCTACCTCGCGCCCGCCGAGTGGGGCGTGTGGATCGGCCGGGTGTTCTTCGTCTGGCTGTCGATCTTCAACCTGTTCGTGGTCTCGATCTTCTGGGCGACGATCGTCGACGTGTTCTCGAACGCCCAGGGCAAGCGGCTGTTCGGCTTCATCGCGGCCGGCGCGACGCTCGGCGCCATCGCGGGCTCGGCGACCACCGCGATCCTGGCCAAGAACGTCCCGACCTGGGGCCTGATGCTCTGCGCGGTGGTGCTCCTCGAGGTCGCGGTGTTCTGCATGCGCGGGCTCGCGGCGCTGTCGACGCAGCTGCACGAGGTGCCGGGCCGGAACGGGGGCCCCGAGGACGGGCAGGACCGGACGATCGGCGGAAGCGTGCTCGCCGGCGTGACCCGGACTCTCGCATCGCCCTACCTGCTCAACATCTCGCTGTTCCTGCTGCTGTTCTCGGTGACCTCGACGTTCCTGTACTTCGAGCAGGCGGGCATCGCGAAGCGGAGCTTCCCGGACCGCGGCGCGCAGACGGCGTTCTTCGCCAGCGTCGACCTCGCGGTGAACGTCCTCACGCTGGGCATCCAGCTGTTCCTCACGGGCCGGATCGTGAACCGAATCGGCGTCGCCCTGACGCTGGCGATCCTCCCGGCCTTCAGCATCCTCGGCTTCGCGGCGCTCGCGCTCTGGCCGACGATCGGCGTCATCGTGGCGTTCCAGGTGCTCCGCCGGGCCGGGAACTTCGCGATCGCCCGGCCGGTGCGCGAGGTGCTGTTCACCGTCGTCCCCCGGGAGGACCGCTACAAGGCGAAGAGCTTCATCGACACGGTGGTCTACCGGCTGGGCGATCAGGTCGGTGCGTGGTCGTTCACCGGCATCCAGGGCATGGGGCTCGGCAGCGCCAGCGTGGCCGGCGCCGCGATCCCGCTGTCGATGGCGTGGCTCGTGAACAGCGTCTGGCTCGGGCGCGCGCAGGAGCGGCGGCGGGCCGAGCAGGCGGCGGAGCCGGGCATCGAGCCCGAACGGGCCGCGCCGGTCGGCCGCGCGGCCGCTGCGCCCGGCGGGTGAGTGCCGTTTCGCCCCGCCTATCGATGCCGCATGAAGTCCCAGACCAGGTAGGCCGGGAACGGCAGCATGATCGCGAAGAAGATCCAGTCGAACATCTGAGGCATCAAGCCGTCTCCCGCTCGGTCCCCCCTGGTTCTACCGGCGTCCCGAGGTGAAGTTCCGCGCGGCCGCGGCGGCCGTTAAGAGGCGGTTTACCCTGACGGGTGAGGTATCGCGCTCGATCCGGGCGGGAGAGTGACATGGCGGGACCTGCATGGTCGGCGCCGCGGCGCCGGTGGCGTGCCGCCGATCCCGCGATGGCGCTGCTCGGGCTCCTCGCCCTGACACCGGCACCCGTCGCCGCGCAGGAGCCGCTCTTCATCCGCATCCGCCCGCTGCCGGACGCCGAGGCGGCGCGCCTCGCCCGGGAGATGCTCTGGGCCCGTCGGCAGGCCCATGCCCGCGCGGTGATCGAATCGGTCTGCACCGGCTGCCTGGGCGCCTGGAAGGCCGAACCGGTCCCGCCACCGACGCCTGCGCCCGCGCAGGACAGGATTGCGAACCTCACCGTTCCGATAGGGGTTGAACTCGACCCCGGCTCCGGGGCATCCGAGCCCGGTCCCGATCCATCGACCTCCGAGAGGCATCCATGACGCAAGCGCATCCGACCAGCGGCGCCGAGCCCGAAGTCGATTGCCCGGTGACCCTCGAGGTTCTGGGCTCCGTGTACCGGGCTGACGACTTCGACCTGCCGCTGATCCTGGAGCAGATCCCGCCGCTGAAGCGCGCGCAGCTCGCCGCCTACCTCTACGGCAAGAGCCACATGCACAAGCTCGGGCTGAAGGTCGCCCGCTCCTGCGAGCGCGACGACCTGATCCGCGTGGCGGGGGAGATCGGCTCGGTGATCCACGGCCAGGCGCACTTGAAGCCGTCGCGACCGACGCCCGAGCCCGCCCCGCAGCTGCGCGCCAAGACCCCGCCCGGCCAGAAGAAGGTGAGCCTCGCCGGCGCCGCCGCGAAGCCCGCGATCAGCCTCGGTGGCTCGGCCAAGGTCCGCAACTTCGACTGAGAACTGGCGCGCGTAGGGCCAGCCGAGACCGCCGCGCGCGGCTGGCCGCGCCGGCACCGACGGGGCGACGGCGACGCGCGGGACCTGACGGCCGGGTCCGGCATTCCATCGGTGACGGCACGTCGGAAGGCCGGACAATCCGGACTTGTGCGTTGCACGCGCCGCGGGCTTCGGATAATCGCCCGCGATGAACACCGACCACGACAAGATCCTGATCGTCGATTTCGGCTCTCAGGTGACGCAGCTCATCGCCCGCCGAGTGCGCGAGGAGGGCGTCTACTGCGAGATCGTGCCCTTCACGAAGGCCGAGGCCGCGTTCCGCGAGCAGAAGCCCAAGGGCGTGATCCTCTCCGGCGGCCCCGAATCGGTGACCGTCGAGGCCTCGCCCCGCGCGCCCCAACTGGTGTTCGATTCGGGCGTCCCGGTCTTCGGCATCTGCTACGGCCAGCAGACCATGGCGGCCCAGCTCGGCGGCGCCGTCGAGGGCGGCCACCACGCGGAGTTCGGCCGCGCCGAGGTCGAGATCCTGGCCGACTGCCCGCTGTTCAAGGGCGTCTGGCACAAGGGCGAGAAGTACCCGGTCTGGATGAGCCACGGTGATCGCGTCACCAAGCTGCCGGACGGCTTCACCACCGTGGCGATCTCCAGGAACGCGCCCTTCGCGGCGGTGGCCGACGAGGCCCGCAACTACTACGCGGTCCAGTTCCACCCGGAGGTGGCGCACACGCCCCACGGCGCCCTGCTGATCCGCAACTTCGTGCGCGACGTCGCGGGCTGCTCGGGCGACTGGACCATGGGCGCCTACCGCGAGGAGGCCATCGCCAAGATCCGCGAGCAGGTCGGCTCCGAGAAGGTGATCTGCGGCCTTTCGGGCGGCGTCGATTCGGCCGTGGCGGCGGTGCTGATCCACGAGGCGATCGGCGATCAGCTGACCTGCGTGTTCGTCGACCACGGGCTCCTGCGCCTCGGCGAGGCCGAGCAGGTCGTGGCGCTGTTCCGCGACCACTACAACATCCCGCTGGTCCACGTGGAGGCGTCGGGGATGTTCCTCGCGGCTCTGGAGGGCGTCAGCGACCCGGAAATCAAGCGCAAGACGATCGGCCGCCTGTTCATCGACGTTTTCGAGGCCGAATCGAAGAAGATCGGCGGGGCGAAGTTCCTCGCGCAGGGCACGCTCTACCCCGACGTGATCGAGAGCGTGTCGTTCACCGGCGGCCCGTCCGTGACCATCAAGAGCCACCACAATGTCGGCGGCCTGCCCGAGCGCATGAACATGAAGCTCGTGGAGCCGCTGCGCGAGCTTTTCAAGGACGAGGTCCGGGTGCTCGGCAAGGAGCTCGGCCTGCCCGAGGGCTTCGTCGGCCGCCACCCGTTCCCGGGCCCGGGCCTGGCGATCCGCTGCCCCGGCACGATCACCGGCGAGAAGCTGGAGGCCCTGCGCAAGGCCGACGCGATCTACCTCGACGAGATCCGGCAGGCCGGCCTCTACGACACGATCTGGCAGGCCTTCGCGGTGATCCTGCCGGTGAAGACCGTCGGCGTGATGGGCGACGGGCGCACCTACGACCACGTCTGCGCGCTGCGCGCCGTCACCTCGGTCGACGGCATGACCGCCGACTTCTACCCGTTCGACATGGCCTTCCTGGGCCGGGTCGCGACCCGGATCATCAACGAGGTGAAGGGCATCAACCGGGTGACCTACGACATCACCTCGAAGCCGCCTGGCACGATTGAGTGGGAGTGAGCCGGCGTCCGACCCGATTCCCGCGCCGTCATCGCGAGCGGAGCTAAGCGACCCAGAGCAGCGTGACGCTTCGATCCGTGTCGCGCTCCTGGATTGCTTCGCTCCGCTCGCGATGACGCGGCGCCGGTCCTCACGGGGTGCAGAGCGCCGGCTCGACCGCCTTCAGCGCCGGCCGGAACGCCGCGAGGTGCAGCCCGTCGCGCAGGGCGCCGGGCTTGGCGTAACCCGTATCGCCGTCGCGCAGGGCGGCGAACGGATCCGTGAAGACGCAGCCGAGCCGCCCGCAGAGGTTTTGCAACCGGCGCGAGTAATCCGCGACCGCGCCGGCATCGACCAGCTTGCCGATCTCGCGACCGACCGGGGGGAGGGCGGTCACCACGACGCGCGGGCTGAGGGTCTGCAGCCGCTTGACGATCGTCTCGGTGGCGGCCTCGAACTGCTCCGTCGGCTTGTGCAGCTGCGGGTTGTTCTTCACCAGGATGTCGTTGGTCCCGATGGTCAGGACCGCGAGCCGCGGCTGCACCTTGAAGGTCAGGCGCGCGAGGTAGTCCGCGTAGCTGCCCGCGGTCGCGCCGCTGATCCCGCCGTTGAGGAAATCGAGCCCGCAGGGCCGCTGGCTCCCGGGCTGCAGCTCCACCTGGGAATCGCCGGCCCAGAACACGTAGTCCGGCGGCGCCTCGTCGAGGCTGACCTGCACGGCGATCAGGCGCATCTCCGCGTAGGCCCGTGCGTCGGCCCCCGGCCGGTGCAGGCGCCACCCGGCGAAGCCGCCGATCGCCAGGAGGGCGAGCCCGCCGAGAACGAGGGAAACGACGCGCTTCACGGCTCGGCCCCGGCCCGGTCGACCCGGGCGTCGGGCCGCGCGTCCGTCGAGGCGTAGTAGGGCTTGATGTCGAGGAGCGGCGTGCCGTCTAGGCAGTCGAGCCCGCGCACGCGAAGCGTGTCGCCGACGCGGCCGAGCAGTTCCACGACCGACAGGGCGATCGGGTTGGGACGGGCCGGCGAGCGCAGGGAGAACGTGCCCCTGGGGCCGTCGGCGTGGCGCGGCCGCTGGATCACGAGGCCGCGGGTCGCCCGGTCCATCCAGTAGAGGAGGATCAGGTGCGTGCACCCCGTGACGTTGCGCAGGCCGGGGGCGTAGGCCGGGTCGACCTCGACGGTGCAGATTGCGTCGGTCTGCAGGCCATTCTTCGGACAGTCGGACCGCGCCAGCCAGGGCGTGCGCAGCCGGCCGATGAAGTGGAGGCCCGCGTCGAAGGTCGCGGGCAGGGCGGCCCTCTCTTCACCGGGACGGGTCCCGAACTCATCCGCGTCCAGCCCCGTGTCCATGCCCGCGTCCTCGCCGCCGCGCTCCGCGCCGGCCGGCTTGTCGGCCATGTGTCCGCGGCTCGCAACCCCGCATCTCGCCCCCGGATGGCGCGGGGTGTAGATCCGGCAGCAGGAACGGAGGCGACATGATCGAGCGGGAATTGCGGCCGATGCAGGCGGTGGCGGATGCCGCGACCGCCATCGACCGGCTGGTCGAGCTCTACGACGACGCGGCCGGCGCCCTGCGGACCGCGCTGGAGCGCTACCTCGCCGGCGGGCCGCCGCCGGACGCCACGGAGCGGCTCGCCTTCCGCTACCCGGAGCTGCGGATCAGCTACCGCCCGGACGGGCCGCTGCCCCGGGTCCGGCGCGCCACCGCCAAGCTCCAGGCCGCCGGCACCTATGCCACCACAATCACGCATCCGGGATTCTTCCGGACGTACCTGACCCGCCAGCTAGAGCCGCTGATCGCCGACTACGGCATCGCCCTCGAGGTCGGTCTCAGCGCGCAGGAGATTCCCTATCCCTACGTGCTGGAGGCCGGGCTGGACGCGCGCGGGCGGACCGTCGACGGCGCTGACCTCGCCACCTACTTCCCGGTGCCGCTCCTGTCGCTCGTGGGCGACGAGATCGCGGACGGGCTGTTCGACCAGATCCCTGGCGAGCCGCTGCCCCTGGCGCTGTTCGACGCGGTTCGGGTCGATTACTCGCTCCGGCGCCTCGTTCATTACACCGGCTGCGACTGGCGCGACGTCCAGCCCTGGATCCTGCTCACCAACTATCACCGCTACGTCGACCAGTTCGTCCGCCACGGCTTGGAGCGGCTCGCCTCGGGCGCGGAGGGGTTCGAGCGGCTGGTCCTGCCGGGTGGCGTGTCCGTGACCCGTGCCGAGGCGGCCGATGCAGACCCGGCCGCTGTGATCGCCGCCTCGCCCTGGCACCGCCATCAGATGCCGGCCTACCACTTGGTGGCGCGCGATTCCGACGGGACCCAGCAGGGCACGACGCTGGTCAATATCGGCGTCGGCCCCTCGAACGCGAAGACGATCACCGACCACCTCGCGGTGCTGCGCCCGGATTGCTGGCTGATGGTCGGCCATTGCGGCGGCCTGCGGCAGTCGCAGACCATCGGCGACTACGTGCTGGCGCACGCCTACCTCCGCCGCGACCGTATCCTCGACGAGCTCGTGCCGCCGGACGTGCCGGTGCCGGCCCTCGCCGAGGTGCAGGTCGCCCTTCAGGACGCCGCCGCCGCGGTGACGGGCGAGCAGGCTGACGCGCTCAAGCGGCGCCTGCGCACCGGCACGGTGGTGACCTACGACGATCGCAACTGGGAACTGCGCTTCAGCCAGGAGCGGCGTCGGATCAACCAGTCCCGCGCCGTGGCGGTGGACATGGAGAGCGGCACGGTCGCCGCCCAGGGCTTCCGCCTGCGCGTTCCCTACGGCGCGCTGCTCTGCGTCTCAGACAAGCCGCTCCACGGCGAGATCAAGCTGCCGGGTGCCGCCAACGCCTTCTACGATCGGGCCGTCTCGGAGCACCTCCGGGTCGGGCTGGCGGCCCTCGACGTTCTTCGGGCCGATCGGCAAGGTCTCCACTCGCGCAAGCTGCGCAGTTTCGATGAACCACCCTTCCGGTGAGACTTCGTGAAGTCCAGGGTGACGTTCGAGCCCGACGTACATATCGCCAACTCAGCGACCGACTGCCACGCCATCGGTCATACTCAAGCTTGGATACAGCCGCCTTGAAGCCGGGTTGAGTGGTTAAAGCACCACACATCAGGCTGAGCTTTCCCATGACTCGTATCGCACTCGTCTCCACCGCCCTCCTGGCGGCCGTCGCGTTCGCGCCGACCGTCGCCGATGCCCGCGGCTTCGGCGGCGGTGGCTTCCACGGCGGCGGATTTGGCGGGGGCGGCTCCCGCGGCGGCAGTGTCGGCGGCGGAGCGTTCCGGAACGGCGGCTTCGGCGGCGGCGCCTTCCAGAACGGCGTCGGCGGGGCGCGGGCCGGCGGACTGGGCGGCGACTTCCGCGGGGCCGGGCTCGGCGTGGCCGGCGTCGGCGGCGTCCGGACCGGCGGCCTGCGGGCCGGCGGATATAACCAGGCCGGCCGGTTCGGCGGGGTCGGGAACCGCGGGATCGCCGGTCGCGGCTTGGTCAACCGCGGCTATTACGGCCACCGCTACGGACGCGGCGTCGGCTACGGACTCGCCGGCCTCGGGCTCGGCCTCGGCGTCGGTTACGGCCTGGGCGGTCTCGACTACGGCTACGACAATTGCGCCTACACTTACGGCTACGGCGCCTACGACCCGGCTGCCTGCAACGGCTACTACGGCTACGGCTACTGAGTCAGGCGGCGCGGGTCTCGTCCCCGCGGCGCATCCTCGAAACCGCGCGACGCCCGGCCGGCCTTCGCTCGGGCAATGTCGTGAGGACCCCTGGGCCAGATCGGCCCACCGGATCCACAGCCTTCGCTGCAGGCGAAGGCTCGCTCAACAAGTCCCGAATTGCGAACCGTTCCAATCCGATGAGGATGCCGCTTCCGGCGTAGCGTGGTGCGGGGACGATCGCGGTGAGCGGCGAGGGACTGGTTGCGGCGACGGCGGGGCTGCTCGTGCTGTGCATGGGCCTGTGGGCGACCGCGCTGCTGCCCGAGATCGTCACGGCACTCGCCTTCTTCGGACTGGCGATGCTGCTGCGTCTCGGCTCGGCCGCGACGGTGTTCTCGGGCTTCTCGTCCTCCGCGTTCTGGCTGGTCCTGTCCGGCATGGTAGTGGGGCAGGGCATGACCCGGACCGGCCTGGGCGCCCGGATGGCGCGCACCCTCGCCCTGCGGCTCTCCGGCTCCTACGGCCGCTTCATCGCTGGGCTGGTGACGCTGAGCTTCCTCATCGCCTTCGTCATGCCGTCGAATCTGGGCCGCATTGCCCTGATGATCCCCGTCACCCTCGCACTCTGCGACGCCTTCGGCCTCGCGGCCGGGCGCCCGGGGCGGACGGGTGCGGTCCTGGCCGTCGGCCTCGCCACCCCGATCCTCTCTGCGGCGATCCTGCCCGCCAACGTCCCGAACCTCGTGATGGCCGGCTCGGCCGAGCACCTGCTCGGCCTGCACCTGTCGTACCTCTCTTACTTCCTTCTGCATGCCCCGGTCCTGGCGCTGTTGAAGGGCGTGCTGCTCGTCGGCCTCATCGTCCGGCTGTTCCCGGACAACCTCGGCTCCGCCGCTCCGGCCCTGCCGGACCTTCCCCCGCTGTCCGCGCCCGAGCGGCGCCTCGCGGTGATCCTCGCCTGCACGCTGATCCTCTGGATGACCGACAGCCTCCACGGCCTTGCCCCCGCCTGGGTCGGCCTCGCCGCCGCGGTCGTCTGCCTGCTGCCGCGGATCGGGGTCCTGCCGCCGGAGGCGTTCCAACAGGTGAACCTGCGGACCTGCTTCTACATCGCGGCGCTGCTCGGCCTCGTCGCCCTCGTCAACGAGACCGGGCTCGGCGAGCGCCTCGGCCATCTGCTGCTGACCGTCGCCCCCCTGGCGCACGACGCGCCGACGCAGAACTTCGCGGTGCTCACCGGCATCGCCACGGTGCTGACCCTCCTCGTCACCGCCAACGGCGCCCCGGCCCTGTACACGGCGCTCGCGGGCGAGATGTCGGAGGCGAGCGGCCTGTCACCCTTCGCGGTCGTCTCGCTGCAGGTGATCGGCTACTCGACCCTGTTCTTCCCCTATCAGGCGCCCCCGATCGTGTTCGCCAGCGAGCTCGGGCGGGTCCGTCTCCGGGACGCGACCCGGCTCACCCTGAGCTTCGGTTTCCTGTCGCTCCTCGTGGCGGCGCCGCTCGACTACGCGTGGTGGCGCCTCCTGGGACAGCTGAAGTGACAGAATCGGCAAAGTGTCGCCCCAGAGGGCACATTGCGCCGCACCATGACGGATTGCGGGTTGCCCGCTCAGGCTCTAGCGCTACCAGATTAGAGACGGTCCAGTTCGCAGCTGCGAGGCTTCAACACGATGGCACCCACCGCCCGCCCGACAGTGGCTCAGCCCATGTCGCCGCATCTCCAGATCTATCGCTGGACCTGGACGATGGCGATGTCGGTGTTCCACCGCATCACCGGCACCGCGCTCTACGGCGGGACTGCTCTCGTAGGGATCTGGCTCGTGGCTCTGGCCTCGGGACCGGCCGGCTACTCTTACGTGGCCGGGTTCTTCGGCTCGATCTTCGGGCGCCTGATCCTGTTCGTCTACACGTGGATCCTGATGCACCACATGCTCGGCGGCATCCGGCACCTGATCTGGGACACCGGCGTCGGCTTCGACCGGGAGAAGCGCCTCTCGATGGCCCGGCTGACGCTGATCGGCTCGGTGGCCCTCACCCTCGTCATCTGGGCGGTCGCCCTTCTGGTCCGCTGAGGAGGACGACATGGCTAAGGAAGAGGTCCGGCAGGACACGCGCGTCTCGATCCGCACGCCGCGCGCCCGCGTACGCGGCCTCGGCGTCTCCCATCACGGCGCCGGGCACTGGTGGCTGCAGCGGCTGACCGCCGTCGCCAACGTCGTGCTGATGCTGAGCTTCGTGGTGATCATCGCCAAGATGGCGAGCCGCGGCTACCCGGAGGCGCGGCTCCTCGTCGCGACCCCTCTGGTGTCGATCCTCCTGATCCTGGCACTACTGTCGGTCACGGTCCACATGCGCCTCGGCATGCAGGTGATCATCGAGGACTACGTGCACGCGCCGGCGACGAAGATCGCGGCGGTGTTCGCCAACAACGCCTACGCGGTCGTCGTGGCCGTCGCCTGTCTCTACGCGGTCCTGCGCATCGGCTTCGGACAGCCGGCCTGACCCCGCCAACATCGATCTCGAGGAGCCGAACATGGCCGCCAACGGCACAAACGGCAGCGGGCCTGCCTACACCATCCACGATCACGCCTTCGACGTCGCGATCGTCGGCGCGGGCGGCGCAGGACTGCGCGCCACGGTGGGCTGCTCGGAAGCGGGCCTGCGCACCGCCTGCATCACCAAGGTGTTCCCGACGCGCTCGCACACGGTGGCGGCGCAGGGCGGCATCTCGGCCTCGCTGGGCAACATGGGCCCGGACGACTGGCGCTGGCACATGTACGACACCGTGAAGGGATCGGACTGGCTCGGCGACCAGGACGCCATCGAGTACCTCGTGCGCAACGCGCCCGCCGCCGTCTACGAGCTGGAGCACTGGGGCGTACCGTTCTCCCGCACGGAGGAGGGCAAGATCTACCAGCG
The DNA here is from genome assembly GCF_040544715.1 of Methylobacterium sp. 1030. Classification (NCBI taxonomy): domain Bacteria; kingdom Pseudomonadati; phylum Pseudomonadota; class Alphaproteobacteria; order Hyphomicrobiales; family Methylobacteriaceae; genus Methylobacterium; species Methylobacterium sp. 1030. The sequence continues at coordinate 231,950 of NZ_JBEPKM010000003.1, read as the reverse complement.
CCCGTTCGGCGGCATGACGACCGATTACGGCAAGGGCACCGCCCAGCGCACCTGCGCGGCGGCCGACCGGACCGGCCACGCGATGCTGCACACCCTCTACGGGCAGGCGGTGAAGAACCAGACCGATTTCTTCATCGAGTACTTCGCCCTCGACCTGATCATGGACGACGAGGGCCGCTGCCGCGGCGTCATCGCCCTCGATCAGGCCACTGGCGAGATCCACCGCTTCCGCGCCCAGATGACCATCCTGGCGACCGGCGGCTACGGCCGCGCCTACTTCTCGGCGACCTCCGCCCATACCTGCACGGGCGACGGCAACGCCATGGTGCTGCGCGCCGGCCTGCCGCTGCAGGACATGGAGTTCGTGCAGTTTCACCCGACCGGCATCTACGGCGCGGGCTGCCTGATCACCGAAGGCTCCCGCGGCGAGGGCGGCTACCTCACCAATTCCGAGGGCGAGCGCTTCATGGAGCGCTACGCGCCGTCGGCGAAGGACCTCGCCTCGCGTGACGTCGTCTCGCGCTCCATGACCATGGAGATCCGCGACGGCCGCGGCGTCGGCAAGAACAAGGACCACATCTACCTGCACCTCGACCACCTGGACCCGAAGATCCTGCACGAGCGCCTGCCGGGCATCTCGGAATCCGCGCGAATCTTCGCGGGCGTCGACGTGACCAAGGAGCCGATCCCGGTCATCCCGACCGTCCACTACAACATGGGCGGCATCCCCACGAACTATCACGGCGAGGTACTGACGCTGCGCGACGGCAACCCCGACACGGTGGTCCCGGGGCTGATGGCGATCGGCGAGGCGGCCTGCGTCTCCGTCCACGGCGCCAATCGCCTCGGCTCGAACTCGCTGATCGACCTCGTGGTCTTCGGCCGCGCCGCCGGCAAGCGCTGCGCCGAGATCGTCGAGCCGAACGGCCGGGCCATGGAGCTGCCCAAGGGCGCGACCGACAAGGCCCTCGAGCGCCTCGACCGGTTCCGCTACGCCAACGGCTCGACGCCGACCGCCGAACTCCGTGCCGAGATGCAGAAGACGATGCAGAACAACTGCGCCGTGTTCCGCACCGGCGAGGTGCTGGAGGAGGGCAAGGGCCTGATCCACAAGGTCTGGAACGCCGCCGCCGACGTGAAGATCACCGACCGGTCGCTGGTCTGGAACACCGACCTCCTGGAGACTCTGGAGTTCGACAACCTGATCGGCCAGGCGGTGGTGACGATGGAATCGGCCGCCAACCGCACGGAGTCCCGCGGCGCCCACGCGCGCGAGGACTTCCCGGACCGCGACGACAAGGACTGGATGAAGCACACGCTGTCCTGGCTCGACGAGGGCCAGCACCAAGTGGTCATCGATTACCGCCCGGTCCACACCTACACGATGTCCAACGAGATCCAGTACATCGAGCCCAAGGCGCGCGTGTACTGATCTGCAACTCTGCACAACGACTGCGGCGGCGGGGCCTCACCCCTCCGGCCGCCGCGTCCTGCTCCAGCGGAAGCCGTCGAGAACCATGGCTCAGTTCAACCTTCCGAAGAATTCCCAGATCACCCAGGGCAAGTCCTGGCCGGCCCCGCCCGGCGCCAGGAACCTGCAGACCTTCAAGATCTACCGCTGGAACCCGGATGACGGGGCCAACCCGCGGATCGACACCTATCAGGTCGACCGCGAGGATTGCGGCCCGATGGTCCTCGACGCGCTGCTGTGGATCAAGAACAAGGTCGACTCGACGCTGGTCTTCCGCCGCTCCTGCCGCGAGGGCATCTGCGGCTCCTGCGCGATGAACATCGAGGGGCAGAACGCGCTCGCCTGCACGATGGGCATCGACGAGTGCAAGAGCCCCGACAACGCCCTGCCGGTGATGACCCGCAAGGACAAGGACGGTGCGATCCGGATCTACCCGCTGCCGCACATGCCGGTCCTCAAGGATCTCGTGCCGGACCTGACGAATTTCTACGCCCAGCACGCCGCCATCGAGCCCTGGCTCCAGACCGAGACGCCCGCGCCCGAGAAGGAGTGGCGCCAGACGCCGGAGGACCGCTCCCGCCTCGACGGCCTCTACGAGTGCATCCTGTGCGCGTGCTGTACCACGTCGTGCCCGAGCTACTGGTGGAACGGCGACAAGTTCCTCGGCCCGGCGGCCCTGCTGCAGGCCTATCGCTGGCTGATCGACTCGCGCGACGAGAACACGGGCCACCGCCTCGACGGCCTGCACGACCCGTTCCGCCTGTATCGCTGCCACACGATCATGAACTGCGCCAACACGTGCCCGAAGAGCCTGAACCCGGCGAAGGCCATCGCCGAGATCAAGAAGATGATGGTCGAGCGCACGCTCTGATCGCGCAGTCGAGTCGGGTGTTGAGGCCTGAGGGCCACACCCGGCCGAAAAGGCCGGCTCTCCGCAGCAGAGTTGGTCCGGGCTGAGAGGGCTGCCTTGCGGACAGCGCAATTGCCACGGAGTCAGGATCGAAGCGCCTCCGCGCCGTGAATCCTGACCCGAAGTGGACCGATGCTGCGCCCGAGCCTGTCGACGTTCGCCGTTCTCTGTCTGGCCGCCAGCCTCGGCGCCTGCGCCTCCAGCCGCCTCGACGGGCCGCGCACCCGGGGGCCGTCGCCCCAGGCGTCCCTGGACACGGTGCCGGCCATGCCGTCGGGCACGGTGACGGCGGCCCCGCTGGCGCCGCCGCCCGGCGTCGCGGCGAGCCCCGACGCGCCGCCCCCGCCCGGTGCCCAGGCGGCCGCGCCGCCCGCCGGCGGCCCCACCGTGATCGCCGAGCCGGTCGCCCCGCCGGCGCCGCCGCCGCCGGTCGCCACGGGCGGCCGCTCGTCGGTGGTCGGAAGCTGGGATGCGCGGGACGCGACCGGTGCGAACTGCAAGGTCACGCTCTCGAGCACCCCGGCCCTCGACCTCTACCGGGCGACGGCCTCGGGCTGCGCCAACAAGGATCTCGCGCGGGTCTCGGCCTGGGACTTCCGCGACGGCGAGGTCTACCTCTACCAGCCGGGCGGCTCGGTGGCGGCGCGGCTGCGTCAGGGCGGCGGCGGCCTGGAAGGCGCCCTCACCAAGTCCGGCGCGGCCCTCGCCCTGAACCGCTGAGGCCGGGCGGCGCGACCACGCCGCGCGGTTGGCGCGCGGCGGGAGGCGCTTACATGAGGGGCTCCCGCCGCGTCACGCCCCCATCAACATGTTCCTCGATTGGCTTGAACGCCGCGTCGACCCCTTCGCGCCCTTCGACGAGGCGCGGATGCCGCCGCGGTCGGTGCTCGGCTTCGCCTGGTTCTACCTGCGCCCGATCCGCGCCGCCCTGGCGGCGCTGTTCGTCATCGCGGTGATCGCCGGCACGGTCGAGGCCTCCCTCTACCTCGTGATGCGCTGGTTCATCGACCTGCTCGGCTCGGCCGACCGGGCGACGGTGCTGTCGGACCACGCGGTCGAGCTCGGGCTGGTGGTCCTGCTGATCGCCGTGGTGCGACCGCTGTCGATCTGGGCCCACGAGGTGCTGTCCAACCAGCTGGTCGTGCCGCAATCGACCAGCCAGATCCGCTGGCGGGCGCATCTCTACACCCTCGGGCACGCGCTCTCGTATTTCCAGGGCGACTTCTCGGGACGGCTCGCCAACCGCGTCGTCCAGGTGGGCCCGGCGGTGCGGGAACTCGCCGTCGTCTTCATCGACACCCTCCTATACGTGGCGATCTACGCGATCACCGCGGTCGGGCTGTTCAGCGCGATCTCGCCGTGGCTCGCCGTCCCGGTGCTGCTCTGGATCGCCGCCTACGCGGCCCTGACCGCGTGGTTCGTGCCCCGGGCCCGCGCGCGCTCGCACAAGACCGCCGACACCCGCTCGACGCTGATCGGCCGCATCGTCGACAGCTACACCAACATTCTGACGGTGAAGCTCTTCGCCCGCGACCGCGAGGAGCGGGCCGCGGTGCAGGACGCCGTGGAAGTCCACACCGCCGCCTATCTCCACCAGTTCCGGCTGGTCACCCTGACGACGAGCCTCCTCGGCCTGCTCAACAGCGGGCTCCTGATCGCTACCGGCGCGGCCTGCCTCGTGCTGTGGCGCGACGGCGGCATGACGACCGGCGAGGCGTCGGCGGGGCTCGCCCTGGTCCTCAGGCTCATCGCCATGTCGGGCTGGGTCATGCAGACCGTGCGCGGCGTCTTCGAGAATGTCGGCGTGGTCCAGGAGAGCATGCAGACGATGGCCCGGCCGCACGCCCTCGTCGACGCGCCGGACGCGCGGACGCTCGCCGTCACCGGCGGCGAGATCCGGTTCGAGGAGGTCGGCTTCCACTACGGGCGCGGCGACGCCACCGTCATCGAGGATTTCTCCCTGACGATCCGTCCGGGCGAGAAGGTCGGGCTGGTCGGCGTCAGCGGCGCCGGCAAGTCGACCCTAGCGGGCCTGCTCCTGCGGCTCTACGACGTGGAGAGCGGGCGGATCCTGGTGGACGGCCAGGACATCGCGACGGTGACCCAGCAATCCCTGCGCGAGGCCATCGCGATGGTCAGCCAGGACACTTCCCTGCTGCACCGCTCCATCCGCGACAACATCGCCTACGGCCGCCCCGGCGCCACCCAGGCGGAGATCGAGCGGGCCGCGCGGCTCGCCCACGCGGACACGTTCATCGCCGACCTCGTCGACCACAAGGGCCGGCGCGGCTACGACGCCCAGGTCGGCGAGCGGGGCGTCAAGCTGTCCGGCGGCCAGCGCCAGCGCATCGCCATCGCCCGCGTCATGCTGAAGGACGCGCCGATCCTGATTCTCGACGAGGCGACCTCGGCGCTCGACAGCCAGGTCGAGGCGGCGATCCAGGAATCGCTCGACACGCTGATGGCCGGCAAGACCGTGCTGGCCATCGCGCATCGCCTGTCGACGATCGCGGCCCTCGACCGGCTGGTCGTGATCGACCGAGGCCGGATCATCGAGGAGGGGACTCACGCCGAGTTGGTCGCCGCCGGCGGCGTCTATGCCGGGCTGTGGTCGCGGCAGTCGGGCGGTTTTCTCGACGACGGGACGGCCCGATACGACAGCGCCGTCGCCTGAGCGTCGGAGGAGCGAGATTGCCGGCAACATACCGCTACGATCGAGGGGCGACCTTATCGCCGCGCCGCACACTGCGGCTTGACTCGGGGGCGGCAGACGGTCTCATTGCTCAGATTAGAACCATAATGCTTTGTTCCCGGGACGAGCCGGGACGAGGGCACCTGCGGCCCTGACGCCGACGCATGGAGTTCCGAACCTTGGCGAACACATCAGCCGCCGCTGCCGCGGTCTCTGGTCATGAGGGCAGCCGCCGTGACTTCCTGTTCCTGGCGACCGGCGCCGGCTTGGCGGTCGGGGCGGGAGCCGTCGTCTGGCCGCTGATCTCCTCTATGGCGCCCGACGCCGACACGATCGCCGCCGGCGCGCCGATCGAGGTCGACCTGACACCGATCCAGGACGGTCAGATCATCAACGTCTTCTGGCGCGGCAAGCTGATCTTCGTGCGCAAGCTGACCGCCAAGGAAGTGACCGACATGAAGGCGGTCCCGCTCTCGGCCATGATCGACCCGGCCGCCTTCCCGACGCGGGTCAAGAGCGGCCACGACCAGTGGCTGGTGGTCTACGGCAACTGCACGCATCTCGGCTGCGTGCCGATCGGCCACCAGGGCAATTTCGAGGGCTGGGCCTGCCCGTGCCACGGCTCGCAATTCGACGCGGTGGGTCGCGTGCGCCACGGACCGGCGCCCATCAACCTGCCGATCCCGCCCTACGCCTTCCAGACCGATACCAAGATCCGGATCGGCGAAGGCGGCAAGGAAGCGGCCTGAGGAGGACGGAAGCATGAGCGGAACAGCCAGCACCTACGTCCCGAAGAGCCGCGTGGCCAAATGGTTCGAGGCGCGCCTGCCCATTGCCGGGCTGGTGCACTCGTCCTTCATCGCCTACCCGGTTCCGCGGAACCTCAACTACTTCTGGACCTTCGGGGCGATCCTCGCCGCCTTCCTGGGAATCCAGATCGTCACCGGCATCTGGCTGGCGATGCACTACGAGCCCTCGGCGACAGGTGCCTTCACCTCGGTCGAGAAGATCATGCGCGACGTGAACTACGGCTGGCTGCTGCGCTACGCGCACGCCAACGGCGCCTCGATGTTCTTCGTCGCCGTCTACGTCCACATGTTCCGCGCCCTCTATTACGGGTCGTACAAGGCGCCGCGCGAGGTGCTCTACATCCTCGGCGTCGTCATCTACCTCCTGATGATGGCGACCGCCTTCCTCGGCTACACGCTGCCGTGGGGCCAGATGAGCTTCTGGGGCGCGACCGTCATCACCAACATCCTGGCGGCGATCCCGGTGGTCGGCGACACGATTCAGACCCTGCTGTGGGGCGGCTACTCGGTGGGCAACCCGACCGTGAACCGCTTCTTCTCGCTGCACTACCTGCTGCCGTGGATGATTGCCGGCGTTGTCGTGCTGCACGTCTGGGCCCTGCATGTCACCGGGCAGAACAACCCGGCCGGCATCCCGATCAAGTCGGGCAAGGACGCGGTGCCGTTCACGCCCTACGCGACGGTCAAGGACGTGTTCGCGACCTGCGTGTTCATGATCCTGTTCGCGTGGTTCCTGTTCTACCAGCCGAACTATCTCGGCCACGCCGACAACTACATCCAGGCGAACCCGGCGGTGACGCCCGCCCACATCGTGCCGGAATGGTACTTCCTGCCGTTCTACGCGATCCTGCGCGCGGTCCCGAGCAAGCTCGGCGGCGTCATCCTGATGTTCTCGGCGGTGATCATCCTGGCCTTCGCGCCGTGGCTCGACACGTCGCGGATCCGCTCGTGCAACTACCGGCCGATCTACCGCCAGTTCTTCTGGGTGTTCATCGGCGCGACCCTGCTCCTCGGCTGGCTCGGCTCGCAGCCCCCGGAGGGCGGCTACGTGCTCGCCGCCCAGGTCTGCACCGCCTACTACTTCGCCCACTTCCTGATCGTCATGCCGCTCTGCGGCCTGTTCGAGACGCCGAAGAAGTTGCCGGGCTCGATCCTCGAGAGCGTGACCGGACCGGGCAAGCAGGTGACCGGATCCGGCATGCCGGCGGGCGCCGCCGCCGCTCCGACCACCAAAGGCTGACGGGCTGACGACAGGACCATGATGATGACCCGCGTCCTCTCGACGACCGCCGCGGCCGCCCTGGCGGCCCTGCTGATCGGCGCCGTGCCGGTCTCCGCCCAGGAAGGGCATGGCGGGCCGATCCCGGCCCGCGTGAACTGGAGCTTCGCCGGCGTGTTCGGCCGCTTCGACACCGCGCAGCTGCAGCGCGGCTTCCAGGTCTACAAGGAGGTCTGCTCCGCCTGCCACTCGATGAAGCTGGTCTCCTTCCGCAACCTCGCGCAGGAGGGCGGGCCGCACTTCTCGGCCGGGCAGGTCAAGGCGCTGGCCGCGACCTACCAGGTGAAGGACGGGCCGAACGACGCCGGCGACATGTTCGAGCGGCCGGGCCGCCCGGCCGACACCTTCCCGCCGCCCTTCCCGAACGATCAGGCTGCGGCCGCGGCCAACGGCGGCAAGGCCCCGCCGGACTTCTCGGTCATCGCCAAGGCGCGGACCTTCTCCCGCGGCTCGCTCTACTTCCTGACCGACTGGTTGCCGCTCGTCGGCTACTCGGAACAAGGGCCGGACTACATCCACGCCCTGATCAACGGCTACCAGGATCCGCCGAAGGACTTCGCGCTGCCGGAGGGCGGCCACTACAACAAGTACTATCCGGGCCACATCATCGCGATGCCGCCGCCGATCACCGACGGGCAGGTCTCCTACCCGAAGAACGATCAGGGCCAGCCGGTCGTGCCCGAGACACTGGACCAGTACGGCAAGGACGTCTCGGCCTTCCTGATGTGGGCGGCCGAGCCGCACATGATGGACCGCAAGGCCCTGGGCTTCCGGGTGATCCTGTTCCTGATCATCCTGTCGGGCCTGCTCTACTACGTGAAGAAGAAGATCTGGGCGGATGTCGGCGGCGAGGTCCACGGCCTCCAGCCGGAGCTGCACAAGACCTACTGAGGCGGGCCGGATCGGTTCGCAGTTCGGATGGGCCTCCCTCGCGGAGGCCCATCTTTTTTTCGGCCGGCGCTCCATGCTACCGCTTGCCCGCCGCGACGGTCCGCCTCCCGAGACTGGCCGCCCCCTGCACCACCTCATCCTGAGGTGACCGCGTCAGCGGGCCTCGCAGAAGGGCTTCAGGGATCAGAGAGGCGTCCGGAGGTCTCCGTCGAGGCCTACGCATGGCTCCGGCACCCGAGGACGAGGTGCCGGGTGGGATAGGCCGCGCTGCCGAGGCGTCGCGCGTTGAGGGAGTCCGGCATGAGCGCCGCGGTACTGGGTGTCATGGGTGGGTCCGGCGTCTACGACCTGCCGGGTCTCGAGGACGTCCGCGAGGAGCGCGTGGCGTCGCCCTGGGGCGAGCCCTCGGACGCCCTGCGGATCGGGCGCATCGGCGACACCAAGGTCGTGTTCCTGGCGCGCCACGGGCGGGGGCACCGGCTGTCGCCGTCGGGCATCAACTACCGCGCCAATATCGACGCCCTGAAACGGGCCGGGGTCACCGACCTCGTCGCCCTCTCGGCCTGCGGCTCCTTCTGCGAGGACCTGCCGCCGGGCCTCTTCGTGCTCGTCGACCAGTTCGTCGACCGCACCCACGGCCGGGCCTCGTCGTTCTTCGGCGACGGCTGCGTCGCCCACGTCTCCCTCGCCCATCCGGTGGGCCCCGGCCTGCAGGCGCGGATCGCCCAGGCCGCTAAGGCCGAGGACATCGCGGTCCATCGCGGCGGCACGTACGTGTGCATGGAGGGGCCGCAATTCTCGTCGCTGGCCGAATCCCGCGCCTACAAGGCCCAGGGCTTCGACGTGATCGGCATGACCAACATGCCCGAGGCCAAGCTCGCCCGCGAGGCGGAGATCACCTACGCGACCATCGCGATGGTGACCGACTACGATTGCTGGCACCCGGGCCACGACGCCGTCGACGTCGCCGCGGTGATCGCCGTCGCCCGGGCCAACGCCGACAAGGCGGCGCGGCTCGTCGCCCGTCTCGCCCGCGATTTCCCGACCGAGCGGGAGCCGTGCCCGGCGGGTTCGCACCGGGCCCTGGACGGCGCGATCATGACGGCTCCCGCCGTCCGGGATCCGGCGCTGCTCGCCAAGCTCGACGCCGTCGCGGGGCGGGTTCTCAACGGCTAGCCGGCCGGCCTTTCCATTCGGCGACGAGTCCCTCTAGAAGGCGCGGGCGGCCCGGGCCGCCCCCGACGCGAAGTCCAGACCGAAATGCGCAGCGCCTCCATCAGCCGGAAGACCGCGGAGACCGATATCGCGGTCACCGTCAATCTCGACGGGACCGGGCGGTCGAAGATCGCCACCGGCATCGGCTTCCTCGACCATATGCTGGATCTGCTGGCGCGGCACGCCCTGTTCGACCTGGACGTGAAGGTCGACGGCGACCTGCACATCGACCAGCACCACTCGGCCGAGGATTGCGGCATCGCCCTGGGGCAGGCCTTCGCCAAGGCGCTCGGCGACAAGCGCGGGGTCACGCGCTACGCCGACATCCACCTGCCGATGGACGAGGCGCTGACCCGGGTCTGCGTCGACATCTCCGGCCGGCCCTTCCTGGTGTTCCGCACGACGTTCCGCGTGGAGAAGATCGGACAGTTCGACACCGAGCTGGTGCGCGAGTGGTTCCAGGCCTTCGCGATGAATGCCGGCCTGACGCTCCACGTAGAGACCCTCTACGGCGACAACGCCCACCACATCGCGGAGAGCTGCTACAAGGGGCTGGCCCGCGCCTTGCGGAAGGCCGTGGCGATCGATCCGCGGGAGGAGGGGCGCGTTCCCTCAACCAAGGGCTCCCTGTAGACCCGTTGTCGTCGGGCGCCCGGATCGGCCACACGGCCGTCGCGGCGCGCGCTGTCGGAGTTTCGCGATGCGGATGCGCAGCTACACGCTCCACCTGCCGGCCGATGCGCGGCCCGGCGAGACGGTCGGGCTCGACCGGGCTCTCCTGGTACGTGACGGCTTCTCCTGGCCGGCCTTCGCCTTCACGGTGCTGTGGTTCCTGTTCCACCGCCTCTGGCTCGCCGCCCTGCTCGTCCTCGTCGGCCTCGTGGCGCTGGCCGCTGCCGGCATCGCCCTCGGGCTCCCGGCCGGTGCCGGCCTGATCGTCACCCTGCTGGCCGCCTGGCTGATCGGCCTCGAGGCCTCCAGCCTGCGCCGCTGGACCCTGGCGCGGCGCGGCTGGCCGGCGCGCGACGCGGTGGTCGCCGCGACGCCCGAGGAGGCCGAGGCCCGGGCGCTGAACCGCTGGATCGAGGCGATCCCGAGCGCCCCCAGGGCCCCGTTCCCGAGCGGCCCCAGCCGGCGGGCCGAGCCGGTGATCGGGCTGTTCCCTGCCCAGGAAGGCGCCCGGTGAGTTACCGGGCGAGACGCGCATGACCACCGAGACCGTCGCGATCATCGATTACGGGTCGGGCAACCTCCACTCCGCCGCCAAGGCCTTCGAGCGCGCCGCCCGCGAGAGCGGGCGCGACGCGCGGATCTGCCTGACCTCGGACCCGGAGGTGGTGGCCGCGGCCGACCGCGTCGTGCTGCCCGGCGTCGGCGCCTTCGCGGATTGCCGCCGCGGGCTCGATGCCGTCCCCGGCATGGTCGAGGCGATGACGCGGGTCGCCCACGGGGCGGGCCGCCCGTTCCTCGGCATCTGCGTGGGGATGCAGCTCCTGGCGAGCCGCGGGCTCGAGTACACGACCACGCCGGGGCTCGGCTGGATTCCCGGCGACGTCGGTCCGATCCGGCCGTCGGATCCGGCCCTCAAGGTTCCCCACATGGGCTGGAACACCCTGCGGACCGAGCGCGACCACCCGCTGCTCGGCGGCATTCCCACCGGCGAGGACGGGCTGCACGCCTACTTCGTGCACAGCTACGCGCTGCAGGCGGAGCGTCCGGACGACGTCGTCGCGCGCGCCGAGTACGGCGGCCCGGTCACCGCCCTCGTCGCCCGCGGCAACGTCGCCGGCACGCAGTTCCACCCCGAGAAGAGCCAGCGGCTGGGCCTCGCGCTCATCGCCAACTTCCTGAACTGGCGCCCGTGAGCGCCGTTCGGCCCAGGCAAGAAGGACGGAAGCGCCCGTGATCCTGTACCCGGCGATCGACCTGAAAGAGGGGCGTTGCGTTCGCCTCATCCAGGGGGACATGGCGCAGGCCAAGGTCTTCGGCGACGATCCGGCCGCGCAGGCCGCGATCTTCGAGGCGCAGGGCTTCTCCTGGCTCCACGTCGTCGATCTCGACGGCGCCTTCGCGGGCGCCCCGCGGAACGCCGAGGCCGTCGACGCGATCCTCGCGCGGGTCACGATCCCGGTCCAGCTCGGCGGCGGGATCCGCGAGATGAAGACGCTGGAGGGATGGCTGAGCAAGGGCGTCGCCCGCGCGATCATCGGCACCGCGGCGGTGCGCGATCCCGGCTTCGTCCGGGAAGCGGCCCGCAAGTATCCCGGGAAGATCGCGGTCGGAATCGACGCCAAGGACGGCCGCGTCGCCGTCGAGGGCTGGGCCCAGACCTCCAGCATGACCGCGGAGGAGCTAGGGCGCCGATTCGAGGACGCGGGCGTCGCGGCGATCATCTACACCGACATCGCCCGCGACGGGATCCTGAAGGGCCTCAACGTCGAGATGACCCTGGCGCTCGCCCAGGCCGTGCGCATCCCGGTCATCGCCTCGGGCGGCCTCGCGTCGATCGACGACGTCCACCGGCTGCTGCAGCCCGACTGCGCCCTGATCGCGGGCGCGATCACCGGCCGGGCGCTCTACGACGGCCGCATCGATCCGGAGGCGGCCCTGGCGGCGATCGCTGCGGCGCGCGGCCCGACGGCGTGATATCCAGAGGCTCGCGACATGAGACGCCGCCCGTGCTGAAGACCCGCATCATCCCCTGCCTCGACGTGAAGGACGGGCGCGTCGTGAAGGGCGTGCGCTTCGAGGGCCTGCGCGACGCCGGCGACCCCGTCGAGGCCGCCAAGGTCTACGACGCGGCCGGCGCAGACGAGCTGTGCTTCCTCGACATCACCGCGAGCCGCGAGGCCCGAGGCACCCTGCTCGACATCGTCAGCCGGACCGCCGAGGCCTGCTTCATGCCGCTGACCGTCGGCGGCGGCGTGCGCACCGTCGAGGACGTGCGCGCGCTGCTGCTCGCCGGCGCCGACAAGGTCGCGATCAACACCGCCGCGGTGAAGGATCCCGACCTCGTGGCCCGGGCCGCCGAGAAGTTCGGCGCGCAGTGCATCGTGGTGGCGATCGACGCCAAGCGCGTCTCGCCCCCCGGCACGCCGGCCGCCTGGGAGATCTTCACCCATGGCGGCCGCGACCCGACCGGGATCGACGCCGTGGCCTTCGCGCGGCTGGTGGCCGAAAAGGGCGCCGGCGAGCTGCTCGTCACCTCCATGGACAAGGACGGGACGCGCTCCGGCTACGATCTCGCTTTGACGCGAGCGATCAGCGATGCCGTCACCGTGCCGGTGATCGCCTCGGGCGGCGTCGGCGGCCTCGACGACCTCGTGGCCGGCGTGGCCGAGGGCGGCGCCAGCGCCGTCCTGGCGGCCTCCATCTTCCATTTCGGGCAGGCGAGCGTCGCCGAGGCGAAGGCGCACATGGCGGCGGCCGGCCTCGCCATGCGCCTCGACGACCCGGCCTCTTCCGCGAGGGCGCCCCAGTGAGCAGCTACCTTCTGGCGAACGCCGACCTCCTCGATCCCGTGACCGGTCGCCAGACCGCCGGCGCGGTGCTGGTGAGGGACGGCCGCATCGCCGATATCGCCGCCGGCGCGGCGCCGGGCGCCCCGGCCGACGCGAAGCGCGTCGACTGCGCCGGCCGCGTGCTGACCCCCGGGCTGATCGACATGCGCGCCTTCGTGGGCGAGCCGGGGGCGGAGCACCGCGAGACCCTGGCCTCGGCGAGCGCCGCGGCGGCCGCGGGCGGCGTCACGACGCTCGTCTGCATGCCCGACACCAATCCGGTGATCGACGAGCCGGCCATCGTCGACTTCGTGCTCCGCCGCGCCCGCGACACGGCGAGCGTCAACGTCCTGCCGGCGGCCGCCATCACCAAGGGCTTGGCCGGCCGGGAGATGACCGAGTTCGGCCTGCTCAAGGAGGCCGGCGCGGTCGCGTTCACCGACGGGCTCAGGGCCGTGGCGAATGCCCAGGTTCTGCGCCGCGCCCTGACCTACGCCCGGGATTTCGACGCGCTGATCGTGCAGCACGTGGAGGAATCCGCCCTCGTCGCCGAGGGCGTCATGAACGAGGGCGAGCTCGCCTCGCGCCTCGGGCTCATGGGCATCCCCCGCGAGGCCGAGACCGTAATGCTGGAGCGCGACATCCGCCTCGTGCGGCTGACCGGCGCCCGCTACCACGCGGCGATGATCTCCTGCGCCGATTCGGTGGAGATCGTCCGCCGCGCCAAGCAGGACGGCCTGCCGGTGACCTGCGGCGTCTCGGTGAACAACCTCGTGCTCAACGAGAACGACATCGGCCATTACCGCACCTTCTGCCGGCTCTCGCCGCCCCTGCGCCACGAGACCGACCGTCAGGCGGTGGTGCGCGCCCTCGACGAGGGCGTGATCGACGTCGTCGTGTCCGACCACAACCCGCAGGACGTGGAGACCAAGCGCCTGCCCTTCGCCGAGGCGGCGGACGGGGCGCTGGGCATCGAGACGCTGCTCGGCGCCGCCATGCGCCTCGTCCACACCGGCGACCTCGCGCTGCCCAAGCTCGTCGCCGCGCTCACCGTGAATCCGGCGCGCATCCTCGGCCGCGAGGCCGGCCGGCTGGCGGTCGGCGCCCCCGCCGACCTCGTGCTGATCGATCCCGATCTCCCCTACGTCCTCGACAAGCGCCGGCTGAAGTCGCGCTCCAAGAACTCCCCCTTCGACGAGGCGCGACTTCAGGGCGCGGCGGTGCTGACGCTGGTCGGTGGCCGGATCGTCCACGCGGTCGACGACCTCGCGGCCGCCGCATGATGCCCCCCGATCTCGCGACCCCGGCCGCCCTCGGCGGCCTCGCCCTCGGCTACGCCCTGGGCTCGATCCCGTTCGGGCTGATCCTCACGAAGTTCGCCGGCCTCGGCGACGTGCGGGCGATCGGCTCCGGCAATATTGGCGCCACCAACGTGCTCCGCACCGGCCGCAAGGGCCTCGCCGCGGCGACGCTCCTGGGCGACGCCCTCAAGGGCACGGCGGCCGTCCTCATCGCCCGGCAGTTGGGCGAGGGCCCGGCGCTCGCGGCCGGGCTCGGCGCCTTCCTCGGCCACCTCTTCCCGGTCTGGCTAGGCTTCAAGGGCGGCAAGGGCGTCGCGACCCTCATCGGGGTGCTCCTCGCCTTCAGCCCGCCCGCCCTCGCGGCGTTCGCGGCGATCTGGCTCGGTCTCGCCTTCGCGCTCAAGTACTCGTCGCTGGCGGCGCTCGCCGCCTCCGCGGCCACACCCCTCGTCCTCTGGGCGCTGGGTGCCCCGACGCAGGCGTTGCTGTTCCTGCTCCTCGGCCTGCTGCTATGGTGGAAGCACGCGCCCAACATCCGCCGACTCGCGTCCGGCACCGAGGGGCGCATCGGCCAGAAGGGCTGAGTGCCGGCGCGCCGCGCCGACCTTCGGGCAGGTGTGGGGGTGGTGGATGCAGCTCACCGAGGCCCAGCGGCTCGACTGGCTGCGGCTGATCCGGACCGAGGGCGTCGGCCCCCGCACCTTCCGGAGGCTCGTGAACCGTTTCGGCGGCGCGGCTGCCGCACTCGACGCACTGCCGGAGCTCACCGGCCGCCAGGGGCGGCGGATCGTGCCACCAACCCGCGCTGAGGCCGAGGCCGAGCTGGCGGCCCTGACCCGCCTCGGCAGCCGGCTGATCGCCACCGGCGAGGCGGAATACCCGCGGCTCCTCACACAGGTCGACGCGGCGCCACCGCTTCTGGCCCTGCGCGGCGCACCGATCCTCAATCGGCCCGCCGCCGCCCTCGTCGGCTCGCGGAACGCATCGTCGGCGGGGCTCGCCTTCACGGAGCGGCTCGCCCGCGGGCTCGGCGAGGCAGGCCTCACGGTGATATCGGGCCTCGCCCGCGGCATCGACGCGCGCGCCCACAGGGCGAGCCTCCGGACCGGCACGATCGCCGTCATGGCCGGCGGCCAGGACCGGATCTACCCGGCGAGCCACGCGACCCTGGTCGAGGCCATCCTGGCGGAGGGCGGCGCGGTCCTCGCGGAGATGCCGATGGGCTGGGAGCCCCGGGGGCGGGACTTCCCGAGGCGCAACCGGATCATCTCCGGGCTGTCCTACGGGACGGTGGTGGTGGAGGCCGCGCGCCGCTCCGGCTCGCTGATCACGGCGCGCTACGCCCTGGAGCAGAACCGGGAGGTCTTCGCGGTTCCCGGCTCGCCGCTCGACCCGCGCGCCGAGGGCACCAACGACCTGATCCGCCAGGGCGCCACCCTGGTCTCCGAGGTGGACCACGTGCTGGAGGTGCTGGGACCGATCATCGAGCGCGGCCCGGACGCCGAGGCGGCCCCGGCGCGCGGGCGGCCGGACCTGGCCGAGCAGCCGGATTTCTGGGACGAGATCGCGCTCGACGCGGCTCTCGACCCGGGACCGGAGCGAGCCGACGGCGCGTCCGCCGACAATCCCGCGCGCGACGAGCCGCCCGAGGCCGAGGACGACCGGGCGCGGATCGTGGCCCTGCTCGGCCCGAGCCCGGTCGGCACCGATGAGCTGGCGCGGAGCGCCGGGGTCAGTGCCCGGACCGTGCAGAGCGTGCTGCTGGAACTGGAGCTCGACGGACGGATCGAGCGCCACGGCAGCGGCACCGTCTCGCTGGTCAGCCGCTGAGGGAGTCCTCTTCGGGATCGTCGTCCGCATCGGCGTCCGCGAGGTTGCGCATGACGTCGAGGCAGCCCTGGAGGATGTAGGCGGCGGCGAGCTTGTCCACGAGTTCGCCGCGCCGCGCCCGCGAGGCGTCGGCCTCGATCAGCGCGCGGGTGACCACGGCGGTCGAGAGGCGTTCGTCGAAGAAGACGTGGGGCAGGGGGAGGATCGGCGCGAGGTTGCGCATGAAGGCGCGGGTCGACTGCACCCGCGGCCCTTCGCTCCCGTCCATGTTGAGCGGCAGCCCGACGACGAGGCCGCCGACCGCGTGCTGCCGGCACAGGGCGGCGAGCCGCTGCGCGTCGGGGGTGAACTTCACCCTGCGGATCGTCTCCAGCGGCGTCGCGATCTGGCGGCCGAGATCCGACAGGGCGAGGCCGATCGTCTTGGTGCCGAGATCGATGCCGATCAGGCGGGCGCCGCCGCGAGACTCGGCCGCGAAGGCGCGAATCGCGTCGAAATTCATGGTTCCGCCCGCGCGGCGCGCGCCAGAAGGGCCTCGGTGACGCCCTCGAACCGGGCGGGGAGGGGCTCCGAGCCCGGTCCCAGGACCAGGGCCGCGGACGGCGCCGTGACCCGGGTGAAGAAGTCGTCGAGGCTCTCGCCGCCGAACCGCACCGTCTCCAGGTCAGGCGCCAGCAGCCAGACGTCGTACTCGCCGTCGGTCCCGGTGACGTCCCAGAACAGGAAGCTGCCGTCCTCGCCCGCGCCGAAGAAGCAGGCGCGCTCGACGACGCCGGCGTCGCCGCCATCGACGTCGAAGCGGTGCGGCTCCGCCCCGTCCTCCAGCATGGCGACCGCGGCGCCGACGCTGTGGGCGATGAGGGCCGCTTGGCTCACCAGATCGCAGGCCTCGAACGGTGCCGGCACGGCGACGCGGAACTGCCCGCCCGCGAGGCCAACGCCGCAGGTCCGGCAAAAGTCGCGGTAGGAGGCCGGCAGGGCGAAGCCCAGCGCTTCCGCCGCATGGTCGAGGGCCGCCTCATCCGGCACGAAGCCCGGCGCGAGCTCCTCGAAGACCGTCTCCCACATCGCTCCCGCTCCACCGTCCACAGACTTCGGTTCCTCCGCAGATCGCCCCCGGTGCGCGCGGAGCCGTTCGCGTCTAGGTAGGTTAATGTTCCGTTAAACCACGCTGTAGGGGTCCGCCTTGTCGACGAACGGCCAGCTCTCCTCTTCCGCTCCGTCCGGCCGCCGGCGGGCGATGCCGCGCAAGCACCGCTGGATGCTGCTCCTCGCCTTCGAGGTGCTGGTCGCGGGCTTCACCCAAGCCATGATCCAGCCGGTCCGGCAACCGGGAATCACCATCGAGATGTCGGTGACACCCCACCACGTCGTGACCTGATCCGCCCGTCCCCCGCCCGCGCCGAGCGCGCGGTCAGCCGGGTCCCGCGCGGCCGGCCGCCCTGCGGGCGGCGCGGCATAGCCCACCCGCGTTGCGGTGCGTCGAGCGCCGATGCTATAGCGCGACCGACTTCGGGAGAGCGCTCCCGGGCAGGGACGAACGGGACGGCATGTCGGTCGACGAGAAGACGGTTCGGCGCATCGCGCATCTGGCGCGGATCGCGGTCACCGACGACGAAGTCGGGCCCCTGCAGGGCGAGCTGAACGCCATCCTGTCCTTCGTCGAGCAGCTCGGCACGGTCGACGTCGCGGGCGTCGAACCGATGACCTCGGTGACGCCGATGGCGATGAAGAAGCGCGAGGACGTCGTCACGGAGGGCGGCCGCGCCGCCGACGTCGTCGCCAACGCACCCGAGACCGAGGACAATTACTTCCTGGTCCCGAAGGTGGTCGAGTAGGCCGAGGACGGCCCAAACCTTGCGGACCGGATTTCTGGCGGGCAGGCGCGCGGCGGCGCGCGCGGGGACGTGAACAGCGTGGATCCGAACGAACTTACCCTGGCCGAAGCGCGCGACGCCCTGAAGGCGAAGCGGATCTCGGCCCGCGAGCTGACCCAGGCCCATCTGGACGCCATGGCCAAGGCCCGCGTCCTGAACGCGTATATCCGGGAGACCCCGGACCGCGCCCTGGCGATGGCCGAGGCCTCGGACCAGAAGATCGCGTCCGGCGAGGCGCGGCCACTCGAGGGCATTCCCCTCGGCATCAAGGACCTGTTCTGCACGCACGGCGTGACGACTACGGCGGGCTCCAAGATCCTCGAGACCTTCGAGCCGCACTACGAATCGGCCGTGTCGGCCAATCTGTGGCGCGACGGCGCCGTGATGCTCGGCAAGCTGAACCTCGACGAGTTCGCCATGGGCTCGTCGAACGAGACCAGCGCCTACGGCAACGTGGTCTCGCCCTGGCGGCGCGCCGGATCGGACGCGCCGATCGTGCCCGGCGGCTCGTCGGGCGGCTCCGCCGCGGCGGTCGCCGCGCGCCTCTGCCTCGGCGCCACTGCGACCGATACCGGCGGCTCCATCCGGCAGCCCGCCGCCTTCACCGGCACGGTGGGGATCAAGCCGACCTACGGGCGCTGCTCGCGCTGGGGCACGGTGGCCTTCGCCTCCTCCCTCGACCAGGCCGGCCCGATCGCCCGGACGGTGCGCGACTGCGCCATCCTGCTCGGCTCCATGGCGGGCGCCGACGCCCGGGACACGACCTGCGCCGACCTCGCGGTGCCAGATTTCGAGGCCGCCGTGTCGCGCGGCGTGAAGGGCCTGACCATCGGCATCCCGAAGGAGTACCGGGTCGACGGGATGCCCGCGGAAATCCAGAAGCTCTGGGACGAGGGCGCGGCGTGGCTCAAGGCCGCCGGCGCGACGATCCGGGAGATCTCGCTGCCGCACACCGCCTACGCGCTGCCAGCCTACTACATCGTGGCCCCGGCCGAGGCCTCCTCGAACCTCGCGCGCTACGACGGCGTCCGCTACGGCCTGCGCGTGCCCGGCAAGGACATCGCCGGGATGTACGAGAACACCCGCGCCGCCGGCTTCGGCCGCGAGGTGAAGCGCCGGATCATGATCGGCACCTACGTGCTCTCGGCCGGATACTACGACGCCTACTACGTCCGCGCGCAGAAGATCCGCACGCTGATCAAGCGCGACTTCGAGGCCGCCTACGCGGCCGGGGTCGACGCGATCCTGACGCCGGCGACGCCGTCGGCCGCCTTCGGCATCGGCGAAAAGGCCTCGGCCGACCCGGTGGAGATGTACCTCAACGACGTGTTCACCGTGACGGTGAACATGGCCGGACTGCCGGGCATCGCCGTGCCGGCGGGGCTCGACGGCCAGGGCCTCCCGCTGGGCCTCCAGCTCATCGGCCGGCCCTTCGACGAGGAGACGCTGTTCGCGGTCGCGCAGGTGATCGAGGACGCGGCCGGTCGCACCGTCCTACCCGAGCCGTGGTGGTCATGACCGTCCCGTACTATCCCTGGACGGTCTGGATCTGGGCCGCGTTCGATCCGGCGCTGATCGTGGTGGCGGTCTATCTCGGCTGGACCGCCAGCCAGTTCGGCAAGGTCTTCATCGCGGCGATCGCGGCGCTCGGCTTCTCGGTGCTGTTCTCCTACGCGGTCAGCGCAGCGGGAATCCCGTGGCCGGCGCCGATCACCCGCGACGGCCCGACCTTCTTCCCGGTCCGCGCCGTCGCGGCCCTGCTCTGGGCCGTCGTGGGCTACGCCGCCCGGCAGGCGGTCGGACGCCGCGCTTGACCCTGCGGGCAGGGGCCTCCTAGAAAATCTCTCGCTCGACGCATGCGGCGCCTCCGCCGTCTCTGCGAGCGCAGCGAAGCGATCCGGCGGTGCAACGCCTGGAAGCCTCGCGCTTCCCTGGATCGCTTCGCTGCGCTCGCGAAGACGGCGACGCCTCGAACGCCAGCCGCCTTTCGGACCGACCATGAACGCACCCGTCGACCCCAAGAAGCTGATCAAGGGCGGCCTCCACGATTGGGAGGTGATCGTCGGCATGGAGATCCACGCCCAGGTGTCCAGCCGGGCGAAGCTGTTCTCCGGCGCCTCGACGGAGTTCGGGGCCGAGCCGAACGACCACGTCTCGCTGGTCGACGCCGCGATGCCCGGGATGCTGCCGGTGATCAACGCCGAGTGCGTCGCCCAGGCGGTGCGCACCGGCCTCGGCCTGAAGGCCAAGATCAACCTGCGCTCCGTGTTTGACCGGAAGAACTACTTCTATCCGGACCTGCCGCAGGGCTACCAGATCTCGCAGTACAAGGACCCGATCGTCGGCGAGGGCGAGGTCCTGGTGGATCTGGCCGACGGCGCCTCGATCACAGTGGGCATCGAGCGCCTGCACCTCGAGCAGGATGCGGGCAAGTCGCTGCACGACCAGGATCCGACCCGGAGCTTCGTCGACCTCAACCGGTCGGGCGTGGCGCTGATGGAGATCGTTTCCCGGCCCGACCTGCGATCGTCCGAGGAGGCGAAGGCCTACGTGACCAAGCTGCGCACGATCCTGCGCTACCTCGGCACCTGCGACGGCGACATGGAGAAGGGCTCGCTCCGCGCCGACGTGAACGTCTCGGTGCGCCGCCCCGGCGAGCCGCTGGGCACCCGCTGCGAGATCAAGAACGTCAACTCGATCCGCTTCATCGGGCAGGCGATCGAGACGGAGGCGCGGCGCCAGATCGCCATCCTCGAGGACGGCGGCAAGATCGACCAGGAGACGCGCCTATTCGACCCGACCAAGGGCGAGACGCGCTCGATGCGCTCGAAGGAAGAGGCGCACGACTACCGCTACTTCCCCGATCCGGACCTGCTGCCGCTGGAATTCGACCAGGCCTACGTCGACGCCCTGGCCGAGGGGCTGCCCGAGCTGCCGGACGCCAAGAAGGCGCGGTTCGTCTCGGCGTTCGGCCTCTCGCCCTACGATGCCGGCGTGCTGGTCGCCGAGCGCGCCTCCGCGGACTATTACGAGGCGGTGGCGAAGGGCCGGGACGGCAAGGCCGCGGCCAACTGGGTGATCAACGAGCTGTTCGGGCGCCTCAACAAGGAGGGGCTGTCCATCGACGCGACCCCGGTCTCGGCGGACCAGCTCGGCGCGATCATCGACCTGATCGGCGAGGGCGTCATCTCCGGCAAGATCGCCAAGGACCTGTTCGAGATCGTCTGGACCGAGGGCGGCGACCCGCGCGCCGTCGTCGAGAGCCGCGGCATGAAGCAGGTGACCGACACGGGCGCCATCGAGGCGGCGGTGGACCAGATCATCGCGGCGAATCCCGACAAGGTCGCCCAGGCCAAAGAGAAGCCGACCCTGCTCGGCTGGTTCGTCGGCCAGACCATGAAGGCCACCGGCGGCAAGGCGAACCCCGCGGCGGTGAACGCGCTGCTCAAGGCGAAGCTCGGGATCGAGTGAGCCTTCCGCGGCGAGCGGCCAGTCCGCGCCCGGCCTCGGGATGAGTGCTGGGATCGGATGGCCGTCGCTTCGACGTCGCCGGCTAGTCCCATGCTCGCCAAAGCCACGACGAGATCCCGCCGCGGCGATGCCGGGCAGGTGGGCCACGAACAGATCCTCGAAGAGAAACCGCGGCGGAACGGCTCGAAGTGGGGCCTTTCGCGCATTCGAAGGCGTGCCATGCGTGGCCGCTTCTGCGCCCCTGGAGCCGCGTCCGTCCGGCTGTTCGTGTTGTGCCGCTAGGTCTCGGGCCGAACCTGTCCCTGAACCGTCTAGGCGGCATTCCGCTGCGGTGGAGTCATCCCTGTCTCCTCCAGCTTCCGACGACCGACACCGCTGCGAAACCTGATCGCGTCGAGATTTCGTGCCGGTCCGTGCCCGCTCTGGCTAAGCACAGATGGAGACTGCGCCCGTCCTCCAAGTCGGTCAATAGCTATTTTCTCGGCAAAAGGCTTTTTCGATCCACTTGCCCCCGCCGCCGCACCGCAGCGCGTGAGAGCTCAATCACTTGGATCGATCCCGTGGCGCTGCGAAATATTGATTGGCCCGCAAGCTACTTGCCGGCGCCCATATTGTTCTCGACCAGAAAGCGGATGCCGCGGTCGAAGGACTCATCCGTGTCGCCGCGCAGGTCGACGCTGTAGGCCTTCTCGGGCGCGTCGCCGGTGAGGGACTTCACGTAGACATTGAGGTTGAGGATCAGGTTCGAGACTTTCTGCACCTCGCCGGTGATCGCGACATCCGCGCCGAGCTTGCGGGCGAAGTCATCCGCGCAGCCATTGCAGCGGCGCAGGTCGGCACTTCTGGTGACCACGTCCCGCATCGGCTCGGTCGAGACCACGACGAACAGGCCCTTCTTCTGGAGGAGGTCGCGCAGTTCGGCGCTGACCCGCTTCAGCCGCGCGGTGTCGGCGGCGTCACCCGGCACCGGCGATAGGTTCGAGAACTGGAAATCGAATACCGCGGCCCGCAGGGGCGCGGCCGCGGCCGGTCCCGCGGTCAGCAGGACGGTGGCGAGTGCGAGCAGTCGGTTCATCGTGATCTCCGGCGCGGATGCGTGTCCGGGAAACCGCGCCCCCGCCAACCGGGTCGCGTCCGCGCGGCGATTCAGCGCCGGTCGGCCTCCCGGGTGGGGCTGGCCGCCGGCTTTGCCAGGCCGGAGACGCGGTCGCGCAGGTCCATGAACCAGCTCGGTGCCGGGCCGCGGCCGCCGTTGACGAACACCGTCGCGGTCATGCCGGCGATGAGCGGGACGCCCGCCGGGACGCGGTCGATGCGGATGCGGACCGGCACCCGCTGGGCGAGGCGCACCCAGGTGTAGACGGGGTTGACGTCCGGCAGCCCCTGCGTGCTGGCGGCGGCGTTCGCCGTGGAGATGCCGAGCGTGATGCTGTGGACCGTGCCGGTCAGGTGCGGATCGAAGCCCATCAGCTTCACGTCGGCGGGGTCGCCGACGCGGATGTTGGACATCTTGGTCTCCTCGAAATAGCCGTCGATCCAGAAGGAGTCTGTGTCGACCACGTTGATGTTCGAGGTGCCGGTCCGGGCGTAGTCGCCGACCCGCATCAGCAGGTTGGTCACCCGTCCGTTGACGGTCGACCTCACCTGGGTGCGCTCCAGATTCACCTTGGCCTGCCGCAGCTGCGCCTGCGCGCTCTCCAGCGACGCCTCGGCGATCTTCGCGGCGCCTGCGAAGCGCTGCTTCTCCTCGATCGAGGTCGACACGGTCGAGAGCGCTTGGCGCCGGGCCGACTCGGCGTTCTTCACCTGCAGATCGGCCTCGCGATTCTTGACCTCGGCATCCGCCGAGGTGACGGCGACCTCGAAATCGACCGGGTCGATGACGTAGAGGACGTCGCCCTTGCGGACGTTCTGGTTGTCCTGGACCCGGACCTCGACGATCTGACCGGCGACCTGCGGGGCGATGTTGGCGACCTGGACCCGGACCGTGCCGTCGCGCGTCCAGGGCGCCGCCACGTAGAATTCCCACACGAAGGCTCCCGCCAGGATCGCCGCGAGCAGGATCACGCCGGTGGCCGCGAGGCGGAACACCTTGGCGGCCCGGCCCCGGCGCGGCACTGCGGGCAGCGGGTCGCTCCGCCCGGGCGCGCCGTCGCGGGCGGCGGACTTCGGATCGTCCTTGTCGGCGGTCGTGTCGGGCATCAGATGAACGCGATCAGGAGAGCGAGGACACAGACGTAGAGGCCGGCTTCGGCGAGCGGGGCGTTGGCGACGTAGCGGCTGAAGCGGATGCGGGCGAAGACGAGGCGAAGGACGACCAGGATCACGAACGCGGCGAGCGCGTAAGCGACGAAGGCCGTGACCAGCACCCCGCCGACATGGATGTCCTCGTGCATGGTTACCCCGGAAGAAGCGGCAATGAGAATAGCGCGATGTCGAGGCGTTGGAGGAATCGCCTGTGGCGGGCGATGGTTCGCGACGCGGTGACGAGGTCGCTGGCGGCACGGGCCGTCGTGAGCCGCACCGCCCGGTCCTGGCTGGAGGCAGCGCGGATCAGGTCGCGCGCCGCCATCTCGAGCCCGCGATCGTCGCCTGCCGCGAGGGCGTCCCGCGCCCGCGGGATCGCGCCGCGCAGGGCTCCGACCGACCAGAGGCGGCGCAGTTCCGCGTGGGCCCGGGCGGCGGCGGCCTCCAGGCGGGCGAGGGCGAAGGCGTGGTGCAGGTTCGCTTGCCGCACCGCCGCGCTCCCCGAGCTGTAGGCGGCGAACTGGAACAGCCGGTCGGCATTCAGGCTCGTGCGGGTGGTGGCGTCGCCGCCCTGGCCGACGAGGGCGTCGGCGAGCGCCCGCCGCGCCGAACCGAGGGCGAAGACCCGCTGCTGGGCCGGCGAGATCGGCAGGATGAGGCGGACGATGATCGACAGGATCACGGCCGCCACGACGACGAGGAACGCGTTCAGCAGGAAGCTCAGGGCGTCGTAAGTCTGCGGGTTCGAGGGCCCCAGCAGGACGGGGAAGAACACGATCAGGATGAAGCCGACCCCGAAGGTCTTCGGGTTCAGCGAGAGGAAGCAGCCCAGAAAGGTCACGGGCGCCATCACGAGCGCCAGCATCGGGAAGCCCTGGACGCCGTTGAGGAGCGCGAACCGTGCGATGCCCGCCAGGGCGGCGGCCAGCGTCATGCCGACGACGACGCCGTTCGCGAACTTCTTCGGGTCCGGCGTCATCGACGACAGTGCCGCGGTGGCGGCCACCTGGACCAGTGCGAACGAGGCCTGGGGCAGGCCGAGCGCCGCGAAGGTGGCGGCGGTGACCGCGAAACTCAGGGCCACCCGCAGGGCGCCGCGGAGGGCGACGGGGAAGTCGCGGTGGGTCGGCAGTTCGGCGTCGCGCAGGGGCCTGTGGCCGTCGGCCACGGCGCGGATGCCGTCCTGCGCGAAGGTCGCGGCGCAGACGAAGTCGAGGGCGCGCTGGAGCACAACGACCTCGTCGAGGGGACGGGTCGCGTCGCGGATGGCCGCGTCGACCAGGTCGCGCAGGCGCTCGTCGTCGCGGTCCAGGGCGTCGGGATCGGGCGCGTCGGCCACCCGCCGGCAGATCGCCATCGCCTCCGCGACGGCCGGGCTCGGATCGCGCAGGGACGCGGCCGCGGCCCCGAGGCCGCGGATCGACGCCGCCATCACGTAGAGCGCGGCGATGCAGCTGCGCGCGCCGGCCGCGCGGTACCGGCCGTCGTCCAGCTCGCCCGCGATGGCGCTGGCATCGGCCCGCATCGGCGCGATGGCGCGGATCAGCGCGGCGGTGCGCGGGGCGCCGAGATCCCCCGACGCCAGAGTCTCGCGGGCGTAGCCGCGCGTCTGGTCCCAGGCCGCGCGCAGCTGCGGCAGCAGCGCCCGCCACGTGCTCGGCGAGGCGAGGGCGTCGTTGATGAAGGTGATCACGACGATGCCGAGCACGATCGCGGCGACGCGGGACACGGCGGCGTCGAAGGTCCCCTGCGGATCGTCGATCTGGCCGAGCGCGATGATCGCCACAGTGTAGCCGGACAGCATCGCGCCGTAGGCCCGCGTGTCCTGCAGAAACTGGGCGACGAAGACGCAGAGGCCGAGCCAGACGGTGAAGCTGAGGAGCAGCAGCACCCGGTCCTGGCCGAAGAGCGCCATGAAGACGAGCGCCACCGCCGCGCCGACGAGCGTGCCGAGCAGGCGGTAGACCGCCTTCGAGATCGCCTGCCCCCGCTTGGGCTGGGCGAGGATCGCCACGCAGGTGGCGGCGGACGAGGCGCTGTCGAGCTGGAGCCAGAATGCGGCGGCCAGCGCCAGCATCATGGCGATCCAGATCCGCAGCGCGAAGGCCCAGGCGGCCGGCTTCGGCACCCAGGCATCGAGGAACGCCAGGACGCGGTCGCCGAGCGGTTCGGGGCGGCGATCTGCGACGGAGCCGGCGGGGGCCTCAGCCATGCCGGACCCCGCGCGGCGCGCTGTCCACCGCCCGACCGGACGGAGAAGGGTCCGTCATCGCCTCGTGCCTCCTGCCAACCCGCCGCGGATGTTCGAACGAACGGAACGCCCCGCGGTTCTAGCCGATCAGGCCTTGTCGCCACCTTTCAGGCGCTTGTTGCACTTGCTCCAGTACTGCGGCCATTTCGGTCCCTGCGCCGCCTTCTGCGCGTCGGTCAGGGCGCGCCACTCGGTGCCGCAGGTCTTCTGGCGATCGCGGGCGGCGGACTGGCCCGCGCTCGGCGCCCTGGCGGCCGGCGCCTCGGCGGCGGGCGGCGCCTTCGTGGGTGCTTCCTTAGCGGGTGATTCCTTGGCAGGTGGCTCCTTGGCGAGAGCCGGGCAGGCGGCGAGCAGCGGCGCGGACAGGACCGCGATCCTGACGAGACGATCGATCATCGGATGTTCCCCCTCGGGCGCCGTTCCGGCGCCCGAGCCGCAATCTCGCCGCTCTCCTGCGGCGCCGGCAAGCCCGGCCGCGCCGCCGCCGCCAGCCCCGGCGCAGCTTCGCCGTGCGACCGCGTCTACGGGCGCGGTGCCCTTGAGCGCGGCCGGGAAATCGTCTTCACTGCCGGGGCAATTCGGAAACGGCGGAGGACCACCGCGCCGCCGACGATCGGGTCCAGGAGCAGGCAGAGCATGGCAGCGGTGTCCGGGCGGCCGATCGACGTCCACACATGGAGTACGCCGAACGGCTGGAAGATCCCGATCATGCTGGAGGAGTGCGGGCTCCCCTATCGCATCGTTCCCGTGGACATCGCGAAGAACGAGCAGTTCGCGCCCGACTTCCTGGCGATCTCGCCCAACAACAAGATCCCGGCCATCGTCGATCCGGACGGTCCGGGCGGACTGCCGATCTCGGTCTTCGAATCAGGCGCGATCCTGCAGTATCTCGGCCGGAAGACCGGGCAGTTCTACCCGACCGACGAGCGCGCCCGCGTGGCGGTCGACGAATGGCTGTTCTGGCAGGTGGCGGGCTTCGGGCCGATGCTCGGGCAGACGCACCACTTCAAGATCTATGCGCCCGAGAAGCTGCCTTACGCGATCGACCGATTCACCGCCGAGGCCAAGCGCCTCTACGGCGTGCTGGAGCGGCGCCTCGAGGGGCGCGCCTTCCTGGCCGAGGACTACTCCGTCGCCGACATCGCGACGTTCACTTGGGCGAAGCTCAACTTCAAGCAGGGTGTCGACATCGACACCCTCCCGAACGTCGCCCGGTGGCTCGAGAGCATCCTGGCGAGGCCGGCAGTGCAGCGCGGCCTCGCGGCGATCTGACGAAGCTCAGTTCTTGTTGGCGGCCTGCTGGTTCACGTCCGGCACGCGCGTCCAGGTCTGCGACCCGCACAGGATCTTGAGCATGCAGCCCGACACGTTGAGCTCGGCCTCGCTCTCCCGCTCGAGGCTGACCGTGTAGATCTTGCCTTCCTCGATATTGTAGAGCTCGCCGGTGAACTTCGCGTCGTCCGGCTTCAGACCTTCGATCAGCTGGAGACCGATTACCGGACGGGCGCGCTTCTTCGGGTCGGGATTCTTGAGGTCGGTGCGCGGGGCGCCGTTGTCGAAGGTCGGCGTCTTGAGCCAGACGACCTTGCCGCAGACCAGCTTCTGGCCGGGGCCGCAGCGGTCGATCCGGATCTTGGCGCGGCCGTCGCCGGTGAGCCAGGTGCCGGACGGGTCCTTGCCCGTGTCGGCGGAGGCGGCGGTGAGGCCGGCGAGAAGCAGGCTGGCGCTGAGAGCGAGTCGCATGGTTCGTCTCCGGGATTGGGGCGCCGCGGGCGCCCGAGGGGTGGACGAAGTCGGTTGGTGCGCGACTGAGCCGCCGCAATCGGGCGATTTTTCGGCGGTGTTGCGGCAGAGCCACGGCCGCGCTTGCCCCGCCAGGGCGCGCCGGGCCGCTTGAGGCACCGGGGGGCGCCCGCTATAAGCCCGGCGCCGAAGCGAAATTCTCGCTGCCGCGGCGTGTCCGGATCGCCGGCGCGCCGCAGATCTTTTCCACAGACAGACCGGACGCACCATGGCCACCGAGCGCACCTTCTCGATCCTGAAGCCCGACGCGACGCGGCGGAACCTGACCGGCGCGGTCAACGCCGTCATCGAGGAGGCCGGCCTGCGCATCGTCGGCCAGCGCCGCATCCGCATGACCAAGGAGCAGGCCGAGAAGTTCTACGAGGTGCACAAGGAGCGCCCGTTCTTCGGCGAGCTCGTGACCTTCATGACCTCCGGCCCGGTGGTGGTTCAGGTCCTCGAGGGCGAGAACGCCGTCGCCAAGTACCGTGAGGTGATGGGTGCCACGAACCCGGCCCAGGCCGCCGAGGGCACGATCCGCAAGAAGTTCGCCGAGTCCGTCGGCGAGAACACCGTCCACGGCTCCGACAGCGCCGAGAACGCCAAGCTCGAGATCGCGCAGTTCTTCAAGGATTCCGACATCGCCGCCTGAGGCGAGGCGGCGCGCGGTGGCGGGTTGGGCACACCGACCCGCCATTCGCGCGCCCCGTACCCGGCGGCGCCGGGAATGCCGCCCTGTGTGACCGGGTCGTCCTTGACGGGACGGAGCCCGGGAGCGTCCAACGGCCGAGCTTAGCCAATCTCAGCCCCCGGACGACCCCGACCATGACGATGCGCCGCCTGCCCCTGCTGATCGCGACCGGCCTGTTCGCCCTCGGCGCGACCGCCGCCCTCGCGGGCGGATCCTCGGCCCCGTTCCAGCAGTACGAGCCGGACCCCGCTCTCAAGACCGCCAGCAAGACCAACCTCGAGGGCCGCGTGCGCCACGCCTGCACGGTGGTCCAGGCCCGCATGACCAGCGCCAGCGAGGCCTCCCTGGAGCGTCCCTGCGGCTGCTACGCGCGGCAGACGCTGCGCAGCCTCGACGCCTCCGAGATCGAGGCCTACCGGACCACCGGCTACTTCAACGACACCGCCCGCGCTAAGGCGCTCTCGGCCCTGGACAGCTGCAAGCTCCAGCGCCCGGTCTGAGCGCCCAGAGCTTCGAAGGCCTCCGGGTCCGCGCACCGTCTTCGTCGGCGGAGCAGCCCCGGGGGCGGAACATGGCGAGCGTGGCGCGGCCGGATCGCGGCGCCCCGCTCGCGCGGACGGAAACGCCCGTGCTACCGCCGCCTAGAGGCTGAACAGAGCGCCGTCCGGCGCCCTCTCGTCGATCACGACGCGATCGCCGTCCAGACGGGCGCGGCCGCCCGCCACCAGGGCGAGCACCGCGGGGTAGAGCCGCCGCTCCTGCACGATCACGCGGTCGGCGAGGCTGTCGGGATCGTCGTCCTGGCGGACCGGGACCGCAACCTGGGCGACGATCGGTCCGGCGTCGAGTTCCGGCACCACGAAGTGGACCGTGCAGCCGTGAAGGCGCACGCCCGCGTCCAGCGCCTGCCGGTGCGTGTGGGTGCCCTTGAACAGGGGCAGGAGCGACGGGTGGATGTTGAGCATCCGGCCGGCCCAGGACGCAACGAAGTCGGTCGTCAGGATCCGCATGAAGCCCGCGAGGCAGACGAGGTCGACCTCGGCCGCCCGCAGCGCCGCGTCGAGGGCGGCGTCGAAACCGGCCCGGTCGGCGAAGGCCCGGTGATCGATGGCCTGCGTCGGGATGCCGGCCTCGGCCGCTTGGGCGAGGCCGGCGGCCTCCGGGCGGTTCGACAGGACCAGCACGATCTCGGCCGGGAAGGCGGGATCCTTCGCGGCTTCCAGCAGCGCCAGCATGTTCGAGCCGCGCCCCGAGATGAGGATCGCGACGCGGGTCTTGCGGGCGGACGCCATCACAGGGCGAGGCGGCCGCTGAAGGTCACCGGCTCGGGGCCGCGCGCCGTGATCCGTCCGAGGCGGACCGGGGTCTCGCCGGCCCGGGTCAGGGCCTCGTCGACGTCGTCGACCGCGTCGGCGGCGGCGATCACCACCATGCCGATCCCGCAGTTGAAGGTCCGCAGCATCTCGGCCTCGGCGACGCCGCCCTCGCGGGCGAGCCAGCCGAAGACCGGCGGCGGGGTCACGGCATCGAGGTCGACGGCGATGCCGACTTCGTCCGGCAGGACCCGGGGGAGGTTGTCGGGGAAGCCGCCGCCCGTGATGTGGGCGAGCGCCCGGATCCCGTCGGTGGCGCCCAGCGCCGCGAGCAGCGGCTTCACGTAGATCCGGGTCGGCTCCAGCAGCGCCTCGCCGAGGCTGCGGCCCGGGGCGAACGGGGCCGGCGCGTCCCAGCCGAGACCCGTCTTCGCGACGATCCGGCGGACCAGCGAGAAGCCGTTGGAATGGACGCCGGAGGAGGGCAGGCCGAGCACGACGTCTCCGGGCCGGATGCCAAGCCGCGGCAGAAGCGCGCCGCGCTCGGCGGCGCCGACCGAGAAGCCCGCGAGGTCGTAGTCGGACCCGTCGTAGAGGCCCGGCATCTCGGCGGTCTCGCCGCCGATCAGCGCGCAGCCGGCCTGCCGGCAGCCCTCGGCGATGCCGCGCACGATGTCGGCGCCGACGCCGGGGACCAGCTTGCCGGTCGCGTAGTAGTCGAGGAAGAACAGCGGCTCGGCGCCCTGGACGATGATGTCGTTCACGCACATCGCCACGAGGTCGATGCCGATCGTGTCGTGGCGTCCGGTCTCGATGGCGATCTTGACCTTGGTGCCGACGCCGTCGTTGGCGGCGACCAGGATCGGGTCGCGGAAGCCCGCGGCCTTCAGGTCGAACAGGCCGCCGAACCCGCCGATCTCGGCGTCGGCGCCCGGGCGCCGGGTCGAGCGCACCAGCGGCTTGATCGTCTCGACCATGGCGTTGCCGGCATCGATATCGACGCCCGCCGCCGCGTAGGTCAGCCCCGTCTTCGGCTCGTTGCCGTCCTTGGCCGTCATGCCCGCGCCACCTCGCTGAATACTGGCCCCGCTCTAGCGGCTTCCCGCGCGCCGCGCGAGTCGTGCCGGCGGCGCCTTGATCGGCGCGCTCCGCATACCCACTCTGCCCGCTGGCGTGGTGTGCTGCTGGGGGGAGCGTCATCGTGCGCGCACGGGCTGTGATCGGGCTGGCCGCTGTCGTGGCCCTGGGATTGATCGTCTACCTCCTGCGGGAGGTGATGCTGCCGTTCGTGGCCGGCATCACGCTGGCCTACCTCCTCGACCCCCTGGCAGACCGGCTGGAGCGGCTCGGCCTCGGGCGTCTGGCGGCCAGCCTGCTGATCCTGGCGCTGTTCGTCGTCGTCCTCGTCGTGACGCTGCTGATCCTGATCCCGCTCACGGCCAACCAGGTCGTGGCGCTCGTCAACGCGCTGCCCGGAATGGTGTCGCGGCTCCAGGCGATCATCGCCGAGCGGTCCGGGACCCTGCTCGAGCGCGTCGGCGGCGCGAACGTCCTTAACGAGCTGCAATCCTCCGTGGGGACGCTCGCCACCCAGGCCGGCACGTGGCTCCTGGCCTTCCTGAAATCGCTCTGGTCGGGCAGCCAAGCGCTGATCTCGATCGCCTCCCTGCTGGTCGTGACGCCGGTCGTCGCCTTCTACATCCTCGTCGACTGGGACCGGATGGTCGCCGCCATCGACGGCTGGGTGCCGCCCCGGCATCGGGCGACGGTGCGCGAGCTGGCGCGTCAGATCGACGGGGCGGTCACCGGCTACGTCCGCGGCCAGACCCTGGTCTGCCTCATCCTGGGCAGCTTCTACGCCGTCGGCCTGTGGCTGGTCGGCCTCAACTTCGGCGTGCTGATCGGCCTGATCGCCGGGTTCCTGACCTTCATCCCCTACGTCGGCACGCTCACCGGCTTCATGCTCTCCGTGGGCGTCGCGCTCGTCCAGTTCTGGCCCTCCGGAGACTGGCTGCATCTCGGCCTGACCGTCGCCGTCTTCCTCGTCGGCCAGTTCCTGGAGGGCAACGTCATCTCGCCGAAGCTCGTCGGCGATTCCACGGGGCTGCACCCGGTCTGGCTAATGTTCGCCCTGCTCGCCTTCGGGACGCTGTTCGGCTTCGTCGGGCTGCTGCTCGCCGTCCCGATCGCGGCCTCGATCGGCGTGCTGGTCCGCTTCGCCCTGGCCCGCTACCTGGAGAGCCGCCTCTACCACGCCGGGCAGCCGATCCTGATCGAGCACGAGGGCAAGGACGCTTCGGCCTTGACCTCCGCGGGCGCGGGATGATCCTGAGCGGCCTATGCGCGAGAACGCCCCACCCCGGCAGCTGGCCTTCGACCTGCCGCTCGACCCCCGCTACGGGCGCGAGGATTTCCTCGTCGGACCGGCCAACGAGGCCGCCTACGCGCTGATCGAGGCGTGGCCGGACTGGCCCGACAGCGTCTTGGTCCTCACCGGCCCCTCCGGCAGCGGCAAGAGCCACCTCGCGGCGATCTGGGCCGAGCGGGCCCACGCCTGGACCCTCCCGGCCGCCGAGCTGGGTGCCGACGCGGTCCAGCACCTCGTCTCCAACGGGGCGCTGGTCGTGGAGGACATCGACCGGGCGGAGCGGCGCGACGAGGCGGCGCTGTTCCACCTGCTCAACCGCGCCCGCGAGCGAGGCTGCCCGGTTCTGCTGACCAGCGCCACGGGTATCGACGCCCTCGGCCTCACGACGCCTGATCTGCGCTCGCGGCTTCGCCTCGCGCCGCGCATCGCCATCGAGGCGCCGGACGACGCGCTCCTGCGTGCCGTCCTGGTCAAGCTGTTCGTGGACCGGCAGCTGGTGGTCGATCTCGGCGTCATCGAGGCGCTGGCCCTGCGGATCGACCGGTCGCTGGGCCGAGCCCGCGACGTCGTCGCCGAGCTCGACCGCGACGCCCTCGGGCGCGGCCGCCGCATCAGCCGGCCGCTCGCGCTGGCCGTCCTGCGCCGCATGGGGCTGGAGGACGAGCCGGACCCGAACGCCTGAAGGAGGAATACAGTGGCCGTCACGAAACTGTCGTGAAGGCCGCCGGTCTAGGGTGATACACGCTCCGCCGCCGCGAGGAGCAGAGACAGGGATCCGGGATGGAATCGACGCAGAAGCCCGTGGACCGCGACGCCGCCGATGAGGCGCCCGAGCCCCGTCGGCGCGCGACGGCCAATCCGGCGACGCGGCGGGCGGTCGCGCCCAAGCGCCTGCAGGCCGATCCGGTCGCGGAGGCGGCGGCTCCGGCGGAAGCCATTCCGGACGCCAACGACGAGTGGCCGGCCTCGGCGGCCGCGACTCCCGCGGAGCCGCCGGTCGGCGCGGCTCGCGAGCCGGTGGTGGAAGCCGGGCGAACCCTGCGCCACTCACCGGAGCGGTACGTGAATCGCGAGCTGTCCTGGCTGCAGTTCAACCGGCGGGTGCTGGAAGAGGCGTCGAACCCCAACCACCCGCTCCTGGAGCGCCTCCGCTTCCTGTCGATCTCGGCCAACAACCTCGACGAATTCTTCATGGTCCGCGTCGCCGGCCTCATCGATCAGGTCCGGGCGGGGATCACGGTCCCGTCGCAGGACGGCCTGTCGCCGTCCGAGCAACTCGTCCGGATCGGCACCGAGGTGTCGCGCCTCGCCGCCGACCAGCAGGCCCGCTGGCGGGAACTGCGCACAGAGCTGCACACGAGCGACATCGACATCGTCGAGCCCGCGGCCCTCACGGCCGAGCAGGCGGCGTGGCTGGAGGAGTACTTCCTCAACCACGTCTTCCCGGTCCTGACGCCGCTGGCGATCGATCCGGCCCACCCGTTCCCGTTCATCCCGAATCTCGGCACCACCATCGCGCTGATGCTGGTGCGGCCGAAGGACGGCCGGCTGCTGCGCGCGCTGATCCGGCTGCCTGGCGTCATCGACCGCTTCGTGCGCCTGCCGGTGAGCGACAGCGAGACTTCCGCCCGTCTGATCACCATCGAGCAGGTGATCGGGATGTTCACCGGGCGGCTCTTCCCGGGCTACCTCGTCAAGGGCAGCGGCGCGTTCCGCGTGGTCCGCGATTCCGACCTGGAGATCGAGGAGGAGGCGGAGGACCTCGTCCTGCATTTCGAGACGGCGCTGAAGCAGCGGCGGCGCGGCGTCGTGATCCGTCTCGAGGTCGAGGCGGGCATGTCGGAGGATCTGCGCAGCTTCGTCGCCGACGAGCTGGAGATCGCCGCGGACGCGATCTTCCTCGTGGAGGGCATGCTGGCCCTGAACGAGCTGTCCCAGGTCGTTGGGATCGACCGTCCCGACCTGAAGTTCAAGCCCTACAATCCCCGCTTCCCGGAGCGCATCCGCGAGAGCGGCGGCGACGTCTTCGCGGCGATCCGGCAGAAGGACTTCATCGTCCACCACCCGTACGAGTCCTTCGATTCGGTGGTGCAGTTCCTCGCGCAGGCCGCCCGTGACCCGAACGTGGTCGCGATCAAGCAGACGCTCTACCGGACCTCGTCCAACTCGCCGATCGTGGCGGCCCTCGCCGAGGCCGCGGAACTCGGCAAGTCCGTCACCGCCCTCGTGGAGCTGAAGGCGCGCTTCGACGAGGAGGCCAATATCCGCTGGGCGCGCAACCTCGAGAAGGCCGGCGCGCAGGTGGTGTTCGGCTTCGTCGAGCTGAAGACCCACGCCAAGCTGTCGCTGGTGGTCCGGCGGGAGGGCGACAAGCTCGTCACCTACTGTCACGTCGGCACCGGCAACTACCACCCGATCACCGCGCGCATCTACACGGACCTGTCGTTCTTCACGGCGGACCCCGCGATCGCGCGGGACGTGTCGCGGATCTTCAATTTCATCACCGGCTACGCCGAGCCGGCCGAGCTGGAGCGCATGGCGGTCTCGCCGCTGACCGCCAAGAACAAGCTCCTTGAGCACATCGAGGCCGAGGTCGCGCACGCTAAGGCCGGGCGCCCGGCCGCGATCTGGATCAAGTGCAACTCCCTGGTCGACAGCCAGATCATCGATGCGCTCTACGACGCCTCGGCGGCCGGGGTTCAGATCGACTGCGTGGTCCGCGGCATCTGCTGCCTGCGCCCGGGCATCCCCGGCCTGTCGGAGACGATCCGGGTGAAGTCGATCGTCGGTCGCTTCCTGGAGCACGGACGAATCTACGCCTTCGGCAACGGCGTCGGGCTGCCGCACCCCAAGGCGACGGTCTACATCTCCTCCGCCGACCTGATGAGCCGGAACCTCGACCGCCGCGTCGAGGCGCTGCTGCCGATCACCAACCCGACGGTGCATCAGCAGGTGCTCGACCAGATCATGCTGGCCAACCTTCTCGACAATCGTCAGAGCTGGCGGCTCCTGGCCTCGGGCGGCTGCGAGCGGATCCAGCCCGCCGAGGGAGAGGAGCCCTTCAACGCCCACAAGTATTTCATGACCAATCCCAGCCTCTCGGGGCGCGGCAAGGCCTCGAAGAAGTCGAGCCCGCGGGCGCTGAGCCGCCGCGCCCAACGCAGCTGAGTTTCGCTGCGCGGCGTCGCTGGGCTAAACCTCCCGCACGGCGCGCCGGCGGCGCGCCGGGCTGATGAAGGACTCGGACGTTTGGGCAGCCCTCTTGCCAACCTCACCCTCGCGCACGACGCGGAGGCGATCGACAACACCGCGCGCCATCCTGTGGCGATCATCGACATCGGCTCCAACTCGGTCCGCCTCGTCGCGTACGACGGACTGACCCGGGCGCCGACGCCGCTCTACAATGAGAAGGTGCTCTGCGGCCTGGGACGCAACGTCCTGACGACCGGCCGCCTGAACGAGGAGGCGGTGACGCGCGCACTCGCCGCCCTGGCGCGGTTCCGGGTGCTGTGCCAGACGATGCGCGTCAGGCAGGTGTACGTCCTCGCCACGGCGGCGGCGCGGGACGCCGAGAACGGTCCAGACTTTCTCCGCGCCGCCGAGGCGGCCTGTGGCCAGGAGATCCAGCTCCTCTCCGGGCGGCGCGAGGCCGAGCTGTCGGCCCTCGGCGTGGTCTCGGGATTCCACGCGCCGAACGGCGTCGTGGGCGACATGGGCGGCGGCTCGCTCGAGCTCGTGGACGTCCGCGGGGCGGTCGTCGGACAGGGGGTGACCATGCCCCTCGGCGGCCTCGCCCTGCAGGACCTGTCCGGCGGCTCGGTCAAGAAGGCCGCCAAGATCGTCCGCGAGTACATGCGCAAGGCCGCCCCGCAGCTCGAGACCCTGCGCGGGCGGACCTTCTACGCGGTCGGCGGCACGTGGCGGGCCATCGCGCGGCTCCATCAGGCGGCCCGCGGCTACCCCGTCCACGTGATGCACGGCTACACGGTGGAGCCCACCGACGAACTCAGCTTCCTGCAGGTCGTCGAGCAGACCGACGTGGCTCTGCTGCAGGACGTCGACGCGATCTCCGAGGCGCGGCGCCCGCTCCTCGCCTACGGCGCCGTCGTCCTCGAGGAGATCATCCGGGTCGGGCGCCCCCGCGAGGTGGCGATCTCGGCATCGGGCGTGCGCGAGGGCCTGCTGTTCGAGCAGCTCGACCGCGACACCCGTCTGATCGATCCGCTGCTGGCCTCGGCGTCGGAATTCAACGTTCTGCGCGCGCGCTCGCCCCGCCACGGCGAGGAGTTGATCACCTGGACGGACCGGTTCGTCGCGACGCTGGACGGCCACGAGACCACCGACGAGCGCCGTCTGCGGCACGCCGGCTGCCTGCTGTCCGACGTCGGCTGGCGGGCGCATCCGGATTACCGCGGTGAGCAGAGCATCGCGGTGATCCAGAATGCCGCGTTCGTCGGCGTGGATCATCCGGGCCGGGCCTATCTCGCCCTGGCGGTGTCCCTGAGGCACACCGGCCTGGCCCCCGAGAAGGCGAACCCGATGCTCCGGAGCGTGGCCGGTCCGCGCCTGTTCGAGCGCGCCCGCCTCCTGGGCGCCCTGCTCCGGATCGCCTTCCCGATCTCGGCCGGCATGGACGGCGCCCTCGGACGGGCGCCGCTCACCGTCGAGGAGGGCCGGGTGGTGCTGCGCCTGCCGCGGGACTGGGAGGCCCTGAACGGGGACCGCCTGCTGAACCGCGTCCGCGGCCTCGGGCGCATCATCGGCCTGGACGGGCGGGTCGAGCTCGCGGACGACGCGCCCTGATCCGCGCGGCGCGGGCGCCGAATCCGGGCAGGGCCTCGCTCGTCGCCGCGGTCCGGTCTCGCACGATGGCCCGGGCCCGTCGCGCGGGAGAGCTCACGCGGGCCGAGGCCGACGGCGGCCTCATGACCGTCGCACCGGCGCACGCCGCCGGAACGGTGAGTGTGCGCCTGCCGACCGAGATCGCCGCGGTAACGTCGGCTTAATTCACGAAGCCAACTTTTTTATTGGTTGATGTCGATTCTCCTCTGAATCCGGAATAGAGCGCGCCGCTCGCAAAATATGTCGGTGCGATAGACTGCCGAACACTGCCGAGCGGCAGCGTGAACGCGCGCGCCGTTCGCCCTATGATGCGAGCAACACGCAGATCCCACTCGCACATCGGAATGTTCACGCGATGAGATGGCTTGGCTACGTCTCGATTCGAGTCGTCATGTGCACGACGATACTCGCCATGGCGATGATGTTACTGGCCTACGCGGGGAATGCTCTGTTCGACGCGCGTCTTCAGGCGCGACAGGCCCGGGACGCGGTCACGCTGACCCGCGCGAGTCGCCAGTTGCTCGGGACGATCCTGCCGACACGCCTCGAGCGGGGGGCAGCGCTCGCCCTGGGCGGGGATGCCTCCGCCGACCCGGAGAGCCTGAAGGCCTACGCGACGAACCGGGACGCGATGGTCGCGGGCTTCGCGAGCGTTCAGGACCTGCTGCGGGACCGGGATCTGCCCTCCGTGACGGCGACGATGGCGAGGCTCAACGCGGCTCAGGACGCCGTGAACCTGCTCCGCCCCCGGATCGATGAAGCCCTGCGCGTACCGAAGCCGAAGCGGGACCCGGCGCTGCTGCCCGCCGTGCTGACGGCCTTTCAGGAACTTCTCGACGCGCTGACGGCGACCACGGACGCCGTGGATTCGGCTATTCCGCGCTCCGACGCCGTCCTGCAGCACTACCTCGTCCTCAAGCGGTCCGCCTGGGCGACCCGTGTCGCGATCGGGAACGTCGCCCTGCGCGTGCAGACCTCGCTGGCGGCGGGAACGTCGTGGTCGCTGCCCGAGACCGTGGCGGCGGCCGAGGAGCGGGTACGGGTCCAGTCGGCGTGGTCGAGCACCAGCGAGGCCGCCGCCCAGAGCTCGGACGCCGTGCGGTCCGCGTTCGAGAAGGCCAAGCGCAGCAATTTCGAGGGCGAGGCGGCGGAGGCGGCGCGCGCGATCTTCGACGCCCTGAGCCAGCATCGCGCGTCCCCCATCACGTTCCAAGACCTCCGTAAGCGAAACAGCGTCGAGCAGATGACGATCGTCGATCTCGCCAATGCCGCCCTCACCGAGATGGTGGCGCGGGCCGAGAGCCTCGCCGCGGAGGCGGACCGCGTTCTCCTGCACAGTGCCGCGGCGCTGCTGGCCGTCCTGCTGCTCGTCGGGCTGGGCCTCATGGCTCTGTTCGGGGGCGTGCTGCGCCCCCTCCGGATCATCGCCACCGCGATGCGCGCGCTGACGGGGGGCGACACCGCTGTCGCCGTCCCGGTGCAAGCGTACCGGAACGAGTTCGCGCCGATCATGGTGGCCGTGCAGGCCTTCCGGGACAATCTGATCCGCACGCGCGACCTCGAGGCCGGGGCCGAGCGGGCGCGGCTGGACGCCGACGACCAGCGCCGGGACAGCCTGCGCCAGATGGCGCAACGGTTCGAGGAGGCCGTCGGAGGCATGATCGGCTCGGTCGCGTCCTCGGCCAACGCCCTGCAGGTCACGGCGCAGACAATGACCGCGACGGCCACCCAGACGGCCGGGCAGTCGACGGCGGTCGCGGCCGCCGCCGAGCGGGCCTCGAGCAACGTCAACACCGTGGCGGCGGCCGCGGAGGAGCTCGGCACCTCCGTCCAGGAGATCGGGCGGCAGGCCGACGGATCGGCGGATCTCGCGCAGAGGGCCGCGGCCGAGGCCGACCGGACCGCCGCGCGCGTCCAGGACCTGAGCAGCGCCGTGGACCAGATCGGTGCCGTCGTGGGGCTGATCTCGTCGATCGCCGAGCAGACCAACCTGCTGGCGCTCAACGCCACCATCGAGGCGGCCCGCGCGGGCGCAGCCGGCCGCGGCTTCGCGGTGGTGGCTTCCGAGGTGAAGGCCCTCGCCGCGCAGACCGCCAAGGCCACCGACGAGATCTCCGGTCAGATCGCGCAGGTGCAGGCGTCCACCGGGCAGGCGGTGGAGGCCATCGCGGCGATCACCGCGCGGATCCGCGAGATCAACGGGGCGGCGACCACGATCGCGGCGGCCGTCGAGGAACAGGGTGCGGCGACCCAGGAGATCGTCCGCAACGTCGGGCAGGCGGCCACCGGCACAGGCGAGGTCACCACGACCATGACCGGCGTCGCGCAGGCGGCGGAGGGCACCGGCCTGGCCGCGAGCCAGGTTCTCGCGGCGGCCTCCGCCCTTTCGGACCAGTCGGACCGTCTGACCGCCGAGGTCGAACGGTTCCTGGCGAGCGTTCGCGTGTCCTACGCGGTCTCCGCCGCCCAGGTCGCGATCGTGCAGCGCAGCTTCGCGACGGTGCAGGCGCTCGGCGACACCGCGGCAGAGCTGTTCTACGGACGCCTGTTCGACATCGCGCCGCAGGTCCGGTCGCTCTTCCCGGACGACATGACCGCGCAGAAGCGCAAACTCGTCGCCATGCTGGCACTGGCGGTGGCCAACCTCGACAAGCCGGAGGCCCTCGTCGCCGCCGTGCGCGATCTCGGGGACCGGCACGTCGGCTACGGCGCGCTGCAGGCGCATTTCGAGGCGGTCGGGGCGGCACTGCTCTGGACCCTGGAGCAGGGACTCGGTCCGGACTTCACGCCGGAGGTGCGGGAAGCCTGGACCGAGACCTACCGGGTCATCGCCGGCCTCATGACGATGACCGGAGCCGCGAAGGCCGCGTGACCGGGTCAGGCGTCAGGCGACGCGATCGGAGAAGATCGCTTTCTTGACCACGGCGTGGACGCCCCAGTTGCCGTCCACGACCTGCGTGATCCCGAAATCGACCGCCACCGACATCAGCGAGATCGCCTCGTCCTCGGTGAGGCCCTTCGCGTGCATCAGGAACTGGCGCATCTTCCGGAAGGCGTCGCGCATGGCGAGGTCGATCGAGGATTTCTGGAAGATCGCGCTCTGCGCGTCCGGACCGAGATCCCGCAGGTAGTTCGGGTAGCTGAAGCCGGACAGAACCCAGTCGTCCCGGGTCTCGATCATCGGAAAGTCGAGCGCCTCCAGCGGCGTGCCGGGCAGGTCCGCCTTCTTGTGCAGGATGAACTGGAAGGTGCCGGTGAGCGAGCACTCGATCGCGGTGCCGCACAGTTCGGAATCGCCCTGGCTGGCGTGGGGATCGCCCACGGAGAACAGGGCGCCCGGCACCGCCACCGGGTAGTAGAGGGTCGCGCCCTTGCCGATCCGCCAGTTGTCGATGTTGCCGCCGGTGTAGCTCGGCGGGATCGTGTTCACCCGGTCGGCCTCGGCGGGCGCCACGCCCATCGTGCCGAAATGCGGCCGGATCGGCACGCGGATGCCCTTCAGGACCTCGAAGGTCTTCTGGGTCTTCGTGTGGTCCACCGGCAGGCCGGGATAGTCGATGGTCGGGTGGGAGACGCCGAACGGGTCGGTCACGCCCGGCCAGCGGAAGCTGTAGACCGCCCGGGCCCAGTCGCGCTCGCCGGTGGCGTCGACCTCGTAGATGGTCACGACCTCCCGGGGTTTATCGCCGGTGATCAGGTCGTTGTAGTGGTAGCCCCACCACGCCGCCGCGTTGCTGCCGAAGGCCAGTCCCTTGTACCTGGGATTGGCGCAGGGGCGGGGGGCGACGTCGAGGATGCGCACCTCCAGGACGTCGCCGGGCTCGGCGCCGCGGATCGCCACCGGGCCGGTGCAGATGTGCACGCCGAGGCCGCCGCCGGGGCCGACCTTGGCATCCATGGCGCCGGCCCCGCGGGGCGAGACGCCCATCTTGTCCTTGGTCCAGAGATAGACGCTCTCGGCGCCCGGATCGCCCTGGATCATGCGCTCGGCATCGTCGCTCGCCTGGTGGGTGAGCGTCTCGATCGTGACGAAGTCGCCCGAGCCGATCTCGACCTTGGGCTTGAGGCTGCGGCTGAAGAAGCCCCAGTGGACCGTCTCGGCATTCGCCGGCAGGTGGTAATGCGCCGTGGCGGCGATCTTGGCGCCGCTCGCCTGGGCCAGGGCCGGGCTCACGAGCGACGGACCGCCGGCCGCGAGGGCCGCGGCCGCGGCGCCGGTCGCCGCGAAGCCGCTCTTCAGGAAGGCGCGCCGCTCAGGCTCGAGATCCCGCCGGAACCGGCGGCGGTGCTCCTCGAAGGCGTGGCAGGTTGGATCGTCG
Source organism: Methylobacterium sp. 1030 (assembly GCF_040544715.1). Classification (NCBI taxonomy): domain Bacteria; kingdom Pseudomonadati; phylum Pseudomonadota; class Alphaproteobacteria; order Hyphomicrobiales; family Methylobacteriaceae; genus Methylobacterium; species Methylobacterium sp. 1030. The sequence goes on along the minus strand of NZ_JBEPKM010000003.1, from coordinate 190,891 downwards.
CCCGCGCACATCGCGTCGTCTCCCGGTGGTTTCGTGGTCCCGGGGCGGGCAAGCAAATCGACGGCCACGCTGGCGGCCGCCGACGGGCGCCCCTCACTCCGAGAGCATGCCGACGCCGCCCTCCTCGGCGCGCGCGACGGCCTCGTCCGCCTGGGCCTCGACCACGGCGGCGGCCGTGACGTTGACGATGCCGCGCGCCGTCACCGACGGCGTCAGGATATGGGCGGGCTTGGCCGGGCCGATCAGGAGCGGGCCGACCGGCAGCGCGTCCGCCAGCACCTTCGCGAACTGGAAGGCGATGTTGGCGGCGTCGAGGTTCGGGAAGATCAGGACGTTGGCCGCGCCCTTGAGGCGCGAGCCTGGCAGGACACGCTCGCGCACCATCTCGTTGAGGGCGGAATCGGCCTGCATCTCACCGTCGACCTGCAGCTCGGGATTCCGCGTGTGCAGGAGCGCGAGGGCGTCGCGCATCTTCATCGCGGAGGGCGAATCCGACTGGCCGAAATCCGAGTGGCTGAGGAGCGCGATCTTCGGCGTCATCCCGAACCGGCTGACGTGGCTGGCACAGGCCTGCGCCACGTCGGCGATCTCCTCGGCGGTGGGGTTCTGGCGGACATGGGTGTCGGCCAGGAAGTAGGCGCCGTTATGCGTCACCACGAGGCTCATCGCGGCGCACTGCTCCACGCCCGGCGCGAGCCCGATCACGTCGCGGATGATGCGCAGGCGCGTCTCGAACCGGCCCTCCAGGCCGCAGATCAGCGCGTCGGCCTCGCCGCGGCGGACCGCGATGGCGCCGATCACCGTGTTGTTGGTGCGGACCAGGGTCCGGGCCGCGTCCGGCGTGATGCCGCGGCGACCGGCGACTTCCAGATAGGTCTGGACGTAGGCGCGGTAGCGGGGATCGTCCTCGGGATCGATCAGCTCGAAGTCGCGGCCGTGCACCATCGACAGGCCGAAGCGCTTCAGGCGGGTCTCGACCACCCGCGGCCGGCCGACCAGGATCGGCAGGGCGACCTTGTCCTCGACGATCGCCTGGACGGCGCGGAGCACGCGCTCGTCCTCGCCCTCGGCGTAGATCACGTGCTTGGGCTCGGCCTTCGCCTTCGAGAACAGCGGCTTCATGATCAGGCCGGACCGGTGCACGAACCGGTCGAGGCTCTCGACATAGGCGTCGAGGTCCGGGAGCGGCCGGCCGGCGACGCCGGAATCCATCGCGGCCTTGGCCACCGCCGGGGCGATGCGCAGGATCAGGCGCGGGTCGAAGGGGCTCGGGATCAGGGATTTCGGTCCGAACGGCCGGGCCTCGCCGCCGTAGGCGCGGGCGACCACGTCCGAGGTGGTCTCGTGGGCCAGGCCCGCGATCGCCTTGACGGCGGCCTTCTTCATCTCCTCGTTGATCTTGTGAGCGCCGACATCGAGCGCCCCGCGGAAGATGTAGGGGAAGCACAGGACGTTGTTGACCTGGTTCGGGAAGTCCGACCGGCCGGTGCAGATCATGGCGTCCGGCCGCTCCTTCTCGGCCAGATCCGGCATGATCTCCGGGTATGGGTTGGCGAGCGCCATGATCAGCGGCTTCTCGGCCATCTCCTTCAGGTACTCGGGCTTGAGCACGCCGCCGGCCGACAGGCCGATGAACACGTCCGCCCCCGGGATCACCTCGGCGAGCGTCCGCTTGTCGGTCTCCTGGGCGTAGACATCCTTCCACCGGTCCATCAGCTCGGCGCGGCCCTTGTAGACGACGCCCTTGATGTCGGTGACCGTGATGTTCTCGCGGGTCGCCCCGAGCGACACGAGGAGGTTGAGGCAGGCCAGAGCCGCCGCGCCGGCGCCGGACGTGACGATCCGGACGTCGGACAGGTTCTTGCCGGCGAGTTCCAGGCCGTTGAGGACGGCGGCGGCCACGATGATCGCGGTGCCGTGCTGGTCGTCGTGGAAGACCGGGATGTTCATCCGGGCCCGGCACTGCTCCTCGACCTCGAAGCACTCGGGCGCCTTGATGTCCTCGAGGTTGATGCCGCCGAAGGTCGGCTCGAGGGCGCAGACGACGTCGACGAGCTTCGACACGTCCTTCTGGTCGACCTCGATGTCGAAGACGTCGATGCCGGCGAACTTCTTGAACAGGACGGCCTTGCCCTCCATCACGGGCTTCGAGGCCAGCGGGCCGATATCGCCGAGGCCGAGCACGGCCGTGCCGTTGGACAGCACCGCCACGAGGTTCTGGCGCACCGTGAGTTCGGCGGCCTGCTGCGGGTCGTCGTGGATCGCCATGCAGGCCGCGGCGACGCCGGGCGAGTAGGCCAGGGCGAGGTCGCGCTGGTTGCCGAGCGGCTTGGTCGCCTGGATCTCCAGCTTCCCGGGCTTGGGCAGGCGGTGGTAGACGAGCGCCCCGGCCTTGAGGTCCTCGGACATGTTATCGGCCATCGCCCACGCTCCCGCTCACCTTTTTCACCGAGGACGACGCGGTCGCGCATCGCGCGGGCTCGCGTCATGACCGGTCTGTTGCACCGGCTGCGCAGGGGGCGCAACCCGCACAACGAGACCCGGATCCACCTCGCCAAGCTGGCGAGGACCCACGGGTTCTCCATAGGCGCTTATTCGTACGGGCGTCCAAAAGTCCGCTTCCCGGAGAGCGGGCGGCGGCTGACGATCGGCCGCTATTGTTCCATCGCTGACAAGGTCGAGATCCTGCTCGGCGGCGATCACCGCCTCGACTGGGCGTCGACTTATCCGTTCGCGGCGATGCGCGGGCTGTTCCCGGACGCCGCGGCGCCGGAGGATTTCCACGCCTCCCGGGGCGACGTGGTGATCGGGCACGATGTCTGGCTCGGATCGGGCTGCATGATCCTCTCGGGGGTGACCGTCGGGCACGGGGCCGTGGTGGCGGCCCGCGCCGTGGTGACCCGCGACGTGCCGGCCTACGCCGTGGTGGCGGGTAACCCGGCCAAGGTCGTGCGCCACCGCTTCGACGCGGCGACCGTCGAGGCGCTCGTGGCGGCGGCGTGGTGGGACCTCCCGCACGACGCGGTGACGCGGCTGGTGCCGCTGCTGCAGAGCGGGCGGATCGCCGACCTGCTCGCGGCGTTGCGCGCGGGCGCGGATTCCCGTACCGGCGGGGCCCGATACGAAGACCATCCGAGATCCGGACGATGACCGACACGCCCCCCGACCGCCTCGCTTCCAACCCGAACAGCCCTTTCTACGACGAGAAGGTGCTGGAGCGCGGGGTCGGTGTCCGGTTCAAGGGCGTCGAGAAGACGAACGTCGAGGAGTACTGCGTGAGCGAGGGCTGGGTCCGCCTCTCGGCCGGCAAGACCCTCGACCGAGCCGGCAACCCGATGACCGTGAAGCTGAAGGGCACCGTGGAGCCCTACTTCCGCGACCCCGCCGCGGACGTCTGATCCGCCACCCGCGCCAGGGCAGCCTCGAAGTTCCGGACGGCCTCGCGGACGAGGTTCCCGATCTGATCCGAGGAGCGCGGCCCGTCGATGACGAGGCTCGCGAGGATATCGGAGCGCCGGGCGCGCTGCTTGGCGGTGCGCCGGTGGTTCGAGACGCGCAGGTGCCAGGCGCAGTCCGGTCGCCGCAGGTAGAGGCTGTCGCCGCGCTCGTTCCGGGCGACGATCGCGAAGCCGTCCGCCTCCAGCATCCGCACCGCGCGAGCGAGCGTCTTCAGCGGCGGGAGAGGCCCGTCGGCGATCACGGCCCGGCCGGCTCGATCGTGCCGAGGCGGCGCCGCCCGAGCGCGCGCGCCTTCAGCGACAGGGCCGGCCGCTCGACCCCGTACCAGGACAGCGCCGCGACCGGCAGCGTGAGGGCGAGGGCCGGCACCAGCAGCGCGGGCCCGGAGGCGGCCGGCCACAGGGCGTGCAGGGCCTGCTGGACCGGCCAGCCGTAGAGATAGATCCCGTAGGAGAGGTCGGCCGCAGGGTCGAAAAGGCCGCGCGCGAGGGGGTCGAGGGCGAGCCAGACCACGCCGTAGGCCTCGGCGAGGAACAGAAGGGCCGGGTAGGCCGGCGTCCGCGCGAGGACGCAGGCGCCGAAGACCAGGCAGGCGAGGGCCGCCGCCGAGACACGCAGGCGGTCGCGCCACAGGTAGAGACACGCCCCGGCCGCGAAGATCAGCGGCAGGCGCAGCGCCGTCTCAGTGCCCTTGGGCAGGTCCGGACCGCGGAGACCGCAGGCGATCGTCAGGGCAAGCGCCAGGCCGGCCACGATCAGGGGCGCCGACCACCGGCGCCGGAGCAGGCCGCACAGGGCCGCGACGAGGACGCCGAGGTAGCACAGCACCTCGTACTTGAGCGTCCAGACCGTGCCGAGGGGTGCCCGGTAGGGGTGGGATTCGAAGACGCCGGGCAGGGCGGCGTTGCTCTTGAAGGTCGTCAGCGTCCCGCGGATGAACGACCACAGGACGGGATCGCGCCAGTACTCGGTGACGGGCAGGCGGGTCAGGGCCGCGCCGAGCCCGAGCGCGACGACGAGCGTCGCCGCCACGAGTCCCGGGAGGATCCGCAGGGTCCGGGCGAGGGCGTAGTCCCGGAGGCCGCGGCGGTCGCAGCTCATGGTGACCAGGAAGCCCGACACCGCGAAGAATCCGTTCACCGCGTGTTCGCCCAGCGTGTAGCCGGTGAGCCGGGCGAGGGGCTCGTCGCCGGCCGCGCCGGTCGCGACGCTGAACGCGTGGGACACCACGACGGCCAGAGCCAGCATCAGCCGCAGGCCGGTGAAGCCGTTGCGCCCGCGCGCCAGAGCGGTCACGATCGTCGGCGCACTCATCCGGTCAGACCCTCGCGGGCCAGCGCGGTCCGGCCGCGCAGGAAGGCGAGGGCGCCCGCGGCCGAGCCGCCGTAACGCTCGAGCCCGGCCCGCCGGAGGACCAGACCCGACAGCAGCGTCTTCGGCAGGTTGGCGCCCAAGACGGCGAGGCTCGGGTCCGGGAGGCCGTACTTCCGGCTGACATAGGCGCGCGACCACGCCTGATGCCAGCGCGCGCGGAACACCCGTCCCGGCTCCGGCGCCGACGATCGGCCGCGACCGTGCAGCGCCTCGGCGCGGTGGACGTGGATCAGGGCGCGGCCGCTGTCGGCCACACGCCGGCACAGGTCATCGTCCTCGTAGAACAGGAAGATGTTCTCGTCGAAGCCGCCGAGGTCGAGGAACAGGGCGCGCGGCATCATCAGGCAGGCCCCGGAGAGGAACGGCGCGCAGGCATCGCCCTGCGGCAGCGCGAGCCGGCCCGCGGGATTGGTCAGGTAGGGCGCGAGCAGGGACCGCGCCTGGAAGAAGAAGCGCCCGTCGGGTTCGACGAGGCGCGGGGCGATAAGCCCGGCATCCGGCCAGGTGCGGGCCGCGTCCAGCAGGGCGTCCACGGTGCCCGGCCGCAGCACGACGTCCGGGTTGACGACGAGGACGTGCTCCGCCGTCTCGGCCGCGCGGACGCCCCGGTTGTTGGCGCGGCCGTAGCCCTCGTTGCGGGCGTTGCGGATCACCTGCGCGCCGGCCGCCTCCGCGACCGACGCGGAGGCGTCCCGGCTGGCATTGTCCACGACGATCGCCGGCACATGCTCGCCGGCGAGCGCCGCGAGACAGGCCGGCAGCACGTCGGCGCTGTCGTGGGCGACGACGATCGCGACGAGGCTCGCCACCGCGGGGGACTATGGGCGCCTCAGGCCTTCTTCTCGGGCAGGTTGAGGCGGATGTGCAGCTCGCGCAGCTGCTTGGGGGTCGCCTCGGAGGGCGCGCCCATCATCAGGTCCTCGGCGCGCTGGTTCATCGGGAACAGCACGACCTCGCGGATGTTCGGCTCGTTGCACAGGAGCATGACGATGCGGTCCACGCCCGGCGCGATGCCGCCGTGCGGCGGGGCGCCCATGCGCAGGGCGTTGAGCATGCCGCCGAACTTCTGTTCCAGCACCTCGTGCCCGTAGCCCGCGATGGCGAAGGCCTTCTCCATCACGTCCGGACGATGGTTGCGGATCGCGCCCGAGGACAGCTCCACGCCGTTGCAGACGATGTCGTACTGGAACGCCTTGATCCCGAGGATCCGCTTGGTGTTCGCGCCGTTCTCGTCCTCGCTCGCAAGGGCGTCCAGATCGAGCGCGAGGAACTCCTCGCGGTCGATGTTCGGCATCGAGAACGGGTTGTGGGAGAAGTCGATCCGCTTCTCCTCCTCGCTCCACTCGTACATCGGGAAGTCGGTGATCCAGCAGAACGCGTACTGGTCCTTGTCGCAGAGGCCCAGCTCGTCGCCGATCCGGACGCGCGCCTTGCCGGCGAGCCCGGCCGCCTTGGCCTCCGGACCGGCGGAGAAGAACACGGCGTCGCCCGCCTTCGCGCCGGAGCGCTCGGCGATCAGGGCCTGAACCTCCGCCGGGATGAACTTGGCGATCGGTCCCTTGCCGGTGAGCGCGCCGTTCTCCTCCTCGAACACGACGTAGCCGAGGCCGGGCGCGCCCTCGGAGCGGGCCCAGTCGTTGAGCTTGTCGAAGAACGAGCGCGGCTGGCTCGCCGCCCCGGTCGCCGGGATCGCCCGGACGACGCCGCCGGAGGCGACCACGCCCTTGAACGCCTTGAACGCCACGTCCTCGCGGGCGAACAGGTCGGAGACGTCGGCGATGATCAGCGGGTTGCGCAGGTCCGGCTTGTCGACGCCGTACTTCAGCATCGAGTCCGCGTAGGTGATCCGCGGGAATTCCTTGGTGACGCGCTTGCCCTCGGCGAACTCCTCGAACACGCCGCGCAGCACCGGCTCCACCGCCTGGAACACGTCCTCCTGGGTGACGAAGCTCATCTCGATGTCGAGCTGGTAGAACTCGCCCGGCGAGCGGTCGGCGCGGGCGTCCTCGTCGCGGAAGCACGGGGCGATCTGGAAGTAGCGGTCGAAGCCCGCGATCATCGTCAGTTGCTTGAACTGCTGCGGCGCCTGCGGGAGCGCGTAAAACTTGCCGGGATGGACGCGCGACGGCACGAGGTAGTCGCGGGCGCCCTCGGGCGAGGAGGCTGTCAGGATCGGGGTCTGGAACTCGAAGAAGCCGCCGTCCCGCATCCGGCGGCGGAGCGAGTCGATGATCGCGCCGCGCTTCATGATGTTGGCGTGGAGCTTCTCCCGGCGCAGGTCGAGGAAGCGGTACCGGAGCCGCGTCTCCTCCGGATACTCGAGGTCTCCGAAGACCGGCAGCGGCAGCTCGCCCGCCGGCCCCAGCACCTCGAGGTCGTCGATGTAGACCTCGACCGCGCCGGTCGGCAGCTCGGCATTCTCGGTGCCGGCCGGGCGCGTGCGCACGCGCCCGTCGATCCGCACGACCCATTCCGAGCGCACGGCCTCGGCGGCCTTGAAGGCCGGGGAATCGGAATCGATCACGCACTGGGTCAGGCCGTAATGGTCCCGCAGATCGACGAACAGCACGCCCCCGTGGTCGCGGATGCGGTGGCACCAGCCGGAGAGGCGGACACTCTGCCCGACATCGGACGGGCGGAGCGCCCCGCAGGTGTGGGAACGGTAACGGTGCATGACGGGCTTCTTCTGTGGGAAGGCCGGCACCATTCACGCGAGGCCCCCCAAGTCAAGCGCGGGGCGCGCAGAACGGCGCCGAAAGCCGCGCGCGACTCGCCCGCCGGCCTACCGCAGGAGACCCCGAATCCCCATATCATCTCCATGAATGACAACCTCTTTTTCGATCTGGAGCGCCCCGCGAAGGCGGCGCCCGAACGCACCGCTGCCGGGTGGCGGACGCTGCCCCTCGAGGGCCGTTTCGACCTCGTCTACGAGGACGCGGCCGGGGCCTGGAGCAACCGCTCCCTCGACGCCCGCGAGCTCAGGCTCGGGCCGGGGCGGACGCTGCTCGGCGGCATCGATGCCCGGCGCGGCGGCTATCGCGGGTTCCGGGTCGACCGGATCCGCCGCCTCGTCGACGGGGCCACCGGCGAGCGGATCGAGACCGGCATCCTCGACCGCCTGCTCGCGCGCGCCGAGGCGCAGCGTCGGGCCGACGCGCTGCGGATCCGCCGGCAGGCGCGGGCGCGCCGGAAGGCGGAGGTCGCGGCCGTGGCGTGATCGCGGTCATCGGGCCGCGCCTGAACGCGTGAAAGATGGGGACCTGCGAAGCCGCGTCTCCCCATGTCCGCCGCGGTTGCGTATAGCCGGTGCATGGACCTGATCACCACCACTGACGCGCTGCGCCAGATCTGCACACGTCTCGCCGAGCAGCCCTTCGTGACCGTCGACACGGAGTTCATGCGCGAGACGACGTATTATCCGAAACTGTGCCTGATCCAGATGGCGGCACCGGACGGGACCGGCGTCCTGGTGGATCCGCTGGCGCCGGGGATCGACCTCGGGCCGTTCATCGCCCTCATGGCCGACGAGGGCACCGTCAAGGTGTTCCACTCCGCCCGCCAGGACCTGGAGATCATCTGGCTGATCGGCGGGATCCTGCCGCACCCGTTCTTCGACACGCAGGTCGCCGCCATGGTCTGCGGCTACGGCGATTCCGTCTCGTACGAGCAGCTCGTCAACGACGTCGCGAAGGCCAAGATCGATAAGTCCTCCCGCTTCACCGACTGGTCGCGGCGCCCGCTCTCGGAGGCGCAGCTGACCTACGCGCTGTCCGACGTCACCCACTTGGTGAAGATCTACGAAGTCCTCGTCGCCGAGCTGCTGCGGACCGACCGCGGCGCGTGGCTCGACGAGGAGATGGCGGTGCTGACGTCTCCCGAGACCTACCGCGCCGATCCCGCGCAGGCGTGGCGCCGCCTCTCCGGCCGCATGCGCAAGCCGCGGGAGATCGCCGTGCTGATGGAGGTCGCGGCCTGGCGCGAGAGCGAGGCGCAGACGCGCAACGTGCCGCGCGGGCGCGTCCTGAAGGACGAGGCGGTCATCGATATCGCGTCGGCGGCGCCGCGGAGCGCGGAGGCGCTCGGACGGCTGCGGACGATCCCGGCGGGCTTCGAGCGCTCCCGGACCGGGGCCGACATCGTCGCCGCCGTGGAGCGCGGTCTCGCCCGCGACACGAGCGCCGTCCGGATGCCCGAGCGCGTGCGGCGGAGCGGCGGCAACGGCGCGATCGTCGAGCTGCTGAAGGTCCTGCTGAAGGCGGTCTGCGAGGCCGAGGGCGTGGCGCCGAAGATCATCGCCACGGTCGACGATCTGGAGGCGGTCGCCGACGACGACGACGCCGAGGTCCCGGCGCTGCAGGGCTGGCGCCGGACGCTGTTCGGCGAGAAGGCGCTGGCGCTGAAGCAGGGACGGCTGGCCCTCTCGGTCGAGTCCGGTCGCATCGTGGTCCGTCCCCTGGAAGCCGAACCTGTCGGCGGCGGCGCCGACCCGGACCGATGACGCCGCGGCGGCACTGACCGCACAATCCGCACTGGCGGGCGTGACTCGCCGCGGGTCCGGGATTAAATGGCAATTCGGTTGCCGCTTAATCCCGCCCCTGCGTCCCGCGTATGTTCGAGCCGAACGAGATCCTCAAGACGCTGACCGGGCGCGGTCTCGTGTTGGCCGAAGGGTGTGAGGCCGTCCGCGTCCGCTACCGGGTCGTGGTCGAGAGGCGCGAAGGCGGTGTCGTCGCCTACGGCAATCTGTACGGCAGCTATGCGGGCCTGCGACCGGTCTGGCTCGAGCCCGATGCCCAGCTCCGCCTGTCCAACGGCCGTCGCCTCAACATCTCCGTGACCGACTTGGTCGGCGACACGGCCGAGTTCGAGAGCACCGGGCCGGTCGGCGCGGTCTGACGCCGGCAAGAGCCGTTCCGCAGATCCTGAAAGAGACCTCCTGGTCCGCGCGCGCGACCCATCCCGATTCTCAAAATCGGGATGATTCGGCAATTTGTCGCGCGCGAACCCCACCGATCACGCGGGGATCCGCGGAAAAACGGGATGCGGCGACTGGGCGCACAGCGGGCTTTCGGGAAAATTCGGCAACTCATAGCCGCCGAAGCGTCTTGCAGTGCAGTCCGCGGACCCGCAACGGCCGCGCGCCCGGGCGCGCCTGAATCCCGCCCACCGCGCGGGGGACGCATGCTTAAGCGCAGCAAAGCTCGCCTGTTTGCAAGGTCTGCATGGGAAACGGACACAACCCCGTGAGACCGAGGCCAGAGCAGGCAGCATCTCTTGTGCGTCGCAACATTTCTTTTCGCAAACGCATGACATCCGTCGTGCCTGTGTCACCCGAAAAGAAGCTTTCACCGTGTGCCCACAGGCCTCGAACAGCGAGTTGACGGCGCTCAAAAATCTCTTAAGGTCCGGGCAAGCCTCGGTTTCGAGGGAGACGCCTCAGGGATGGCGGCTCCTGGCTAGGGGATCAGTAGATCTCCTCGAAGTCCACTATGCCCGCTACCGAGGCGTCCATCCCTGTCGCAAACAGTCAGGTCGGAGTCCGAGCGACGCCACTCTCTTCGCGCGCCGTGAGAACTCTCAAGACTTGTCGGAGGAACCCATGAGAGCGGTACATCTCCTTGCGCTCGGCGCAGGTGTCGCGGCCGTCGCCGCGCCGGCGCTGGCCAATGAAAGCGTCATGAAGGGCATCGCCAACCCGGCGGAACAGGTTCTTCAGACGGTAGACTACGCGAATACGCGCTACTCGAAGCTCGATCAGATCAACGCCAAGAACGTCAAGGACCTGCAGGTCGCCTGGACGTTCTCGACCGGCGTGCTGCGCGGCCACGAGGGCTCGCCGCTCGTCGTCGGCAACATGATGTACGTGCACACGCCGTTCCCGAACATCGTGTACGCCCTCGACCTCGACCACGACGCGAAGATCGTCTGGAAGTACGAGCCGAAGCAGGATCCGTCCGTGATCCCGGTCATGTGCTGTGACACGGTCAACCGTGGTCTGGCCTACGCCGACGGCGCCATCCTCCTGCACCAGGCCGACACCACCCTCGTGTCGCTCGACGCCAAGACCGGCAAGGTCAACTGGTCGGTCGTGAACGGCGACCCGAAGAAGGGCGAGACCAACACCGCGACGGTTCTGCCGGTCAAGGACAAGGTCATCGTCGGCATCTCGGGCGGCGAGTTCGGCGTGCAGTGCCACGTCACCGCCTACGACCTGAAGACCGGCAAGAAGGTGTGGCGCGGCTACTCCGAGGGCCCGGACGATCAGCTGATCGTCGACCCGGAGAAGACCACCTCGCTCGGCAAGCCGATCGGCAAGGATTCCTCGCTGAAGACCTGGGAAGGCGATCAGTGGAAGACCGGCGGCGGCTGCACCTGGGGCTGGTTCTCGTACGACCCCAAGCTCGACCTGATGTACTACGGCTCGGGCAACCCCTCGACCTGGAACCCCAAGCAGCGTCCGGGCGACAACAAGTGGTCCATGACCATCTGGGCGCGTAACCCGGACACCGGCATGGCCAAGTGGGTCTACCAGATGACCCCCCACGACGAGTGGGACTACGACGGCATCAACGAGATGATCCTCACGGATCAGAAGATCGACGGCAAGGAGCAGCCGCTCCTGACCCACTTCGACCGTAACGGCTTCGGCTACACGCTGAACCGCGCGGACGGCACCCTCCTCGTCGCCGAGAAGTTCGACCCGGCCGTCAACTGGGCGACCAAGGTCGACATGGACAAGGGCTCGAAGAACTACGGCCGGCCGCTGGTCGTGTCGAAGTACTCGACCGAGCAGAACGGTGAGGACACCAACTCCAAGGGCATCTGCCCGGCGGCGCTGGGCACCAAGGATCAGCAGCCTGCGGCCTTCTCGCCGAAGACCAACCTGTTCTACGTGCCCACCAACCACGTCTGCATGGACTACGAGCCGTTCCGGGTGACCTACACCCCGGGCCAGCCCTACGTCGGTGCGACCCTCTCGATGTACCCGGCCCCGAACTCGCACGGCGGCATGGGCAACTTCATCGCGTGGGACGGCGTCAACGGCAAGATCAAGTGGACGAACCCCGAGCAGTTCTCGGTGTGGTCCGGTGCTCTGGCCACCGCTGGCGACGTCGTGTTCTACGGCACGCTTGAGGGCTACCTGAAGGCGGTCGACGACAAGACCGGCAAGGAGCTGTTCAAGTTCAAGACCCCGTCGGGCATCATCGGCAACGTGATGACCTACCAGCACAAGGGCAAGCAGTACGTGGGCGTCCTCTCGGGCGTCGGCGGCTGGGCCGGCATCGGCCTCGCGGCCGGCCTGACCGACCCGAACGCCGGCCTCGGCGCGGTGGGTGGCTACGCGGCTCTGTCGCAGTACACCAACCTCGGCGGTCAGCTGACGGTCTTCGCCCTGCCGAACTAATCGGCCGCAGGGTTTGAAGTGAAAAATGGTGCCGGCGCGGGTTCCCGCGCCGGCATCCTTGTGATTAGACTTTCTCGCAAGAGGCTGCGTCTCGGAGGGAGACCAAGAGCCTCGATCAAGGGAGACACATGCGTTGCTCAACCTCAGCAAGATCGTAACGCGGCCGGTTATCGCCGCCCTCGCCCTAGCGACCGTCTCGACGGTTGCCGTACATGCTGAGGATGCCAAGCCCGCCGACCCCAAGCTGGCGAATTCGCTCAACGCGAACGACAAGACCGCCGAGCAGGATGACAAGCTCCTGAAGAAGGACGCGGCCGTGAAGGTCGACGACGGCAAGTACTTCGACGCCGAGGGCCACCCGACGTTCCACGTGACCCAGGACGGCAAGATGCTCGACTGGTACACCTACTCGGGCTACCGCCGCTATCACGCCGAGTGCCACGTCTGCCACGGCCCGGACGGCATGGGCTCGACCTACGCGCCGGCCCTCAAGGACTCGCTGAAGCACCTCTCCTACGAGGAGTTCATCGGCATCCTGGCGGGCGGCAAGCAGGAAGTGAACGCCGCCGAGCAGAAGGTCATGCCGGCCTTCGGCGACAACAAGAACGTCATGTGCTACTCGGACGACCTCTACGTCTACCTCAAGGCGCGCGCCTCCGGCGCGATCGGGCGTATCCGTCCCTCCGAGCACGAGGGCAAGCCCGAGACCGCCAAGAAGGCTGAGAAGGAATGCATGGGCGGCTGATGTCGTCTCCTGCCCGGATCGCCGTTCTCTGCGCCCTGACTGTCTTCGGGGCGCAGGGCGCACTCGCCCAGCATCTGCCGGATACCGTCACCACGGACGTGCTGCGCGTCTGCGGTGATCCGGGCAACATGCCGTTCTCCGAACGCAAGGAGGACGGCTTCGAGAACAAGATCGCGGCGATCATCGCCGACGAGCTGAAGATCAAGGTCCGCTACTACTGGCTGACGCAGGGTCCGGGCTTCGTGCGCAACACGCTCGGAACCGGCCTCTGCGACGTCATCATGGGCCAGGCCTTCGGAAGCGACCTCGTCCAGACCACCAATCCCTATTATCGATCGGCCTACACGCTGGTCACCCGCGCGGGCGAACTCGACGGTGTGACGGCCCTCGACGACCCGCGGCTGAAGGGCAAGAGCATCGGCGTGATCGCCGGGACGCCGCCGGTCAACCGGATGGGCGAACTGGGCCTCGTCTCGGCCATGAAGGCCTACGCGCCCTACCAGCTCGACCCGTCCCGCAAGCACCAGACGGTCGCTGCCGAGATCGTCGCGGCCCTGGCCGCGAAGGAGATCGACGCGGCCGTCCTCTGGGGCCCGGCGGCGGGCTGGCTCGCCAAGCAGTCCGGCACGCCCATGAGCGTCGTGCCGCTGCTGAAGGAGCCGGAGCGTCCGCCGATGGCGTACCGGATCGCCATGGGTGTCCGGATCGGCGAGAACGACTGGAAGCGCTCGCTGAACACCATCCTGCGCAAGCGCAAGGCCGACATCGACAAGGTCCTTCGCGACTACGACGTGCCGCTCCTCGACGAGGAAGAGAACAAGCTCGTCGCCCCCGGCGAGCGCTGACGCGCAGCGCCGCGGCGCGCGCCGCCATCAGGCGCGCGCGATACCGGTCGAGTCGAGCTTCGCCAGGGCGTCCACCACGCACTCGCCGCCGATGACGAGGTCGGGCGCGATCTCCGCCAGCGGGACGAGCACGAAGGCCCGCTCGCGCACGTAGCGGTGCGGCAGGACGAGGCGCGCGTCGTCGATGCTGGCGCCCTCGTAGGCCAGGACGTCGATGTCGATCACACGGGGTCCCCAGCGCTCCTCGCGGATCCGGCCGAGGTCGTGCTCCACCCGGAGGCAGGCGTCGAGCAGCCCGTGCGGATCGAGGTCGGTCTCGACCGCCACGGCCCCGTTCAGGAACCACGGCTGATCGGTCTTTCCCCAGGGCGGGGTCCGGTAGTCGGCCGAGCGCGCCACGACGTCGATGCCCGGGATCGCGGCGAGACCGGTGACCGCGCGGTCGAGCATCGCGGCCATGTCGCCGACATTGCTGCCGATGCCGAGATACGCCCTCATCGACCGGCTCCGCGGCGGCGCGTGATCGCGACGCCGACGCTGTCCAGGATGGCGGGGACGGGCGCGCTCGGCTTGTCGACCTGAACGGTGATGGCGTCGACCTGCGCGAAGCGCGCGAGGATCTCCGCGGCGACCGTCTCGGCCAGGGCCTCGATCAGGTTGAACCGGCGCTCGGTGGCGATCGCGACCGCCACCGCCGTGAGATCCGCGTAGCTCACCGTGCCGGCCACGTCGTCGGAGCGGCCCGCCGGGCCGAGATCGAGTTCCGCTTCCAGGGAGATGTAGAAGCGCTGACCGAGCACCGCCTCCTCGGCCAGCACGCCGTGCCGGCCGAACACGGCGATCCGGGTGACGCGGATCAGGTCGCCCGGCATGCTCAGCGCGCCTCCGGCCGCATCACGGCGTCGACGACGCGCATCGCGTCGATATGTGCGGCCACGTCGTGCACGCGCACGATGTCGGCCCCGAGGGTCGCCGCGACGGCGTGGGCGGCGAGGGACCCGTGCAGGCGGTCCGCCGGACGGGTCTCGCGGTCGTGCAGGCGTCCGAGGAGCGACTTGCGCGAGACGCCGACGAGGACCGGAAAGCCGAGGGCGCGGATCTCGGGCAGCCGCCGCAGCGCCTCGAGATGCTGATTCCAGGTCTTGCCGAACCCGACCCCCGGGTCGAGCACGATCTCGGAATCCGCGAGGCCCGCCCGGTGGGCGATCGCGAGGGACCGCTCGAAGAAGGCCAGCATGTCGGCGACGATGTCGAGCTCCGGCTCGATCGTCTCGCGGTTGTGCATGATGATGACCGGCGCGCCGTGGGCGGCCGCGACGTTGGCGATGTCGGGCTCGCGCTGGAGGCCCCAGACGTCGTTCACGATCCGCGCGCCGGCCTCGAGCGCGGCGCGCGCCGTCGAGGCCTTGTAGGTGTCGATCGAGATCGGCACCGGCAGCCGCGGCGCCACGGCGCGGAGGACCGGCACGACGCGCGCCTGCTCCTCCTCGGCGGGGACCGGAACGTGGCCGGGCCGCGTCGATTCCCCGCCGACGTCGAGGATCGCCGCCCCCTCGGCGACCAGCCGCTCGGCCTGGGCCACGGCCTCGGCCTCCCCGGCGAACAGCCCGCCGTCGGAGAAGGAATCGGGCGTGACGTTGAGGATGCCCATGACCAGCGTGCGGCCGCCGAGCGCCGGCAGCAGGTCGGACAGGCGGGAAGAGGGGGTCACAGGCGGGTCCCGTTCACGAGCGCGGTTCGGGAGCCGGTGTGCGCGAATCGGGAGGCCGGCGCAACGCCGGCCTCGCCGTGCGGCTCAGACCTGCCCGTCAGCCGTGGTAGCAGCGGATCTCGGCCTCGGCCTGGGCGCGGCGCAGCTCCGCGACCTTGTCGTCGAAGATCTTGGTCGACTTGAACTCGTTCGCCCGGTTGCCGATGCCCTGCCGCATCGAGAGCACCGTGCTCGCCTGAACGTACTTGTCGTAGGGGAGGATCGCGGCGAGTTGGTCCAGCGAGCACGAGCATTTCTGCAGGCTCTCGCGGGTCTGGCCGTTGGCGGCCATGCAGCCGAACACGTAGTCGACCCGCGCGTCGGTCGGGTAGTCGTTCTCCTCGGCGGCCCAGCCGGTAAGGCCCGACAGCGTGAGGGCGAGGGCGGCCAGCGCGCCCCGTTCAGCCAGCCTTCTGATCATAGCTCAGCTTCTCCTCCAGCAGTTCGCCGCCGTCGGGGCTCTTCGACGACGCCTCGATCGAGACGATCTCGCCCGGGACCGAGGGCGCGGTCACGAAGGTATAGGTCATGTCGTCCATGCCGCGCATGCGCTGCGCCATCGAGTCGCCCGCGAACGGCTTCGTGACCACGCGCCAGCCGTCGACCTCGCGGCCGCCGATATCCACCTTGGTCGGCGTCACCGTCGCCTTCTCGCGCAGGCCCTTGCGGATCGCGAGCTTGAGGTAGCGCGGGTTCGCCTCCAGCACCTTCGCGACGGCCCGGAGATGGTTCTCGAGGAAGAGCGAGACGACCGGGTTGCCCGCCATGTCCTCGAACGGGCCGGCCGGCATCCGGTTCAGCCCGGAGAACATCACGACGCTGATGTCGCGGCCCTCGGCGGTCTTTCCGGGCGTCACCTTCAGCTGGATCGTGTCCTCGAGCGGCGCCCCGAACGGCCCCTTCGAGATCCCCGAGCGGCGCAGGTAATCGTAGGTCAGCGTCGAGCCCGCGGCCGTGTTCTTCATGTGCGGCTGGTCGAACAGCAGATCCGCCGCGGAGGGCGGGGCGGCGGCGTTCGCCGGGGTGACGGTGGCGGGCTTCGGCGCGTCCTCGGCGAGGGCCGGCAGCGCGGCCAGAGCCAGCGCGACCGACGTCGCGGCGAGGCCCCTCACGGCAAGACTTCTCACGAGTTCACTTCCTCCTTGAGCGGCGACCGGACGTTGCTGCCGATCGTCCGGTAGACGTAGTCGGGCGGGTTCTCGGCCGCCTCCTCGGTGGCGAGCGCCCGCACCTTGGCGTGGAGCGGCGAGAGCGAGCAGGCCGGGTCCGTGGCGGCCGCGTCGCCGGCGAGCGCGAGCGCCTGGCAGCGGCAGCCGCCCCAGTCCTTCTCGCGCCGGTCGCAGGAGCGGCAGGGCTCCTTCATCCAGTCGGTGCCGCGATAGGCCGTGAAGGCCGGCGAGTCGCGCCAGATCTCGCCGAGCGAGCGGTCGTTGACGTTCCAGAACTCCAGCCCCGGGATCGTCTCGGCCGCGTGGCAGGGCAGGACCTTGCCCTGGGGCGTGACGTTCATCAGCTTGCGGCCCCAGCCGCCCGCGCAGGCCTTCGGGTACTTCGCGTAATAGTCGGGCACGACGAGGTCGATGACGAGCTGGCCCTTCAGGCGCTCCCGGGCCGCCTCGACGATCCGGATCGATTCGTCGACCTGCGCCTTGTCGGGCATCAGGGCGGCGCGGTTGACGTAGGCCCAGCCGTAATACTGCGTGTGCGCCACCTCGAGCCGCTTGGCGCCCATCCTCACCGCGAGATCGATGAAGCCCGCCACCTCGTGGATGTTGCCGCGGTGGATCACCGAGTTCAGCGTGAGGGGAAGGCCGAGCGCGACCACCTTGGCGGCGAACTCGAACTTCTGCGGCTGGGCGTTCTTCAGGCCGCCGATCTTCTCGGCGTTCTGCGCGTCGACGCCCTGCACCGAGAGCTGCACGTGGTCGAGCCCGACATCGTAGAGTGCCTGCAGCTTCCCCAGCGCCCCGCCGACGCCGGACGTGATCAGGTTCGAGTACAGGCCGAGATCGGCACAGGTCTTGGTGATCTCGACGATGTCGTTGCGCGCCGTCGGCTCGCCGCCGGACAGGTGCACGTGCAGGACGCCGAGCGCCGCGGCCTCCCCGAGCACGCGCTGCCACGTCTGCGTGTCGAGCTCGCCCGACCGCCGGTCGAGCTCGAGCGGGTTCGAGCAGTACGGGCAGCGCAGCGGGCAGCGGTGGGTCAGCTCGGCGAGCAGACCGACCGGGGCCGGCGCGTCGGGGCGGTTCGGCGTCAGCGCGTTCATCGCTCGAGAACCCGTTTCTCCGCGAGGCCGTCGAGCATCACCAGGATGTCGGCCTCGATGGCGCGGGGATCGGCCGCGTAGGTCTTGCCCAGCTCGTCCGCGATGTCGGCGACGCTCCGCGCGCCGTCCACGAGCTTCAGGACCGCCACGGCGTTGTCGTCGAGGTCGAAGGTGCGCTCGGGGGCGAGCAGGACCCACTTGCCGCGGGTCTCGTCGTTGCGCAGCCGGACGCCGCGCGGCAGCCGCGGACGGTCGCCGGCCGCCATCTTCCCGCCGGCCGCTTCAGGCTTGGCCCGAGACGCCTCGGCCACCAGACCCTCGCCGGGCTGCCACGCGTCCGGCGGGACCATGCCGGGCGCCACGTAGGCGAAGTACAGGGCGTCGAGCTGCGTCCACAGCACGGTGCACTTGAACGTCAACGCCGCCATCGCCTGCCGCTGCAGCTCCGGCGTCGTGGCGTGCTGCTTGACGTAGTCCAGGGCGAAGTCCGCGTCCCGCGGCGCCTGGGTCAGGCGCTTGTCGAAATAGGCCAGCGTGTCCTTGGTGATGAAGTCGTAGTTCTTCAGCATCCCGGCCACGCGCTCGGAGATGATCGTCGGCGAGAACATCTCGGTCAGCGACGAGGCGATCGCCTCCAGGAGCGTCCGCTCGGAGACGAAGTGGACGTAGGCCTCGACCGAGAACTTCGTGGCCGACAGGATGCCGCGGGTCGACAGCACGTAGTCGCGGTCGAAGCCGACGCCCTCGGCCAGCTTGAGCCAGCGCTCGATGCCGCCGTCACCCTCGTGGTCGCCGTCGTGGTCGACGATCCGCTGGCGCCAGATCCGCCGCAGCGACGCGTCGGTCATCCGCGCCAGCACGGCGGCGTCCTTCACCGGAATCATCGCTTGGTAGTAGTAGCGATTCAGCGCCCAGGCCCGGACCTGGTCCTTCGACAGCTTGCCGTCGTGCAGCAGCCGGTGGAACGGGTGCAGGTTGTGGTAGCGGCGCGCGCCGATGTCGCGCAGGGCCGCCTCCAGTTCCTCGGGACTCAGGAGACGCTGGCTGTCGGCGGCATCGGGGGTCGGGAAAATGGCGTTCATGGCGTGTCCGGCGTCCGTCCTCAGGTCGCGTTTCCTGTGTTCCGATCCCGCCCTCGTGCGCGGGGCGACTGTCCGGGCTCAGCCACGATATAGTGCCGTCCCCCCGGGCGCCCAACCATCGCCGGCGAGCGTCCGTCGCGCATAAGGCCGCGGCGCGGGGATCCGGCAGGCCGTCGGCGCGGTGTCCTAGAGCGTCAGACCCAGCCCGTCATGCGCCACGGTCCAGCCGGCCGCCTCGACATCGGCCCGCTCCGGCGAGCCCTCGACCAGGACCGGGTTCGTGTTGTTGATGTGCACGAAGACGCGGCGCCCGATCTCGACCGAAGCCAGGGCCTCGATCGAGCCGTTCTCGCCGCGCATCGGCACGTGACCCATGCGCCAGCCGGTCTTGGTGCCGACGCCGGCCCGGATCATGTCGTCGTCGTGCAGGACGGTCCCGTCGAAGAGCAGCGCGTCCACGCCGGCGATGCGCGCGCGCAGACCGTCCGTCACCCGGGCACATCCGGGAATGTAGGCGAGGCGCCGGCCACCGGCCTCGATCAGGGCGCCGACCGTGGTCTCGGTCTCGGCGCCGATCTGCATGGTCTCGTCCTCCAGCCAGAGCGGCACCTTGCCGGGGACCGGGAAGAGGGTGACCGCCAGGCCGGGGAGGGGCTCGAAGCGTTGGTCCATGCCGATCGGCTGACGGGCGACGACGCCCTCGGCCATCACGTCGAAGACGCGGTTGGCATTGACCGAATCGAGGATCCCGCGCGTGCCGTAGAGCGTGTAGGGCTGACTTTCGCGCAGGGTCAGGAGACCCGCGACATGGTCGACGTCGCCGTTGGTCAGGAGCACGGCGCGGATCGGCGAGTGGCGCAGGCCCTCGCGCGGATGCATCTGCGCATTGTCGAAGAGCTGTTGCCGGATGTCCGGCGAGGCGTTGATCAGCAGCCAGTCCGACCCGTCCGCGGAGACCGCGATGCTCGACTGGGTCCGGGGCCGCACCCGGTCCGGCTCGGACCGCGCCAGCGTGCAGATGGGGCAGCGGCAATTCCACTGGGGAAGGCCGCCGCCGGCCGCGGAACCGAGGATCACGACGCGCATGGTGCGGCTCCCGAGATCCCCGGCCCGTGAAACTCAGTTGAAGGTGTCGATCTCGGCCGACTCGTAGCTCGTCACTTCCATGCCGACGCAGATCTCGGACACGATCGGGGCAGCCCACTTCATGGTGTTTCTCCTCAGGCAACATCTACACCGAGTGTCGCGCGGTTCCTAAGAGGACCCTAAGACACTGATGGCGCTCTCATTTCCGGCGCCGGAGAGGTATCGACGATTCACGCGCGGGCTTCAAGCACTAAGTTGCCGGATCCTCCCAAATTTTTGTGAGAGACTTCCTAAGCGTCCGGAAACCATCGCGAAATGGGCGGGCCTGCGACTAAAGTACAGGGGCCTACTGGCGGAAGTCGGGACCGCGCAGTTCCAGCATGAATCCTTTACCCCGCACGGTGACGAGGCCGGGCCCGCCGTAGCGCACGAAATCGGCCATCTTGGAGCGCAGGTAGCCGATATAGACGTCGACCACGTTGAGGGAGAGCCCGCCCTGGCTCGCCCACAGCCGGTCGAAGATGTCGGCGCGCGAGACCGGCTTGCCGATATTCTCCATCAGCATGGCCAGCAGGTCGGCCTCGCGGGGCGTGAGGCGGGCGCTCGCCTCGCCGCAGCTCGCCTGCCGGGTCTCGAGGTCGAGCATCAGCTTGCCGGCGTTGATGCGCGAGCGCGGCGCCTCCGCCTGCTCGCGGCGCATCAGGTGGGTTCGCAGGCGCGCGACCAGCTCGTCGAACTCGAAGGGCTTGATGATGTAGTCGTCGGCGCCGAGCGCTAGGCCCTCGGCCCGGTCGCGGATCTCGTCGCGGGCCGAGAGGAACAGGATCGCGCCCGGGAAGCCGCCCTCGCGCAGGGACCGGCAGACGTCGTGGCCCGAACCGTCCGGGAGGTTGATGTCGAGCAGCACCGCGCCGGGGGCCGGGTCGTGGGCCGCCTTCAGGGCCTCGTCGACGCAGGCCGCCGTCCCGACCTCGAATCCCTCGGCCTCGAGCCCTCGGGCGAGGAGGCCGCGGATGTCGATATCGTCCTCGACGATCAGGATCCGCGTCATGCGGCCGACTCCTTCACCTGCGCGCCCAGTTGGGCCCCCACTTGGACGCCAACGGCAGCGCCGTCGACCGGGCCCGTCTCCCATGCCGGATCGCAGGCCGGGATGTCCAGGGTGACCCGGGCCCCGCGCCCGTCCGGCCCGGGGCCGAGCCGGATCGTGCCGCCGTGCTGCTCCACGATCCACCGCGCGAGCGCGAGCCCGATGCCGAACCCGGTCTCGTCCGGTCCGGCGCCCGAGCCGCGCTTGAAGCGCTCGAACAGCGCGTCCTCCGGCGCGCCGAAGCCCGGTCCGTCATCCGTGATGGTGATCCGTCCGACCGGTCCGGGCCCTGCCGCCAGGGCGACCTCGACCCGGGTGAGGCCGGCGGCGTGGCGGAGCGCGTTGTCGACGAGGCTCTCGACGGTCTGGCGCATCCACTCGCGGTCGGCGAGGCACTCGACGTCCCGGGTGCCGGGATCGAGGGTGAGACCGACGCGGCGGCGCGCCGCCTCGGAGCTCATGTTGTCCACGGCCTCCGCCAGGACCTGGGCGAGCCCCAGGCGGCGCTTGTCGAACGCGATCTCGCCGGATTCCGAGCGCGCGACGCGCAGCAGGTCCTCGACGCGCAGCTTGAGGCGCTGCGCCCGCTTCTTGATCGTCGCGAAGACCGGTCCCGGATCGGTGCCCCGGGACGCGCCGCGCAGGGCGAGGTCGCACTCGCCCAGGATCACCGTCAGCGGCGTGCGCAGTTCGTGGCTGACATCGGCGAAGAAGCGGCGGCGGGACTGATCGACGGCCTCGAGCCGGGCGTTGGCGGCGCGCAGATCGGCGGTGCGGGCCGCCACGGTGTCCTCCAGCGCCGCCCGGTCGGCCGCGACCCGCGATTCCCGGCGAGCGAGGCGGGCGGCCATGCGGTTGACGTTGGTCATGAGCAGGCCGAGCTCGTCCCGCGTGGCGACGGAGAGGCGCGTGTCCAGGGCGCCGTGGCCGATGGCGCTCGCGGCGCGGCGGACCTCCTCGATGCGGGCCAGGGTCGGCCGGGTGACGCCGCGGTAGAGGATCGCCAGCAGCACGAGGGCCGCGGCCACCGCGGCGGCGGCCGCCACCCGCAGGCGCTCCGAGAGCGCCCGGGCCTCCTCGGAGCCGAGCGCCATGCTGCGCCGCTCGGCCTCGATCAGGAACGAGAGCGGCTGACCGGTCATGGCACCGAAACCGTTGAGCGCGCCCTTGATCGCGTCCTGACGCCGCTCCGGCTCGGTCTGGCGGCTGATCAGCGACACCTGCCGGTCCAGCACGGCGCGCGCCGCGCGCAGCTGCGCCATGGGGCGGGTGCGGGCGGCGTACTGCATCCGGTCGGCCGGGTCGTCGCTCGGCGGGAAGCTCTTGGCGAGCGCCTCGTCCACGGTGGTCAGGGCGCGGTCGGCGTTGTCGCGGGCGATCGCCATCGCCTCGGGCTGGCCGTCGGGATTGCCGACGGTCTCCACCGCCGCGAGACCGAACTGCGTGAGGCGGCCGGACAGCTCGGCCAGCAGCTCCAGGCGCCGCTGGGCCTCAAGGGTCCGGTCGACGGTGCGCTCCGCCGCCCCGATGGCCGCCAACGCGGCCGCGGCGGCCAGCACCACCACGATGGCGGTGCCGCCGAGCAGCAGCGCGAAGCGGACCTTCAGCGAGCGCATCGTCCCCGTCCCGCCCTCAATCCCGCCGTGCAGGCGGGCCCGAGCATGGCACCGCCGGAGCGCCGAACCAAGGTCCCGTCACAGGTCCTTCGGCAGGCTGCCCTTCGCGGCGCAGCGCCAGCGCTCCACGTGCCATTCCGGATGCGCCGCCTGCCAGGTCGCGAGCGCGCTCTGCGAGTTGCGCAGGCACACGAAGGGGCTCGATCTCTCGAAGGACATCTCGATCCGGTCCTCGCGGCAGGTCGAGAGCTGGGCGACGAGACAGATCGACAGCAGCAGCAGCATGGGCGCCTCCCCGGGCTGCCGGCCTCGTGCGGGCCGGCTTGGCCGGGAGCATAGGACGCGTCCACGCCCCTTGCCCAGGCGGCGTCAGGCCGCGACCCAGATCTCGCCCTTGGCGATCGTCGCGAGGTCGCCGGAGTAGCGGCGCAGCGGCTTGCCGAGGAGGTCGGCGTGCTCGGCGCTCAGGCCGCGCAGGGCCTTGGCCAGCAGCCGCAGGAACACGAGGTCGTGCGTCCCGGTCTCCACGAAGGTCGGCGACATCCGGCCGTGGCTGCCGACGAGGAGCGTCCCGCGGCGCATGCCGAAGCCGGGATGATCGCCCACGGCGAGCGCCGCCAGGGTGCCGGCGATCATGCGCGAGCCCGCGAAGGCGCCCGCGCGCCCGGCCACGATCGTCCCGCGCCGCATCCGGTCGCCGAGATGGGCGCCGGTGCTGCCGCGGATGATCAGCGTCGCGCCGTCGAGGCCGGCCTTCGCGGCGTAGACCGCGCCACCGGCGTAGTCCCCGGCATCGCCCTCGACGGTGATCGTGCCGCCGGTGGCGCCGGAGGCTGCGTAAGGTCCGGCATGGCCGGTGACGGTCAGGCTGCCGCCCGCCATGCCGGCGCCGAGGCGCTGGCCGACATCGCCGGTCACCCGGATCGTACCTTCGGACAGCGACGCCCCGACCCGGTCGAGGCGCTCGTGGCCGCCCTCGATGGTCAGGGTGTCGGAGCCGTCCAGCGCGACCGCGAAGCAGTCGCCGAGGCGCACGCCGGTCCGGGTCGTCCCGATCTCGAGGCGCTCGGCCTCGCCCTGGGACAGGCGGCTGAGCGCCCGCGGGTTGACGTTCAGGAGGTCCAGGCGCTCGGGCGGGGCCGCGCGCAGGGTGAGGGTGCTCACGGCTCAGCCCTCCGGCTTGGCGCTGTCGCGCGCGATCAGGTCGCGCAGGTGGTAGTGGTGGCGGCCGAGATTGCCGCCGTAATTGCCGGCCGTGACGGCGATCAGGCCGTGCTTGCCGCCGATCTCGGTGGCGGCGTGCAGGCCGGCGCGCATCGAGTCGGACACGCCCTGCGAGGTGAGGGCGTCGATCACGATCTCCAGCACCACGCCGCACTCGGCCGGGAGCGCCGAGCCGGCGCGGCCCTTCAGGGTCGGGCAGTAGGCATCGTTCGTCGAGGCCATCATGCCCTTGGTCCGGCCGCCGACCTTGGAGCCGGAGCGGACGATGCCGCCCGGGAACGGCAGGATCGCGCCCGGGACCGCCTTGGCGGCCTCGACGGCGATCTCGGCGACCTTGAGCGTCTCGGCGTGGTTCCGCCCGAGGAACAGCAGGTTGCCGCCGCCGACCGCACCGTCGACGGCCCGGACCGAATCCTCGCAGAGGAACTCGCCGTCCATCACCGGGATGCGCCAGTAGCGCCGGGCCTTGCCGGTGGCGTCGGGCAGGCGCTTGGCCACCGCGAACCCGTCGCCGAAATAGCGGATCGCGCCGCCGAGCTTGATCTTGGTCGGCCCGTCGACACCCGCGTAGCAGGCGGTGCCCGGGCAGGTGAGGATGCACTGCCCGACGCGCTTGATCAGCTGGTCCTTGAGGCCGTTCGGCTCGAAGCCGAACAGCAGGATGCGCACGCCCGGCCGACCGTCCGGGGTCTCCTCGGGCGACAGCTCGGCGTCGATGCCGGCCTCGGCGCCGCAGCCGATCACCGAGGTGGCGAAGCCGGTCATCGTGGTCGCGGCGATCATCGCCCACTTGGCGGTGTCGTTCGTGACGATGATGGCCGTGCCGGCCACGTCGAACGCCTCCGCGAAGGTGTCGACGACCGGGATGCCGTTGAGGGTGAGGTCAGACATCGTACTTCCCGCGGCTCGCCCCGCTGATCACGCCCGGCATGGCACCGCCTCGAAATTCTCCCGGCCCTCGCCGAAGGCCGCGTCGGGCACGGCGAAGCTGTCGAGGCCCTCGCCGAACCGCTCCGTGAGGTAGCTGTCGGCGCGCTTCGCCATGGCCTTGTCGGACTCGACGGTCAGCGACAGCGTGCGGCCGGCGCGCCACTCCACGACCTCGCCGTCCTCGACGATCGGCACGCCGTCCTTGAGGACGAGCTTGGCGGCGGTGAACATCGCGGTGCGGTTCGCGTCGTCGCGGTAGACCGCGACGTCGGCCCGGGCGCCGGCCCGCAGGTGGCCGCGGTCGGCGAGGCCGAGGAGCTTCGCCGGTCCGGACCGGGTCAGCTGCGCGATCTCCGAGAGCGTGTACTCGCGCTCCAGCCCGGGGAGGCTCGACCGCTCGCCGACCACGCTCGGCAGCGTCGCGATCTCGCGGTCGCGCTCCGACTTGTCCATCAGCAGGTGGATGATGCGGGGATACTGTGTGAACGGGCCGCCGTTCGGGTGATCGGTGGTCAGGATCGTCCGCTCCGGGTCGGTGGAGAGCAGCATGATCTCCAGGCCGATCGCCCATTGCAGCGAGCTGGTCGGGCCCCGGGGCCGGTACAGGAACGGCACCACGCCGCCGCCCTCGGCGTCGCCCGCGTTGAGGACCCACTTCTTCGGCTTGGCGCCCTTCCGGCCGGCGAATTGGCGGAGGATGTCGAGGGACACCGTCACGGTCTGGCCGAACACGACCTGCCCGATATCGAGGGTGGCGTTCGGGTTGTCGGTGATCGCCTGCGCGATCCGCTCGGCGGCCGAGCGGAAGCCGCCGGTGCCGGGATTGGCCGGATCGACCGCGCCGTAGGCGTAGAACTGCGCGTGGGCGAAGTGGATGCGCCGTCCCTCCGCCGCGTCCAGCGTCGCCATGAAGCTGTCGTCGGCCCCGGGCAGGCCGAGGTTGTTGCAGTGGACATGCAGCGGGTGCGGGACGCCGATCTCCTCGACCGCGTCGAGGAGCGAGCCCATGATCTGACGGGTCGAGAGCCCGTAGCAGGGGATCTCGTCGTCGAGCGACAGGCGCAGGGCCCCGTCCTTGAAGGCCGAGGCGCCGCCGGCGTTGATGCACTTGACCCCGAGGCCGCGCGATTGGGCGACCGACAGGGCGACGAGGTCGCGCACGGCGTTGCCGCCCTGGCCCTCGCGCAGGAGCTGCAGGAGCTGGTCGTCGTTGCCCATCACGGTCAGGGCGCCGCGGTCGAGCAGCGGGATGTCGGCGAGTTCGAGCTGCGTGCCCAGCGCGTGGGTCGGCGGCATCGCCGGCTCGACGGCCGTGGTGTAGCCCATCCGCGCGTAGGTCGAGCCGATCCAGGCCGCCGCCCCGCCCGCGTGGGCGAAGGGATGGCCGTCGGGCGCCGCCTCGCTGACGTAGAGGTCGGGCAGGAGCAGCCGCGAGGTGATCACGTTGCCGCCGGCGATGTGCGAGTGCACCTCCACGCCGCCCGCCATCACCACGCAGCCCGCGGCGTCGATCACGGCGTCGGGCTCGCGGCCCGGCGGATCGATCACGCGGCCGTCCTCGATCCAGACGTCGCCCACGGAATCGCGGGACGCGGTCGGATCGACGACGCGCCCGCCCCGGATCACGCTCAGCATGCGGGTTCACTCCTCGACGCGGCCGGGCCCGTGACCAGGCGCTCCTTCAGGGCGCCCAGCACCGACGCGGCCGACGGCAGATCCGACGGCGCCGAGGCCGGCCAGAAGGTCAGCGCGGCGCGCTGCTCGTTCCACAACACGCCGCCGTGGTCGCGGCCGGGCTGGCCGACCGCGATCACCACCTCGGCGGCCCCGGCCTCACCGTCCGCGACCAGCGCGACGGAGGGGACGTTCGACAGCCAGTCCGGGCGCGACACCGGGACGGCGCCGAGCCAGAGAACGGCGTCGACCTCGCCGGCGGCGACCTGCCGGGTGGCGTCGAAGCGCCAGGGATCGTGCTCGGGCACGCGGCGCCCGAAGCCGCTGCGCGGCGCCTGCCCGGTGAGCCAGGCCGAGACCGGCACCACCGCCCGGTCCTGACCGGTGCCGCCGACCGCGAGGGTGAAGCAGCGCGTCGTCTCGCTGAGCTCCATGGCGAGGCCCTGGAGCATCTCGATGCCGACCTCGCCGAGTTCGGCGGCGTCGTAGAGGAGGATTCCGTACTGCGCGGCGGCGAGCTGCGCGGCGATCTGGCCGGGGAGATCATCGCCGGCGAGGTGGCCGCGGGCGTGGGCGCGCAGCACGCCGACCGCCTCGGTCAGCCCGCCCTCGGCCGGCCAGGACAGGGACGCGGTGGCGTTGGCACCGACGGCCAGCAGAATGCGGTCCGACCCGGCGGCGCGACCGCGGCCGGGCTTGCCGTCGACGAGGCGCTTCAGGAGCGGCGCCTGCCAGGGGGCGGCGCCGACCACCAGCACCACGTCGGCGCGCCCGACGGCCTCGGCGGGTGTCGAGGTCAGCGCCCCGACCCGGCTCAGCGCCCCGAGGTCCGCGTAGGTGCCGGCCGCGCCGGCGGTGTCGACGGAGGCGCCGATGCGCCCCGCGAGATCGTAGGCCGCGCGGATTGCGGCCACGTCGGCGCTGAGGCCGGCGATCACCGGCGCGCGCGCTTTGGCGAGGAGGGATGCGGCCGCCTCGATGGCGGTGCCCGCGTCCGTCGCGCCACCCTTCACCCAGGCTGCCATGCTCCCTCTCGCAACGTTCTTGCTTGGTTTCGGAGCGGGCGACGGCCGTAAGACCGGACGAAGCGGGTGCCCCTCGAGCCCGAGGGTTCCCCACCGAATCGGAATGGCTCATCCGCCCGGCATGTCCGGGCAGGCGGCAAACTCGGCGCGCCGTCGCGGGCCTAGGTTTGCCTTCATCCGCGCACCGCGGCAAGGGGGTCCGGCGGCGATGCGCGTCGGGAAGTGAATCGCGGGTATCGGTTCACCGCCGCGCGCGCTCTCCGCGATCGATCAGCCCTGCGCCGTCGGCGGGCACGATCCGCGCGCGTCCACGTTGCCCGGTTCCGGGCCGCGTGTGACAAGCGCGCCGCGCAGGGGCCGGGCCTGCGGGATTCGAGACGGGATTCGAGGGAAGAGCGTTGGGCGAGGTCCCCGAACGGAACGAGGCGACGGCGGACGGTACCGTGCGGGTCGAGGCACCGGCGCGGCTGCATTTCGGCTTCCTGGACCTGCATGGCGGGCTCGGCCGGCGCTTCGGCAGCATCGGGCTGGCCATCGACGCACCATCCCTGGCCCTGACCGCCCGCCGGGCCGCCCGGCCCACCGTCACGGGCCCGGAATCCGACCGGGTGCGCGGCTACGTCGAGGCCGCCGCCGCCCATCTCGGGCGCGGCGGGGACGTCGCCATCGATGTCGAGCGGGTGATCCCGGCCCATGCCGGGTTCGGCTCCGGCACGCAGCTCGCCCTCGCGGTGGCGGCCGCGATGGCGCGCCTCAACGGCGAGCCGTTCGCGGCGGAGGCCTTCGCGGCAACCCTGGACCGGGGCAACCGGTCCGGCGTCGGCCTGTGCGCCTTCACGGAGGGCGGCCTGATCGTCGACGGCGGCCGCGGCGCGGATGGCGGGCCGCCGCCGGTCATCGCGCGCCTGCCCTATCCCGAGGCCTGGCGGATCGTCCTGATCCTCGATCCGAGCATGGCCGGCGTGCACGGGACGCGCGAGGTCGAGGCGTTCCGCGACCTGCCGCGCTTCCCCGAGGCCCAGGCCGCCGAGATCTGCCGGATCGCGCTGATGCAGGTGCTGCCCGCCGTCGCCCTGGCGGAGCCGCAGGGCTTCGGCGCCGGCATCACCCGGATCCAGACGCTGATCGGCGACCATTTCGCGCCCCATCAGGGCGGCCGCTACGCCAGCACCGCGGTGGCGGAGGCGCTCGCCAGCGTCGCCGCGCGGGGCGTCGCGGGCTACGGCCAGTCCTCCTGGGGGCCGACCGGCTTCGCGCTGGTCCCGTCCGAGGCGGAGGCCCGCGCCCTGGTGGCCGACCTCGACCGGGGCGGCCCCCTCCGGTTCGTCATCGCCCGGGGCCGCAACGGTGGCGCTTCGGTAACCGGTCCGGCGTGAGCCGGCCGCCCCGGGCTTGACCCGGGGCGCCGCTCCGGGTTTGGACGGAGAGAAGGCGCCTCTCTTCTCGCGCGCCGCACGAGGATTCCATGGCCCGCTCGATCCTCCACATGCTGACGCCGCTCCGGCACATGAGCCCGTTCGACGTGAACATGGCCGTGGATGCCGGCTTCGAGACGGTGGTGACCTACGCGGAGGTCAGCCTCGCCGACGTCGTCACCCTGACGCAGGATTCGATCTTCTCGCGGTCGCCGGCCGACGGGACGCGGACGGGCATCTTCATCGGCGGCAAGAACGCCGAGGACGCCCTCGACATGGTCGACCGCGCCAAGAAGGCCTTCGTGCCGCCCTTCGTGAACCACGTCTTCGCCGACCCGGCGGGCTCGTTCACCACCGGCGCCGCCATGGTGGCGCAGGTCTCCCGCGCCCTGCGGCAGAAGTTCAACACCGACCTCAAGGGCAAGCGCATCGTGATCTTCGGCGGCGCGGGCGTCGTCGCCTACGTGGCCGCGGTGATCGGCGCCCTGCAGGGCGCGACCACCGTCCTGGTCGGCCACGACGGCGAGGAGCGCGTCTCGAAGATCGCCTTCACGATGAAGTGGCGCTTCGGCATCGAGGTCGGCGCCGTCGACGGCACGACGCCCGACGATCGCCGCGCGGCCATCCGCGACGCCGACGTCATCCTCTCGGCCGGCCCGGCGGGCATCCCGATCCTCACCGCGGAGGATCTGAAATCCGCGCCGAAGCTGCTCGTGGCGTCCGACGTCAACGCCGTGCCGCCCGCCGGCATCGCGGGGATCGACGTCAACGCGGTGGACGTCGCGCTGCCCACCGGCAAGGGGGTCGGTATCGGCGCGCTGGCCGTCGGCGACGTGAAATACAAGACGCAGCGGCGCCTGTTCGACCGGATGCTCGCCTCCGACACGCCGCTGTGCCTCGACTTCCGCGACGCTTACGAGCTCGCCGTGGAGATCGCCGGCTAGGCCGCTCCCGGACCGGATGCCGATGGCGGACGCGGTCCTGATCGCCGCGCAGGCCGGGCGCGCCCTGGCCGAGGCGGCGCGGCGCGCGGGGCTTCGGCCCTACGTCGCCGACCTGTTCGGCGATTCCGACACCCGCGCGCTGGCCGAGGCCTACCGGCAACTGCCGGGCCGCTTCGGCACCGGCCCCGCCGCCGACGCCACCCTGGCGGCGCTCGACGACCTCGCGGCGCTGGCCGGGAACCCGGTCGGCCTGATCCTGGGCAGCGGCTTCGAGGATGCCCCCGACCTGATCGCGCGCCTCTCCGCGCGGCACCGGCTCATCGGCGCCTCGGCCGGGACCGTCGCCGCCCTGAAGGATCCCGTGGCCTTCGCGGCCCTGTGCGCGCGCCTCGGCGTGCCGCATCCGGCCGTGGCGGCCGCGCCGCCGGCGGACCCCGCGGGCTGGTTGGTCAAGCGGATCGGGGGTTCCGGCGGCAGCCACATCCGGCCGGCCACCCGGTCGCCCGCGCCGGCGGGCCACTATCTCCAGGCGCGCGTGCCGGGGCGGCCCCACGCCCTGAACGTCCTCGCCGACGGCCGAACGATCCGTGTCCTCGCGGTCACCGAGCAATGGTGCGCGCCGTCGCCGATCCGGCCGTTCCGTTACGCCGGGGCGCTCGCCTGCGGCGCCGGCGAATCCCCGGCGCTCCCCGCCCACGTCGTGCAGGCCGTCGCCGCCGGGACCGAGCGGATCGTCGCCGCGACGGGCCTGCGCGGCCTCGCCAGCGCCGACCTGCTGGTCGACGGGACCCAGTGGTGGCTCACGGAGATCAACCCGAGGCCCGGCGCGACCCTCGACGTCCTCGACCGGCGCGGGACGCCGCTGCTCGCGGCCCACATCGCCGCCTGCCTCGGCACGATGCCGGAGCCCGGCCCGCATCCGGCGGGTGCGGCGGCCGCGCAGATCTGTTACGCGGACCGTGAGCTTGCGCCTGTGCCGGACCTCGATTGGCCGGACTGCGTGCGCGACCGCCCGTGCCCCGGCTCGGTGGTCCGCCGCGACGCGCCGCTCTGCACGGTGCTGGCCGAAGGCGCGGACCGGGCGGAGGTGCTCGCCCTGTTGGAAACGCGGACGGCACACCTGCGGGCTGTCTGCGCGGCGAAGAAAACACACCCCGAGGAAGCCCCGTCATGAGTGCCAGCCCGTCCTATCCCAGCATCAACGCGCTCTCCGGCCCCCTGGTCGAGCGGCTCGTGGCCGACGCCGCGACCCTGCGGCTGTCCGTGTCGCAGGCTGCCGGCGGCGCCCGCATGGTCGATGCCGGCGCCCAGGCGCGGGGCTCGATCGAGGCCGGGCGGCGCATCGCCGAGATCTGCCTCGGCGGCCTCGGCACCGTCACGATCGCGCCGAGCGGGCCGATCGCGTCCTGGCCCTACTCGGTGACGGTGCATTCCGCCGACCCGGTGCTCGCCTGCCTCGGCAGCCAGTACGCGGGCTGGAGCCTCGCGGACGAGACCGGGGATTCGGGCTTCTTCGCCCTCGGCTCGGGCCCGGGCCGCGCGGTGGCGGCCGTCGAGGAGCTGTATCAGGAACTCGGCTTCCGCGATTCCGCCACGAAGACCGCCCTCGTGCTGGAAGCGGCCGGCGGACCGCCCGAGAGCGTCGTCGCCAAGGTCGCGGAGGCCTCCGGCCTTAAGCCCGAGGACCTGACCTTCATCTTCGCGCCGACCCAGAGCCTCGCCGGCTCCACGCAGGTCGTGGCCCGCGTCCTGGAGGTCGCCCTCCACAAGGCCCACACGGTCGGCTTCGACCTGCACGCCATCGTGGACGGGATCGGCTCGGCGCCGCTGTCGCCGCCGCACCCGGACTTCATCAAGGCGATGGGCCGGACCAACGACGCGATCATCTACGGCGGCCGGGTCCAGCTCTTCGTGGACGCCGACGATGCCGACGCGAAGCAGCTCGCCGAGCAATTGCCCTCCACGACCTCGAGCGACCACGGCGCGCCCTTTGCCGACATCTTCGCGCGGGTGAACGGCGACTTCTACAAGATCGACGGCGCCCTGTTCTCGCCGGCCGAGGCGATCGTCACGTCGGTGCGCTCCGGCGCGACCTACCGCGGCGGCCGCCTGGAGCCGACGCTGGTCGAAGCGTCCTTCGCCTGAGGGCACGCGGGGCGCCCCTCCCGCGCGGCGGGGACCCCAGTCCGATCCACCGAGCGACAGAACCTCGGGCCGCCCCGGAGGCGGGCGGCCCCGTGACGATCAGGACCCCCATGCGCATCGGGCTCGCGGCCGATAACGGCACCTGGCACAAGAACCGCCTGCTCGCGGCCCTGCGCGCGAGCGGCGTCGAGCCGGTGCTGTTCTCCCTCGCCGACGTGGCCGTGGTCACGGGCGGCGGCGAGCCGCTGCGCGTGCCGGGCTTCGCCGACGCGCTGCCGGACGGCGTGCTGATGCGGACCATCGCGGGCGGCACCTTCGAGGCGACGACGATGCGGCTGGGCGTTCTGCACGCCCTGGTCGCCGCGGGGGTCACCGTCTGGAACGCGCCGACCGCGATCGAGCGCTCGGTCGACAAGGCGGCGACCTCGCTGCTCATCGACCGGGCCGGCCTGCCGACCCCGGCGACCTGGGTGTTCTCGAAGCGCGAGGCGGCCGCGGCCCTGGTCGCCGCCGAGGCGCGGCCGGGCGCGCCGCTGGTCCTGAAGCCGCTGTTCGGCTCGCAGGGGGAGGGGCTCGCCCTGATCGAGCGCCCTGAGGACCTGCCCGACGAGGAGGCGGTGGCCCGGGTCTACTACCTCCAGCGCTACGTGCCGCGCCGGGACGGCCTGTGGCGCGACTACCGGGTGTTCGTCTGCGACGGCCGGGCGATCGCCGGCATGATCCGCGAGGGCGACGGCTGGATCACCAACGTCCACAGGGGCGGCCGGCCGCTGCCCTGGGCGATGCCGCGCGCCGCCGCCGAGCTGGCCGAGGCCGCCGCCACCGCGGTCGGCGTCGACTATTCCGGCGTCGACCTCGTCGAGGACGGGGAGGGCGGGTTCTCGGTCCTCGAGGTCAATTCCATGCCGGCCTGGTCGGGGCTCCAGACCGTGTGCGAGGCCGACATCGCCGCCGCGGTGGTGCGCGGCTTCCTCGCCGCGGCCCGCGGCGCCAGCCGCCCCCGGCTCGTGGTGGTATGAGCGGGGCCGGCCTCGACGCGGCGCTGATCGGCACGCTCTACCGGGCGGCCTGCCTCGCGGAGCTCGACGCCCTCAAGCCCGGCAACGTCCACGCCTACGCGCCCGGCCACCGCATGGTGCTGGCGGATTTCGTCACGAGCGCCGACGTCTCGGCCCCGCCCCTGGCCCGCCCGGGCACGGGCGTCGGGGCGCGGGTCCGCGACGGCGTTGCCGCCACCGTGGCGGCGGTGGGCCAGAACACCAATCTCGGCATCCTGCTGCTCTGCGCGCCGCTCGCGGTCGCGGCCGAGGAGGACCGGACCGTCGCTGCGGTGCTCGACACGCTGGACGGCGCGGATTCGGAGGCCGTCTTCGCGGGCATCCGCCGCGCGAATCCGGGCGGCCTCGGCGAGGCCGCCCGGCACGACGTCGCCGAGGCGGCGCCTGGCGCCCTGCGCGACGCCATGGCAGAGGCCGCCGACCGGGACCGGATCGCCCGCGCCTACGTCACGGGTTTCGCGGACGTGCCGGCGATCGGGCTCGCGGCCCTGCGCGAAGCCCGCGCCGCCGGGCTCGACCCGACCTGGTGCACGACCGCGATCCACCTCGCCTTCCTGCGCGCCGTCCCGGACAGCCACGTCGCGCGCAAGCACGGCGCGGCCGCGGCCGAGGGCGTCCGCCGGGAAGTCGAGGCGGCACTCGCCGGGATCGACCTCGCCGCGCGGCCGGTCGACGCGCTGCTGGCCCTCGACGCGTCGCTGAAGGCGCGGTCGATCAATCCCGGCACGAGCGCGGATTTCACCGTCGCGACGCTGTTCTGGGACGCGCTCGCGGGCGCCGGCGCCCGGCTGGCCTGAGCCGCGTGCACGATCCGGTGTCCATAGCGCCGGGCGGATGGAAATTCCTTCGTGTCAGGGCCTTGCGCGGGTTGTGAGCCGCAGGGGCCCGCTGTAGGGTCCGCCGCGCTGTCCGGCCCAACCGGCTCGGCCCAACCGGCTCGGCCGGCATGGTCGGGCGCCGATAACAAGGATGGCTTCCCGGCCGCGGCACCGCCCGGCGCGCGGCTCTATTTCGGAATCCAGGGAGAGACACCGAATGGCGAAGATCACCAAGGTTCAGGTCGGCGAAGCGCTCGTCGGCGACGGCAACGAGGTCGCCCACATCGACCTCATCATCGGACCGCGCGGTTCGCCGGCCGAGACGGCTTTCTGCAACGGCCTCGTGAACAACAAGCACGGCTTCACCAGCCTGCTCGCGGTCATCGCGCCGAACCTGCCGTGCAAGCCGAACACCCTGATGTTCAACAAGGTCACCATCAACGACGCCCGTCAGGCCGTCCAGATGTTCGGCCCGGCCCAGCACGGCGTTGCCAAGGCCGTGCAGGACGCGGTGGCCGAGGGCATCATCCCGGCGGACGAGGCCGACGACCTGTACATCCTGGTCGGCGTGTTCATCCACTGGGAGGCGGCCGACGACGCCAAGATCCAGAAGTACAACTACGAGGCCACCAAGCTGTCGATCCAGCGCGCCGTGAACGGCGAGCCGAAGGCCTCGACGGTCACCGAGCAGCGCAACTCGGCGCAGCACCCCTTCGCCGCCAACGCTTAGATCGGGGACGGTCCTGGGCAGAGCGAGCCTCCGCCCGCACCGCGGGGCCTGCTCCAGCGACTGGCTTCGATCTTCCTTGGCCGATAATTAGGCCCCTGAACGGGACGGCGCGAGCCGTCCCGTTTTTTGTTGATCGCCCACCGCCCGGACCGCCGCGCCACATCGCGGCCGGGCGAGGCGCCGACGTACAGGTGACGCGGCGTCGAAGCTCCGCGGTCGCTGGTGGAGAACGGGATCGGCGCGCGCGAAAACTCTATCGTCCCGGCCGCACCGGGCAGAGCCGCGAGGTGAGGTCATGCCTGCATCGGACGAAGTGTCCGCAATCCTGCGCGATGACTGGATTCACGGCGGCCACTTGGTCCTCGCCGCGGATCCCGACACGTCCGACCACGCGGCGATCCATGCCTGGATCCTCGACTTCATGCAGACAGGCGCGGACGATCCCGATCAGGACAGCATCCGATCCCTGATCTACCACGGCCTGAACTTCGATATCCCGTTCCAGGCGACGGAGCGCGTCCGGCAATCCTTGATCGCCACCGTGCGGGCGCGTCTCGCGGCCGAAGCGTCGCGTCGCGGCCTCTGACCGGCCAGCGCCCCGCGGGCCACCGCGGCAGGCCGGCGCCAAGAGAAAAGGGGCCGCCTCGCGGCGACCCCCTTCCTTCGTCTCAGCGGATGGCTCGGACTTAGAAGTCCATGCCGCCCATGCCGCCGCCCGGCATGGCCGGAGCGGGGCTGTCCTTCTTCGGCGCGTCGGCGACCATCGCCTCGGTGGTCACCAGCAGACCGGCGACCGAGGCCGCGTCCTGCAGGGCGGTGCGCACCACCTTGGCCGGGTCGACGATGCCGGCCTGGATCATGTCGACGTACTCTTCGGTCTGGGCGTTGAAGCCGAAGGTCTCCGAGGAGGTGTTGTCGGTGATCTTGCCGACCACGATCGAGCCTTCCACGCCCGCGTTCTGGGCGATCTGGCGGAGCGGGGCCTCGAGCGCCTTCAGGACGATCTTGATGCCGGCCTGCACGTCCGGGATCTCGGACTTCAGCTCGGCGACCGCCTTCTTGGCGCGCAGCAGCGCGGTGCCGCCGCCCGGGACGATGCCTTCCTCGACCGCCGCGCGGGTGGCGTTGAGGGCGTCGTCGACGCGGTCCTTCTTCTCCTTCACCTCGACCTCGGTCGCGCCGCCGACGCGGATCACCGCGACGCCGCCCGCGAGCTTGGCCAGGCGCTCCTGGAGCTTCTCGCGGTCGTAGTCCGAGGTGGTCTCCTCGATCTGCGCCTTGATCTGCGAGATGCGGCCCTCGATGTCGGACTTCTCGCCGACGCCGTCGATGATCGTGGTGTTCTCCTTCTCGATGCGCACGCGCTTGGCGCGGCCGAGCATGGGGAGCGTCACGTTCTCGAGCTTGATGCCGAGGTCCTCGGCGATCATCTGGCCCTTGGTCAGGATCGCGATGTCCTCGAGCATCGCCTTCCGGCGGTCACCGAAGCCCGGCGCCTTGACGGCCGCGACCTTGAGGCCGCCGCGGAGCTTGTTGACGACGAGGGTGGCCAGAGCCTCGCCCTCGATGTCCTCGGCGATGATCAGGAGCGGCTTGCCGGTCTGAACAACCGCCTCGAGCACCGGCAGCATGGCCTGGAGCGACGAGAGCTTCTTCTCGTGGATGAGGATGTAGGGGTCCTCGAGCTCGGCGACCATCTTCTCCGCGTTCGTGATGAAGTACGGGGAGAGGTAGCCGCGGTCGAACTGCATGCCCTCGACGACGTCGAGCTCGGTCTCGGCCGTCTTGGCCTCCTCGACCGTGATCACGCCCTCGTTGCCCACCTTCTGCATGGCGTGGGCGATCATCTCGCCGATCTCTTTGTCGCCGTTGGCGGAGATCGTGCCGACCTGGGCGACCTCGTCGGAGGTCGAGACCTTCTTGGCGCGCGCGATGATGTCCTTCACGGCGGCCTGGGTGGCGAGGTCGATGCCGCGCTTCAGGTCCATCGGGTTGATGCCGGCGGCGACGTACTTGGCGCCCTCGCGGACGATGGCCTGGGCCAGCACGGTCGCGGTGGTGGTGCCGTCACCCGCGATGTCGTTGGTCTTCGAGGCCACTTCGCGCACCATCTGGGCGCCCATGTTCTCGAACTTGTCGGCGAGCTCGATCTCCTTGGCGACCGTCACACCGTCCTTGGTGATGCGCGGGGCGCCGAAGCTCTTCTCGATCACGACGTTGCGGCCCTTCGGGCCGAGCGTCACCTTCACCGCGTCGGCGAGGATGTCGACGCCGCGCAGCATCTTATCGCGGGCGTCGGCGGAGAAACGAACGTCTTTCGCTGCCATTGTGTGCCTCTTAGCTGGTTGTTGAACCCCGAGTCCGGGACGGCCTCAAAGGGCGATGGCGGGTGACCCGATCAGGCGGCGACGACGCCCATGATGTCGGATTCCTTCATGATCAGGAGGTCCTGACCGTCGATCTTGACCTCGGTGCCGGACCACTTGCCGAACAGGACGCGGTCGCCAGCCTTCACGTCGAGCGCGTTGACGCGGCCGGCCTCGTCGCGGGCGCCGGGACCGACGGCGACGACCTCGCCCTCCTGCGGCTTCTCCTTGGCGGTGTCCGGGATGATGATGCCGCCCTTGGTCTTCTCTTCGCCTTCGATGCGACGGACGACCACGCGGTCGTGCAGCGGACGGAACTTCATGAGCTGCCCTCTTGCTTCAGGTCTTGAGTTGGCGTTGATGCGGCCGGCGGGACCGCTCGCAAACTCGACTGTTAGCACTCTGTCTCGGCGAGTGCCAAAGACGGCCGCGAGATAGGCGCGGGCGGGTTCCGAGTCAAGGCTGTCGCACCCCCGCGCGACGGTGCGATGACGCGCTGGCGGCCCCGTTCCCCCTCATGGATAACGCGCTCTCATGCTGAGCCTGCACGGACCCGAAGGCCCGGTGGCGCTGCGACCCGGCGGCCCGATCGCGCGCGACACCGTGTGGCTCGACCTGAACGACCCCACGCCGGAAGAGGCTGCGGCGGTCGAGGCCGCGACCGGCCTGCGGGTGCCGTCGCGGGCGGCGCTCTCGGAGGTCGAGACGTCGAGCCGCCTGCGCCGCGTGAAGGGCGGCCTCTCACTCTCGACCCCGATGATCACGTTCGAGCAGAGCGCGTCGCAGCTAAAGCCGCTGGGCTTCCTGCTGACCAAGGATCACCTCGTCACGATCCGCTTCCACGACCTGCGCGCCATCGAGGCGTCCGCGAAGCGCATCGCCGACGGCGACGGCAGCACGACGCCGAGCGAGATCTTCCTCGTCGTGCTGGAGGAACTGGTCGACAGCCTCGCCGACGCCCTCGAGGATATGGGCTCCGAGCTCGACACGCTCTCGACCCGCATCTTCGACTTCGACGTCCGCGGCGCCGAGCGGCGGCGCCTGGAGAGGCCGCCGCCCCGGCGCCGCGACCTCGCCCTGCGGCGGATCCTGCGCGGCATCAGCAACCGCGGGAAGGTTCTGGGCAAGATCCGGTCGAGCCTGCTCGGGCTCGAACGGATCATCCCGTTCGTCGCCGCGGCCTGCGACAGCCTCGGCCTGCCGGAGGATGCGCGCTTCGAGACGATCAAGCGGGACATCGAATCCCTCGACGAGTTCGAGACCCGGCTCGCCGAGAACGTGCAGTTCCTGCTCGACGCCGCGCTCGGCCTGATCACGATCGAGCAGAACAACGTCTTCCGGGTCCTCACCGTCGTCTCGGTGGTCGGCGTCCCGCCGACGCTGATCGCGTCGATCTACGGCATGAATTTCAAGCACATGCCCGAGCTGGATTGGGCGCTCGGATATCCCTACGCGCTCGGCCTGATCCTCATCAGCGCGGTCGCACCGATCGTATACTTTCGCATGCGCGGCTGGTTCTAATATTTACAAGCATGCTTCGGATCTGACGGCATTTATACTTGAATACAATCTCGCCGACGGCGTCGATCCGGACCCGGGCGCGCAGAGCGCGCGGCGCTTCAAGCATTCGCTCTCTGCCAGACAACCCTTAATCTGGACGAATGCCGAAATAAGGATTTCATTAACGCTGCGACGCTATACCCGACACCGGGGGAACGCGAGCAGCACCATGTTCAATCGCACTGTTTTCAATGAAGCCCAGGCCAAGATCGACGCGCTCGACCGCTCGCTGGCGATCATCGAGTTCTCGATGGACGGAACGGTCCTTCACGCGAACGAGAACTTTCTGCGATTGATGAAATACAGCCTCAGCGACGTCCAGAACCGCCATCACCGCATCTTCGTCGACAAGAGCTATGCCGAATCCGCTGACTACGCGTCGTTCTGGAGCAAGCTGAAGGACGGCCAGTACGTCACGGGCGAGTTCCTGCGCCTCGACAAGGAGGGCGACTCGGTCTGGCTCGAGGCCACGTATAATCCTGTCCTCGACGCGCGCGGCAAGCCCATCAAGGTCGTCAAGTTCGCCGCGGATATCTCGGCGAAGAAGAAGGAGATCAACCGGCTCCTGACGATGATCGACAACGTTCCGGTGGCGGTCATGACGGCCGATCTGAAGGACAACTTCAAGATCGACTACATGAACGCCACGTCGCGCAAGACGCTCGGCACGATCGACCAGCACCTGCCGGTGAAGGTCGACGACATGCTCGGCCGCTCGTTCGACATCTTCCACAAGAACCCCAGCCACCAGCGCACCATGCTGGCCGACGCGAGCCGGCTGCCGCACAGCACCAAGATCAAGGTCGGGCCCGAGACCCTCAACCTGCGAGTCACGGCCGTGAACGACGAGAAGGGGCAGTACCTCGGTCCGATGCTGACCTGGGCGGTCGTCACCGCGCAGGTGAACATGGAGACCGACGTCAAGCGGGTCGTCGAGGCCGTCGGCTCCGCCATCCAGGAGATGCAGAGCTCGGCCGTGGGCCTGATGCAGTCGGCCGAATCCGCGCGTCACAAGGCGTCGTCGGTCGCGTCGAACTCCGAGCAGATGAACGGCGCGATCCAGGAGATCTCCGGCCAGGTCGGGCGGGTCTCGGAGCGCGCGCAGCAGATCGCCGCTCAGGCGGGGACCACCGACGCGACCATGCGCCAGCTCGCCGAGAACGCCCGCAAGGTCGACGCGGTGGTGGGCATGATCAAGTCGATCGCCGACCAGACCAACCTGCTCGCCCTGAACGCCACGATCGAGGCGGCCCGCGCGGGCGCCGCCGGGCGCGGCTTCGCCGTGGTGGCCTCCGAGGTGAAGGCGCTCGCCGAGCAGACCGCGAAGGCGACCGGCGAGATCACGCAGCAGGTCTCGGCGATCCAGAGCGCGACCGGCGAGGCGGTCGGCGCCATCGAGATGATCACGGCCGCGGTGGACGAATTGTCCAAGCTCACCCTGGCGATGGCGAGCGCCGTCGAGGAGCAGGCGGTCTCG
Organism: Methylobacterium sp. 1030; assembly: GCF_040544715.1. NCBI lineage: Bacteria > Pseudomonadati > Pseudomonadota > Alphaproteobacteria > Hyphomicrobiales > Methylobacteriaceae > Methylobacterium > Methylobacterium sp. 1030. Next base: position 150,804 of record NZ_JBEPKM010000003.1, on the reverse strand, counting down.
ACCCACGAGATGGCGGGCAATATCGGCGGCGTCTCGGAGGCCGCCAACGCCACCGGTCAGCTCGCCCAAACGGTCCAGGGCATCGCCGAGAGCCTTGCCGGCCACTCGACGAGCCTGTCGGAGAGCGTGATCCGGTTCATGAAGACGGCCTGATCGGGCGGCTCAGTCCCGGGCGAGCTGCGCCCGGCCGATGGCGAAGACCCGCCCGTCCCCGAGGAGATGGGCGGTGAAGCCGTCGGGGAACAGGCTCTCGATCGCCCGGTCGCGGACGTTCAGGCCGCCGGCGTAGGCCCCGAAGGCCGGCATCACGAGGCGGGTGCCGTCCGTGACGAAGCAGCGGCGGCGCACCGCCCGCCCGCGCATCGCCACCTTCCCGCAGGGATGGAGATGGCCGGCGATCTCGCCGGGCACGGGCTCCGGGCTCGGCTCGTGGCGCAGGACGAGGCCCCCCAGCGTCAGCGCGTCCGCGTAGCGGCCGCCGACGCCCTCGTTCACGGCCGCGTCGTGGTTGCCGGCGATCCAGACCCAGTCCCGCCCCTCCTGCAGGGCCGCCACCAGGGCGCGGTCGCCCGGCTCCATGCGCTCGGGACCGCGGGCGTCGTGGAAGGAATCGCCCAGCGCCACCACCCGGGCCGGATCGTGCCGCACCACCGCCTCGTGCAGGCAGGCGAGCGTCTCGCGGGTGTCGTAGGGCGGCAGGAACTGGCCGGAGCGGGCCGCGTAGGACGAGCCCTTCTCCAGGTGGAGGTCGGACACGATCAGCGTCCGGTGCTCGGGCAGCCAGAGGCCGCCGCAGAGGTCCAGCACCAGGGTCTCGCCCGCGAGCATCAGGGTGGGGTGCTTGTGAGTCTTCTCGAGTCTCAGGCCGGCCGCCAAGATCGCATCCTCGGTGTCGTCGGGGGAGGGCGGATCGGCGGTCAGGACAGAGCCTCTTGGAGAAGCTCCGCCTCGGCCTCGGCCAGGATCTCGTCGGCGCCCTCGCCGTAGACCCGCTCGCGCCCGATCTCGAGCATCACGGATACGGAGAGCGGCGAGACCCGGTCGAGAGACCTGTGGATGATTCGCCCCTGGATGCGCTCTAGCATCATGCCGAGGCGCCTCACGTCGAGGAGTCCGGTTGCCGCATCCTGCCGCGCGGCCCGCAGCAGCAGGTGGTCGGGCTGGTGCTTGCGCAGCACGTCGTAGATCAGGTCGGTCGAGATCGTGACCTGCCGGCCGGACTTCTTCTGGCCCGGGTGATGGCGCTCGATCAGCCCGGCGATCACCGCGCATTGCCGGAAGGTGCGCTTCATCATGGCCGATTCGTCGAGCCACGCCTCCAGATCGTCGCCCAGCATGTCGACGGCGAAGAGGTCGCCGATGAAGTCCGGATCGATCGCGGCGCGCTCCGAGACGTCGCGGGTCGACCAGATGGCGATGCCGTAATCGTTGGCCGCGAAGCCGAGCGGGCGCAGGCCGGAACGCTCCAGGCGCCGGGTCAGCAGCATGCCGAGGGTCTGGTGGGCGAGGCGGCCCTCGAACGGGAAGGCCGTCAGGTAGTAGCGCTTGCCCCGCGGGAAGGTCTCCACCAGCAGGTCGCGCTCGCCCGGCAGGACGGAGCGGCGGCGCTGCTGGAGCAGGTAGGCGCCGATCTGCTCGGGCAGGCGGTCCCATTCGAACGGGTCGGCGATCAGCGCGCGCACGCGGGCGGCCAGGAAAGTCGAGAGCGGGAACTTCGCGCCCGCGTAGGACGGGATCGCCGGGTCGGTGCCGGCCGGCGCGCGGGTGACGAGGCACTCGTCCTCGGCGAGCCCCTCGAAGCGCAGGGTCTCGCCGGCGAACAGGAACGTGTCGCCGACCGTCAACGTCTCGGCGAACTCGTCCTCGATCTCCCCGAGCACGCGGCCGGTCTTCGGCAGCACCGTGCCGGGCTTGCCGCGCAGGGTCCGGCCGAGGCGGACCCTCACCCGGGCCGCCTCGACGATCGTGCCGACATTCATCCGGTAGGCCTGGGCGGTGCGGGCGTCGCGCACGCGCCAGAGCCCGTCCGCACCGCGCAGGATCTTGGCGAAGCGCTCGTAGGCGCGCAGCGCGTAGCCGCCGGTGGCGACGTAGTCGACCACCTGCTCGAACGATTCCCAGGTCAGCCCGGCGTAGGGCGCGGCCGAGACGATCTCGTCGTAGAGGTGGAGCGGATCGAAGGCGTCGGCGCAGGCCATGCCGAGGACGTGCTGGGCGAGGACGTCGAGGGCGCCCTGGCGGGCGTCCGGCGTGTCCTGGGCGGCCTCCTCCACGGCGTCGAGGGCCGCCTGGCACTCCAGCATCTCGAAGCGGTTGCCCGGAACGAGGTAGGCCTTCGAGGGCTCGTCCATGCGGTGGTTGGCCCGGCCGATCCGCTGCATGATGCGGCTGGCGCCCTTCGGCGCGCCGACATTGACCACGAGGTCGACGTCGCCCCAGTCGATGCCGAGGTCGAGGGTCGCGGTGCAGACGATCGCCCGGAGCTGGCCCGCCGCCATCGCGGCCTCGACCCGGCGACGCTGCTGGGCGTCGAGCGAGCCGTGGTGGATCGCGATCGGCAGGGCGTCGTCGTTAAGCCGCCACAGCTCCTGGAACGTGTACTCGGCCTGGAGGCGGGTGTTCACGAAGACCAGCGTGGTCCGGTGCTCCCGGATGAGGTCGTAGATCGCCGGCATCGAGTGCCACGCGGTGTGGCCGGAGATCGGCAGCGCCCGGCCGAGATCGAGCATCCGCAGGTCCGCCTTCGCGCCGCCGGCGACGGTGACGAGATCGGCCATGGGCGGCGCGACGGGCTCCCCGTCCCGTCCGGGAGAGGGTCGGGGTGGGGGAGGAGATGCGTCAGGACTGGACGCGCCGTCCCCGCGCGCGGCGGGAGGAGGGGGAAGCGGCCCCTGCGGCACCAGGTACTTCCGCAGCTCGTCCGGTTCCCGCACCGTGGCCGACAGCCCGATCGCCGCGAGGCCGGGGCTCAGCCGGTGCAACCGCGCCAGCGCCAGGGACAGCAGGTCGCCGCGCTTCGAGGTCACCAGCGCGTGCAGCTCGTCGAGCACCACGCAGCGCAATCCGGAGAAGAATTCCGCCGCCTCGCGATGGGCGATCAGCAGCGCCAGCTGCTCGGGCGTGGTCAGCAGGATGTCCGGCGGCCGGCTGATCTGGCGGGTGCGCTTGTGGGCCGGGGTGTCGCCGGTGCGGGTCTCGACGCGCACCGGCAGCGCCATCTCGGCGATCGGCGCGTCCAGGTTGCGGGCGATGTCGACCGCGAGCGCCTTCAGGGGCGAGACGTAGAGGGTGTGGAGGCCCGCCGCCTTCCGCTGGGGGCCACGCTCGGCGAGGGCCACGAGGCTCGGCAGGAAGCCGGCCAGCGTCTTGCCGGCCCCGGTCGGCGCCACCAGCAGGGCAGAGCGGCCGGCGCCGGCGATCCGCAGGAGATCGAGCTGGTGCGATCGGGGCGCCCAGCCGCGCCCGGCGAACCAGGCGCGGAACCGCTCCGGCAGGATCTCGGACGGGTCGCTCAGGCGAGCGCCATCAGGAAGCGGTCGATCAGCTCGAGCGCCCGCTCGCTCATCGGGCTCGGGTAGCGGGCGAAGACGTGGCAGCCGCCGGGATAGATCGCCGTGTGGCCGCCATTGCCCGCCGCCGCCCAGCGCGCCGACATGTACAGCGTGTCGTCGAGGAGTGGGTCGGCGGTGCCGATGGTGAACAGGGCCGGCGGCAGACCCTTCAGGTCGGCGTAGATCGGCGACACGTCCGGCCGGCGCCGGTCGATGCCCTCCCGGACGTAGCCGTCGGCGAACTTGGTCAGGTCGCGGGTGTTCACGACCAGCCGCTCCTCGCCCCAGTTCCGCACCGATGGAGTGAGACCGAGATCGAAGAAGCCGGCGTTGAGGTTGGCGCCCCGGAAGGCCCGCGGCAGGTTGTGCTTGTCGCGCAGCCGCAGCAGCACCATCACGGCGAGGTGCGCCCCCACCGACTCGCCGCCGATGGTCAGCGCGTGGATGCCGAACTCGGTCTTGCCCGGACCGGCCAGCCACAGGGCCGCCGCCTCGCAGTCGAGCAGCGCCGCCGGATACGGGTGCTCGGGGGCGAGGCGGTACTCGACCGACAGGGCGACGAAGCCGCAGGTGTCGGCGATGCGCTCCAGCCAGGGATCCTGCTCGTCGGCGGAGCCCCAGACCCAGCCGCCGCGGTGGATGTGCAGGTAGGCGCCGCGCAGCTTCGTGCCGGGCTTGGGCCGGACGACGCGGAGCTTGAGCGGGCCGCCGGGCCCGTCGATCGTCAGCCACTCGGCCCGGGCGCTGTGCGGCATGGCGGGCGCCGCCTTGGTGCCCAGACGGCGCCGCTCGCGCACCTCGGCGATCGGCAGCGACCAGGGATCGGGCAGCGCGGCGTGCGCCGAGACGATCTCGGCATTGAGCCGGAGCGTCTCGGGATCGATCGTCGCCGGGTCGAACAGGGCGTGGTCGATCATCGTGCGTATGGTCCCGTCGGCACTCAGAGCCTCTCACACCAATTCCCGATTCCCGGGAGTTCTCCCTTTGGCCGAGGCCGCGCCGCGAGAGTCCCGCGGCGTAGTCCACCCCGTCCGGCATCTTGGCGCGCGCGACGCCGCTTGCCATCTGCACGGCGCGCGAGAAACCCGCCAACGCCTGATCCGCGCTCGAGTTTCGACGCGGTGTGGTGTGCCGGTCACGGTTCCGCCCGCTTCGTCGCCGATCCGAGGGCCCTGAGGCTTCACGAGGACGCAATGCTCGTCGATCACGACCGGCGCCGGCAAGGCTATCAGCAGGGCGCCCCGCCAAACGCCCCCTATGGCGCGGACAGCTACCGGTCGCGCCCCTCCGCCCTGCGGCGGTTCCTCGGCGGCTCGCCGGCCGGCGTGTTCCTGCGGCTCCTGTTCCTGTCGGTGCTGGTCGGCGCCTTCATGTCGATGCTCGGCCTGACGCCGGGGCGGCTGTTCTGGCACGTCTACGATTCGGCGCGGGCGCTGGTGGAGGTCGGGCTCGCCTCGCTCCACGATTTCGGCGGCTGGATCGTCGCCGGGGCGATCGTCGTCGTGCCGCTCTGGCTGATCGCGCGCCTCTTCGCCGTTTCCCGCTGACGGGGTCCGGGGCCGATCCGGCACGGTCGCGCCCCGACGTCCCAGCGCGCCGCGGGTTCGGGCAGATCGGCCGCCCGCCACCGCAACCCGCCGATGCGATCGGAGCGCTTTTCGCGGGCGGCGCGTCTCCGTAGCGTGCGGCATGATGCACACCGTCGCCAGCCCGGCCCGCCCGACGAACCGCCGCGTCCTGGCCCTGGCGCTGCCCATGACGATCGCCAACGTCACGACACCGATGCTCGGCTTCATCGGGGCGGCGGTGATCGGGCGGCTTGGCGACGCGGCGCTGCTCGGGGCCATCGCCCTCGGCGCGGTGATCTTCGACGCAATCTTCTGGTCGTTCGGGGCGCTCCGCATGGCGACCGCCGGCCTGACCGCGCAGGCGGTCGGAGGGCGCGACGACGCTGAGGTCGAACGCATCCTGGCGCGGGCGCTGGCGGCGGGCGCCCTGATCGGGCTCGTCCTGGTAGCCCTGCAGGGGCCCCTCGCGCAGCTCGCCCTCGCGATCAGCGGGGCGAGCGCGGCGGTCATCGCCGGTCTCGCGACCTACTTCCACATCCGCATCCTGTCCGCGCCCTTCGTGCTGGCGAGCTACGGCGTGCTCGGCTCGGTCCTGGGCCGCGGGCGCACCGATCTCGGCTTGCTGCTGCAGATCGCCATCAACCTGACCAACGTCGCGCTGACGCTCATTCTGGTCCTGGGCTTCGGCCTGGGCCTCGCCGGCGCGGCGCTGGCAACCCTCGGCGCCGAGGCGCTCGGGCTCGGGCTCGGGCTGATACTCCTGGCGCGGCTCGGCTCCCGGCCCTTCCGGGTGCCGCTGCGCGACCTCCGCGACGCCGCGGCGCTCCGCCGGACGCTCAGCGTCAACGGCGACGTCATCCTGCGGACGCTCGCGCTGATCACCGGCATCGTGCTGTTCTCGGCGCTCGGCGCCCGGCAGGGCGACGTGGTCCTGGCCGCGAACTCGGTCCTGTGGAATCTGTTCCTGATCGGCGGTTTCTTCCTCGACGGCTTCGCCACGGCGGCCGAGACCCTGTGCGGCCAGGCCGTCGGCGCCCGGGACCGGGAGGCGTTCGACGCGGCCGCCACACTGAGCCTGCGCTGGTGCCTCGGCTTCGGCCTCGCGGTCAGCCTGGTGTCTCTGGCGGGCGGCCCGGCCTTCATCGATGCCGTGACCACGAACGGTCCGGTCCGCGAGGCGGCCCGGTCCTACCTCGTCCTCGCCGCCCTGGCGCCGCTCGCCGCCGCGGCGCCCTTCGCGTATGACGGGATCTATATCGGCGCGACCTGGACGCGGGCGATGCGCAACCTGATGGTGTGCGCGCTCGCCGCCTACTGCGCGATCCTCGCGCTCGTCGAGAGCCTGGGCTTCGGCAATACCGGGCTGTGGCTGGCCTTCGTGAGCTTCCTGGGCGCCCGGGGCCTCGGACAGGCGATCGCGTTCCCGCGCCTCGCCCGGGACACGTTCCGGACGCCGGCCGCGGCCGCCCTCGAACCGGCGGCCTAGGCGGCAGCCGCGCGCGACCTCGAGGCGTGCTAGCGCGGATCCTTCCAGGTGGTGGGCTGGGCCGGCGGCGCGGCGCGGGCCACGGAGCCGGTGGTCCGCGGTACGGCGGCCTCCGCCCGCCGCGGGTACGACCGGCGCGGGGCCGCGTAGCCGTAGCGGCGTCCCCGGCGGACGTGCCGGCGCCCGCGCTCCGACGAGTTCCCCACGAAGCCGCCGACCACGGCCCCCGCGACGGCGCCGATCGGGCCGCCGACCAGCGCCCCCGCGACCGCGCCGGAGCCGACGCCGAGGGTGGTCCGGCTCTGGGCCCGGGCCGCCTCAGGTGCCGCCAATGTTCCGAGCAAGGCGAGGGTGACCAAGACTTTGCGCATCGTAGAGATCCCGGACTTCGAGAATTGGTTTCGTCCGGCCTTTAAGCGGCGGAACATGACCAAACCGCGGCTTCGATCTGCGGAGAGACGGCGCGGTATCAAACCGCGCGGGGACTCACCCGCCCCGACCTTTAGGGTGTGGCGCGGCCGGGTTCGTGCTTTAGGGTGCAGCGCAACGACGGGAGGCCGCGCGACGGCCCAGGAGGGAGAAGCCGATGGCCACGACCACCGATCTGCGCCTGCGCCGCAGCGTGCTCTACATGCCCGGCTCGAACCAGCGGGCGCTCGACAAGGCCAAGTCCCTGCCGGTGGACAGCATCATCCTCGACCTCGAGGACGCCGTCGGCCCGGAGGAGAAGGAGCTCGCCCGCGATCAGGTCTGCGCCGCGGTGAAGAGCGGCGCCTACGGCAGCCGCGAGCTGGTCATCCGGGTCAACGCCCCGCAGACCCCGTGGGGCGAGGCGGATCTCCACGCCGCCATCGAGGCCGAGCCCGACGCGATTCTGATGCCGAAGGTCTCGTCCCCCGCCGTGCTGGAGAGCATCGCCGACCGGCTCGAATCCCTCGACGCGCCGGACGGCATCGCGATCTGGGCGATGATCGAGACTCCGGCCTCGATCCTCAATATCCAGGAGATCGCCCGGGCGAAGCGCGACCCGCGCAACCGGCTGACCTGCCTCGTGCTCGGCACCAACGACCTCGCCAAGGACACCTGGGCCAAGATCGTCCCCGGCCGCGTGCCGATGCTGCCCTGGATGATGATGGCGCTGGCCGCCGCGCGGGCGGAGGGGCTCGCGATCCTCGACGGCGTCTACAACGACATCGCCGACACAGAGGGCTGCCGCGACGAGTGCCGGCAGGCCCGGGACCTGGGCTTCGACGGCAAGACCCTGATCCACCCGACGCAGCTGGAGCCGGCCAACACGTCCTTCGCTCCGACAGAGGAGGAGGTGCGCCGGGCCAAGCTGGTGATCGAGGCGTTCGAGCGCCCGGAATACGCCAAGCGCGGCGCGATCAAGCTGGAGGGCCGGCTCTACGAGCGGCAGCATCTCGGCGTGAACCGGCGGGCGGTCACCTGGGCCGAGGCGATCAAGGCGAAGGGGTTCTGAGCGCGTCCGTCCCCGCCGGAGCGAAGCGATCCAGGGCAGCGCCACGCCCGAGTCTGTCGCGGTCCCTGGGTTACTTCGCTACGCGCGTGATGACGGCACCGACGGCCCTGAATCGGCGGTGGTGTAGCGCGTCCGCTGGGTGCGCCCGTCGCGGGCCGTGACGGCGACGAGGCCCGCCTCGTCCAGGCCCGAGAGGGCGCGCAGCACCAGGGCGTGCTCCACCCCGAAGGTGCGGGCGAAGGCGCGGCTGTCGCCCGGCAGGCCGAGGTCGAGCGCCGCCAGGAGGCCCGCCGCCAGCGGGTCGAGATCCGGGCGGGCGGCCGAAACCTGGTCGAGGGCGGCGACGAACGCCGCCTCGTCGGGCTCCGCGCTCACGCGGCCGCGCGCGCCTGCAGGGTGACCAGCACCGACTTGGAGGTCGGCGTGTCGCTCTTCTCGCCGTAGGTCGAGAGCGGCACGAGCACGTTCAGCTCCGGATAGTAGCCGGCCAGCGCCCCCCGCGGCATGTCGAAGGGCACGAGGCGGAAATCCTCCGCCCGGCGGGTGATGCCGTCGTCGTGCGTGCCGACGACGTCGACCCGGTCGCCGAGCCGGTCGCGGATCTCCGCGAGGTCGTCCGGGTGGGCGAAGATCACGCGGCGCTCGCCGTAGACGCCGCGGTAGCGGTCATCCAGGCCGTAGATCGTCGTGTTGTACTGGTCGTGACTGCGGAAGGTCTGCAGCACGTAGGTGTCGCGCGTCTTCCGGGCGGCCTGGTGCTCGGTCTCGATCGGGAGGGCGTCGGCCGAGAAGGTGGCCCGGCCGGTGGCGGTCTCGAACACCCGCTCGGCGGCGAGGTTGCGCAGCATGAAGCCGCGCGGCTTGCGCACCCGGGTGTTGTAGCCGGTGAAGCCCGGGATCGTGGCGGCGATCGCCTCGCGGATCCGGTCGTAATCCGCGGCGAAGCCGGCCCAGTCGATGGCGGCGGAGCCGACGGTCGCCTGCGCCATGCCGGCGATGATGGCGATCTCGGAGCGCAGTTCCTTCGAGGCGGGCTTGTTGATGCCGCCCGACCCGTGGACCATGCTCATCGAATCCTCGACGGTCACGATCTGGATCTTGCCCTCGGCGCCCCGGTCGATCTCGGTGCGGCCCAGACAGGGTAGCAGGTAGCCGACCGCACCGGGCACCAGATGGGCGTGGTTGAGCTTGGTGGCGATGTGCACGGTGAGCCGGCACGAGGCCAGCGCCTGCGCCACGACGGGCGTGTCGGGCGTCGCCCGCAGGAAGTTGCCGCCGAGCCCGATGAAGGCCTTCGCGGTGCCGTCGCGCATGGCCCGGATCGCCGCCAGGACGTTGTGGCCGTGCCGGCGCGGCATGGCGAGGCCGAAATGCTGCTCCAGGGAATCCAGGAAGGCGGCGGACGGGCGCTCGTTGATGCCGACCGTGCGGTCGCCCTGCACGTTCGAGTGGCCGCGGACCGGGCAGAGGCCCGCGCCGGCCCGGCCGATATGGCCGCGTAGGAACAGCAGGTTGGCGATCTCCCGGATCGTCGCAACCGAATGGCGGTGCTGGGTCACGCCCATGGCCCAGGTCGCGATGACCCGCTGGGCGCCGAGGTAGACGTCCGCCATCGCGGCGATCTCGTCCACGGTCAGGCCCGACTGGTCGAGGATCGCGTCCCAGGACGTCGCCTCGACGGCGGCGCGGTAGGCCTCGAGCCCGGCGGTGTGGTGCTCGAGGAAGGCGCGGTCGAGGAGCGAGGGCCGGCCGGCCGCCAGCGCCTCGGCGTCGCGGGCGAACACGACCTTGGCGATGCCCCGGAAGGCCGCCATGTCGCCGCCCGAGCGCGGCTGCAGGTAGTGGCTGGCGATGGGGCGGCTGGCGCCGCGCAGCATCTCGACGGTGTTCTGCGGGTCGGCGAAGCGCTCCAGGCCGCGCTCCCGGACCGGGTTCAGCACCACGACCTTGGCGCCGCGCTCGGCCGCCCGGCGCAGGTCGCCGAGCATGCGCGGGTGGTTGGTGCCGGGATTCTGGCCGACGCAGAAGATCGCGTCCGCCTTCTCGAAATCCTCCAGCAGGACCGTGCCCTTGCCGATGCCGATGGCGTCGATCAGCGCGACGCCGCTCGCCTCGTGGCACATGTTCGAGCAGTCGGGGAAGTTGTTGGTCCCGTAGGCGCGGGCGAAGAGCTGGTACAGGTACGCCGCTTCGTTGGAGGCGCGGCCCGAGGTGTAGAACTCGGCTTGATCGGGATGGTCGAGCCCCCGCAGGGTGGCGCCGATCTCCGCGAAGGCCTCGTCCCAGCTCACCGGCAGGTAGCGGTCGCTCGCCGCGTCGTAGCGCATCGGGTGCGTCAGGCGGCCCTGGCCCTCCAGGGCGTAGTCGCTCCAGGTGCGCAGCTCGGTCAGGGTGTGCTTGGCGAAGAAGGACGGCTTCGTGCGCTTGTCGGTCGCCTCCCAGGAGACCGCCTTCACGCCGTTCTCGCAGAACTCAAAGGACGAGCCGTGCTCCGGGTCGCCCCAGGCGCAGCCGGGGCAGTCGAACCCGTCGGGCTGGTTCGCCTTCAGCAGCGCGCGGGCGCCGGTGAGGGGCGCGCGGCTGCCGAGCAGGTGCTTGCCGCAGCTCTTCAGAGCACCCCAGCCGCCGGCGGCGGAGGAGCGCTTGGTGGACCCTTCAGATTGGGCCATGAACCGTCCTGGATTGGCTGACGCGATGTGTCTCGCAACCGCGAGATAAACGCCTCTCCGACGCCCTCACAATGGCGTGCCGGCGCAGGCCCCTCATGCATGGGGCACAGGCTAAGCTCCCGCTGTGCAAAGCATTTCTAAACTGCGACCCGAAAAAAATTGTCCGGTGCGGCGCCGCGACGGGCTCGCCCGCGCCGGCTCAGTCCCCGCGGGCGAGGTCGGCGGCGTCGCGCCCGACGACCTGCCGGAGCGAGGCGATGCCGGCCTCGCTCATGCGCCGCAGGAGCCCGTCCTTGATGCGCCCGACGAGGCCCGGCCCCTCGTAGACCAGCGCCGAGTAGAGCTGCACGAGGCTCGCCCCGGCCCGGATCTTGGTCCAGGCCGCCTCGGCCGAATCGACGCCGCCGACCCCGATGAGCGGCAGCGCGTCCCCGACGCGCAGGCGCGTCTGGGCGAGCATCCGCGTCGCCGGGCCGAAGAGCGGCCGCCCCGAGAGGCCGCCCGTCTCCCGCGCGAGACCCTGCTCGCGCAGGCTCGCCGGGCGGGCCACCGTGGTGTTGGACACCACGAGGGCCTGGACCCCGCGCCGCTGCGCCGTCGCGCAGACCGCGTCGAGGGCGTCCAGCGCCATGTCGGGGGCGATCTTGAGGAGGATCGCCGCGCCGGCGCCTGCCGCGTCCCGGGCCTCGACCGTGCGGGCGAGCAGCTCGTCGAGGAAGGCCTCACCCTGGAGGTCGCGCAGGCCCGGCGTGTTGGGCGAGGAGACGTTGACCGTGACGAAGTCGACGAGCGGCGCGAGGGCTGCGGTGCAGGCGGCGTAGTCGGCGAGGCGGTCGGCGGATTCCTTGTTCGCGCCGATGTTGACGCCGACGATACCGGCTCGCCCCCTCCGGGCGCGCAGACGGTCGGCTACCACCTCCAGCCCCTCGCTGTTGAGGCCGAAGCGGTTGATCACGGCGCGGTCGTCGGGGAGGCGGAAGACCCGCGGCCGCGGGTTGCCGGGCTGGGGCCGCGGCACGACCCCGCCGACCTCGACGAAGCCGAAGCCGAGGCCCAGCAGCGCGTCGGGAACGCGCGCGCCCTTGTCGAAGCCGGCCGCGAGGCCGACCGGGTTGGGAAAGCGGCGGCCGAGCAGGTCGACGGCGAGGCGCGGGTCGTCCGCCGGCCGCGGCCCCGCGGGCAGGAACGCCAGGGCGGCGAGGGTCAGGTCGTGCGCGCGCTCCGCGTCGAGACGGTGCAGCAGCGGTCGGACGAGGGGGAAGGCGGCCGCGATCATGCCGGCAGGATCCCGGCGGGGAAGGCGTGCCGGCCGTCGGCGCCCAGCGGCATATCGTCCACCGCGACCACGGCGGACAGCGGCAGCGGGCCGTAGAGATGCGGGAACAGGTCGCCGCCGCGAGAGGGCTCGTAGCGCAGGCCGTCGCCGAGGGCGTCGGCCTCGACCGCGACGAGGAGCAGGTAGTCCTGCCCGGCGAAGTGCCGGGCCGCCGTCTCAGCGACCTGTGCGGCCGTCGAGAAGTGGATGAAGCCGTCCTGATGATCGATCGGGGCGCCCGTGAACCGGCCCGCGGCCTCGGCCTCGCGCCACAGAGGGCGCGGACAGATCTTGTAGATGAGCGGCATCGAAGCTCCCCGGAGACGACGCTGCGATAGAGGCGCCGGGCCGCGGCGGCAACCGCGCCGCGCCCCGCCCGATTCGAGGAGCGATTGCAATCTGCCGCCCGTAGTTCTACTTTCCTACGACTAGGCTGGACGTCACACAGCCCCGTCCGGACCGGCAGAGCGGATCCGGAAAGCAGATTGTCAAGTATCTCCGCGCGTACCCGGCGGGTGTCAAACGGACCCGGCGGGCGAACCGTCTCCGTGCCTCCGAGGCAGCCGGATCCCGGCTGGTGAGACGGGGGTGCCGGCCCGCTCAGGCTGAGCTTCCGAGCCCGCTATGCTGTCGCACGAGCAGATCTGGAACGCCATCGACCGGCTCGCCGAGCGCCACGGCTACTCGGCCTCGGGCCTCGCCCGCCGCGCCGGCCTCGACGCGACCAGCTTCAACCGGTCGAAGCGCGTGGGCGCCGACGGCCGCAAGCGCTGGCCGTCCACCGAATCCGTGTCGAAGGTCCTGGCCGCCACCGGCTCGAGCCTCGACGAGTTCCTGCGGCTCATCGAGGCCCGCGAGATTCCCGCCCGCACGATGGTGCCGCTGATCGGCCTGACCCAGGCCGGGGCCGGCCGCCTGTTCACCGACGAGGGCATGCCCACCGGGGGCGCCGGCTGGGAGGAGATCGAGTTTCCGGATCTCGGCGAGGAGCGGGCCTTCGCGCTGGAGATCCAGGGCGATTCCATGCTGCCGCTGTTCCGGGACGGCGACGTCCTGATCGTGTCGCCGACGGCCAGCGTGCGCAAGGGCGACCGCGTCGTGGTCCGCCTGCACGGCGGCGAGGTCCTGGCCAAGGAGCTGCGGCGGCGTACCGCCCGGACCGTGGAACTGGCCTCCCTGAACCCCGAGCACGAGGACCGGGTCCTCAATCTCGGCGAGGTGGCCTGGATGGCCCGGGTGATGTGGGTGCGCCAGTAGGCGGTGCCCGGACGGGTCGGCACGCCGGTCGACGCGCGGATCCTCCCGCGGATCCACGCTTGGCCGTGAGGCCGTTCATCGCTATCGCTGGCCCGTCGCGGACCTTCCGCATCCGCTGAGCGCGAACGCAGCATGGCGCAGCCCGGGACGGATCACAGCGCGGCCGAAGGCGGGTCGCTGGCGGACGAGGCCCGCAGGCTCCTCGACGCGCTGCCGACGCCCAGCCTGGTGCTCGATCCGCAGGGCCGTGTCCGCCACGCCAATCCCGCCCTGGAGCGGATCGCCGGCTACCCGGCGGAGCGGCTCGTCGCGCAGGGACTCGATCTGATCCTGGCGCAGCGCACGGGCCCCCTCGATCCCGCCGGCGCCGAGCCTCAGGAATTCCTGGCCACGCGCGCGGACGGGACGAGCTTCTGGGCCCGCCTGGAGACGGCGGCCCTGCCCGGAACCCCGTTCCGCATCGGCCAGATCCGCGACGAGACGGCCCGGCGCGAAGCTGAGGGCGCGCTCGCGCTCTCCCGCCAGCGCGAGGCGCTGGGGCTCCTGACCAACAGCGTCGCCCACGAGTTCAACAATTTCCTGCAGATCCTGATCGGCTACATCGACGGGCTCAAGCGGCGGCTCGGGGACCGGCAGGAGCCGTTCGTCCAGCGGGCGATCGCCCGCTCGGCCGACGCCACCGAGCGCGCGGCGATCCTGACCCGGCACCTGCTCGCCTATTCGCGCCGCATCGCGCCGGACGTCCGGTCGGTCGACCTCGACGCCATCGTGGCCGACCTCGCTGCCCGCCTCGAGCCCGACCTGCCGCCTGGGATCCGCCTCACCGTGGCGGCGACGCCGGGCCTGCCGCGGGCGATCAGCAATCCCACGCAGATCGAGTTCGCCCTGCGGCATCTCGTCGCCAATGCCTGCGAGGCGATGCCGTCGGGCGGGACGCTGACCCTGTCGACCTTCCGGGTGGATCCCGGCGACCGCTCCCTGCAGCAGCCGGGCCAGGGGAGCGTCGGGATCGCGGTCGGCGACACCGGGCAGGGCATGTCGCCCGAGATGCTCGCCCGTGCCCTGGCGCCGTTCCAGACCAGCCACGAGGCCGGGCGCGGCGCGGGCCTCGCGATCGTCCACGGTCTCATGAAGCGGCAGAACGGGACCATTACCCTCGACAGCCGCAGCGGGGAGGGGACGCAGGTGCGCCTCTCCTTCCCGGCCGCCCCGGAGCGCACGCTCCACTAGAGCCGTGCCATTCACGCGATGGGCGCGACGGGCGGGCTCGGAATGCGCAGCACCGATCCGGTGGAAAACGTCGCCCGGGCGACGGCGGCCAGGACTAAAACCGCTGCCCGACCGTTCCCATATCGTCACTGGCGCTCAGCGCCACCCGGTTCTCGTCCTCTGAGGCGTGTACATGTTTACTGAGATTTCGCGCCGCCGGCGTGTGGCCGCCCTCCTGGCGCTGGCCGCTGCGCTGACCGTCGCGGCACCCGTCGTGGAAGCCCGTCCGGGCGGCGGCGGGTCCGTCGGGTCCCGCGGCTCGCGCACCTACACGGCGCCGTCCGCCACGCCGACCGCTCCGGGCGGCGGCACGACGATGCAGCGCTCGCAGACCGCGCCTTCGCCCGGCATGGGCAGCCCCGGCATGCAGGCCCCGGCCGCGCCCGGTCGCCGCTTCGGCGGCGGCTTCTTCGCGGGCCTGCTCGGCGCCGGCCTGATCGGCGCGCTGCTCGGGGGCGGCTTCTTCGGCGGTCTCGGTGGCCTCGCCTCGATGATCGGCCTCCTGTTCCAGGTCGGTCTCGTCGTGCTCGTGGTGATGCTGGCCCTGCGGTTCTTCCGCCGCCGGAACGAGCCGGCCGGCGCCGGCGCGCCCTACGCGCGCTCGTCGCTCGACGATCAGCCGGGCGCCCGCGGCCCGATGGGTGGCGCTCCGGGCGGCGCTCCGGGCGGCCCGGCTCCCGGCGGCATGTTCGGCGGTGGGCAGCGCCCGCCGCAGACACGCCCGGTGCAGATCGGCCCGGCCGATTACCAGGCCTTCGAGCGCCTGCTCGGCGACATCCAGGACGCCTACTCGCGCGAGGATCGGGTGACCCTGGGCAACCTGTCGACGCCCGAGATGGTCAGCTACTTCGACGAGGAGCTGCGCGGCAACGCGGCCCGCGGCGTGGTGAACAAGATCTCGGACGTGAAGCTGCTGCAGGGCGACCTCGCGGAGGCCTGGGGCGAGGACCGCACCGACTACGCGACCGTAGCCATGCGCTACGCCCTCAAGGACGTGATGATCGAACGGTCGAGCGGCCGCGTCGTCTCCACGGACTCGTCCGAGGCGACGGAGCTCTGGACGTTCCTGCGCCAGCCCGGCCGCGGCTGGGTGCTCTCGGCGATCCAGCAGACCCGCTGACCCGGCAGCGCTCCGGCCTCCGGGCCGGAGCCACGGCTCTCCTTCAGGCCGGCGTCCCCACCGGGGCGCCGGCCTTTCTGTGCGCGTCCCACCGATTGGCGAGATCGACGAACCCGGACACCGGGATCTCCTCGGCGCGCGCGGTCTCGGACAGGCCGGCGGCGGCCAGCAGGGCGCCGGCCCCGGGCGTCAAGGCCTTGAGGCTCTGGCGCAGCATCTTCCGCCGCTGGCCGAAGGCCGCCCGGGTGACGGCTTCGAGCGCGCCGGCGCGGCAGGGCAGGGGCTGGGCGCGCGGAACCAGCCGGACCACGCTCGAGGTCACCTTGGGCGGCGGCACGAAGGCCGAGGGGCTGACGTCGAACAGGATCTCGGCCTCCGTGCGCCAGCCGCACAGGACGCCGAGCCGGCCGTAATCGGCCCGCTCCTCCGGGCCGGCGACGATCCGCGCGGCGACCTCCCGCTGGAACATCAGCACGGCCTGGTCCCACCAGGGCGGCCAGACCTCCCCGTCGAGCCAGCCGGTGAGCAGGGCGGTCCCGACATTGTAGGGCAGGTTGGCGACGATCCGCGCCGGCGCCTCGCCCACCAGCGGCCGCGGGTCGAAGGCGAGGGCGTCGGCGTCGACCACCTCGAGCCGGCCGGGATAGTGGGCGGCGATCTCGGCGAGGGCCGGCAGGGCGCGCGGGTCGCGCTCGATCGCCACGACGCGGGCGGCGCCCTCGGCGAGGAGCGCGCGGGTCAGCCCCCCCGGGCCCGGTCCGACCTCCACCACGGTCACCCCCGCGAGCGGACCGGCCGCCCGGGCGATCCGGCCGGTCAGGTTGAGGTCGTAGAGGAAGTTCTGGCCGAGCGCCTTCTTCGGCTCCAGGCCGTGGCGGGCGACGACCTCGCGCAGCGGGGGAAGACCGTCCCCGGCGCTCATGCTGGCCGCCTCACAGCTCGTCCTCGGGATCGAAGTGGCGGGCGCCGACGGGCCGGGGACGGCCGGCATAGACGCTGAACGGGATGATCTCGGCCCCGGCGGGGGCCTCGCTCCGCGCCGCCGCGTTGGCGGCCAGCCGGTCGGCGAGGCGCAGGGCCGCCATGAGGCTGTCCGGCCGGGCGACGCCCTGGCCGGCGATGTCGAAGGCCGTCCCGTGGTCCGGCGAGGTGCGCACGAAGGGCAGGCCGAGGGTGACGTTCACGCCGTCGTCGAACGCGATCGTCTTGATCGGGATCAGGGCCTGATCGTGCGTGGGCGCGAGGGCGACGTCGTAGGTCTCGCGGGCGCGGGCGTGGAACAGGGTGTCCGCGGGGAGCGGCCCGCGGATGTCGATGCCCCGCGCCCGCAGGCGTGCCACCGCGGGGGCGAGGACGTCGCGGTCCTCGCGGCCGATCGTTCCGGCCTCGCCCGCGTGCGGGTTCAGGCCGGCGAGGACGAGGCGCGGCTCGGGCAGGCCGAACCGTTCCCGCAGGTCCCGGGCGACGATCGCGGCGGTCTCCTCGACGAGTTCCTGGGTGAGCAGGTCCGGAACGTCCCTCAGCGGCACGTGGATCGTCACCGGCACGACCGAGAGGCCGGCGCTCCAGATCATCATCACCGGCCGGGGCGGCGTCACGCCGGGCGGTACCGCGAGGGCGGCCAGGAACTCGGTGTGCCCGGGATGGGCGAAGCCCGTCCGGGTCAGCACGAACTTGGCGATCGGGTTGGTCACCACCGCGCTCGCGCGCCCGGCCTTCACGAACTCCACCGCCGCGGTGATCGACTCGATGGTCGCGCCGGCATTGCCGGAATCGGGGACGCCGGGATCGGCCGCGACGCGGGCGCCGCTCGGCAAGGGCACCACGGGGAGCGCGCGCGGGAACACCTCGGCGGCCGTCTCGGGATCGACCTCCGCCACCGGGACGGGGCGGTCGAGGCGGTGGGCGAGGCGCTCGACGAAGTCGGGATCGGCCATCAGGAAGAACGGCGGCAACGGATCCGCCCCGCCGCGCCCGAGCCACGCGCTGAGCGCCAGCTCCGGGCCGATGCCGGCGGGATCTCCGAGGGTGAGGGCGAGGGGCGGCATGGGCGCTCTATAGCGCCCGCGCGGCGCGGGCGCATCCTCGGCAGCTCAGACCGAGCGGCGGGATCGCGGCGGGCGACGCGCCGGACCGGCGCGCCGCCGGTCCCGGTTCCTCAGCGGATCGAGGCGATGCCGTCGGCGGTGGTGGCGGTCCCGACGTTCTGGCGCAGGTCGGCCTCGCCCAGGGTCTTCAGCTCGACTCGCAGCAGCACCGTCTGGTTGCGCTCGCGGACGCCCGTCGCGGTCGCGATCGGCGAGTTGATGTAGTTCAGCGAGACGGTGGTGCACTCGTCCTGGTAGCCGCCGCCGAAGCTCGCGCCCGACAGGTAGAAGCGGCCCGGGTTCTGGTAGATCGGCACGGTCCCGATCGGGTTCGCCAGGTACGAGCTCAGCGCGTCCGTGTAGGTGTTGCGCACGTCGAGGTAGTGGGTCAGGTCGACGAGCAGCGAGCCCGACACGAACCAGTTCGGCGTGATGTTGTAGGTCGCGGTGGCGGTGATGCCCTCGCGGTAGTGGCTGTAGCCCAGCAGCGGCTGCGCCTCGTAGTACGAGTAGAAGGCCGAGAGGGTGAGCGGCAGGAACGGCGCGAACCGCGCCGTCGCGCCGGTCTCGAACCGCGCCACGTGGAAGTCGGACTGGTTGAACCGGGCCCGGCTGATGAACGTGATGTTCTGGTTCGGCGAGACCTGGAAACGCCCGACGAAGTCCGAGCGCTGCGTCTCGAGCCCCGAATCCAGGCCGGTGTTGGCGATGTCGCCGCGGCGGAACGAGTTGACGCCCGCGAGCTGGATGGACTCGCCGAACAGGACGTTCGCGTACCAGCCGGACGGGGTCACGACGGAGTACTGGCCGCCGAGATTGGTGCGCACGCCGCCCTCGACCCGGTCGTAGCCCGAGAACTTGTCCCACTCGAACAGCGAGGTGTCGTCGAAGACGAGACTCTGCGCGTCCTCGTTCGGCAGGCGGCCGATCCGGGTCTCCGACGGGCGCGCGATGATCTGGCCGATCGGCTCCAGGGTGTGGACGCCGAGGGCCCCGAAATTGGCGACGAACGGGTAGCGGTAGTCGAGGCCGATCGCCGGCATGACCCGCCCGGCAAAGCCCTGGTCGACGTGCGCGACCTGCGGGACGAGGTCGTTCTGGTAGCCCGAGAAGCTCGTGCTGTTGAAGAACGCGTCCGTGCGCAGGTAGGCGAAGGGCGTGAATTTCTGGCCCAGATCGTCGATGAAACTGCGGCGCCAGGACAGCTCCGCGGAGGCGCGGGTGTTCGTGCCGGCGAGCCCGTCGATGGCGCACAGGCCGCGCTGGAAGACCGTGCAGGTCTGGTACAGCGGGAAGCTGACGCCGTTGACGCTCGGCGAGAACAGGTAGCTCGAGGTCCGCGGCAGGCCCTGGTACTGCGTGGTCTCGCGGGTCAGGCTGGTGATGTTCGCCTGGAAGCGCACCTCGCCGCCGATCTCCGATGGGCCGTTGATCCGCTTGTCGTAGTCGATCACCGGCGCCACGATCGGCTGCTGCTTCTGCCAGTCGAAGCTCGACAGGCCCTTGAAGTAGTAGCCCCGCGCCTCGAACCACGAGCGGTCGCCCTGGCCGATCAGGAAGGCCGTCGAGGTGGCCTCACGGAAATAGTCCGTGGTGATGTTCTGGTTGCGGATCCGGTAATTGTCGAGGAACCACTTGTCGGTCACGCCGACGAGGTCCCAGCCCGTGCGCCAGCGCGGGTTGATGTAGAACCGGCCCTGCGATTCGACGGAGCCGCGGAAGTCGCGCTCGCCGGCGCCGAGGGGGCTCGGCAGGAACGCCGAAGGCGTCGTCTGCGAGATGCCCGACAGGCGGATGTTGTAGAAGCCGTTGTCGATCCGCTGGCGGAACTCGCCCTGCGCGAGCAGGCCCTGGCGGCTGAGCAGGGTCGGCGTCAGCGTCAGGTCGTAATTCGGCGCGAGGTTGATGAAGTACGGGAGCGACACGCCGTTGCCGAGCGCGGTCGTCGTGACGAAGCGCGGCGTCAGGAAGCCGGTCTTGCGTTTCACCGTCGGGTCCGGCGCCTCGAAATACGGCAGGTAGGCCACCGGGATGCCGGCGATCTCGAGCGTCGAGTCGTCGAAGTAGACCGTGTGGGTCTCGTTGTCGTGGATGATCTTCTTCGCCTTGATCTGCCACAGCGGCGGCGTCTCAGGGTTGTCCTTGCACGGCTCGCAGGCCGTGTAGCTGCCGGACTCGAAGCTCGTCTGCTCGCCGTTCAGGCGCTCGGCCCGCGGCGCGGAGAAGCGGGTGCGCACCGTCTCGAACTTCCGCTGCACGGTCTGCTGCCCGCGGAAGGCGTCGACGAAGCCGGTCTTGAAGTCGTCGGTGAGCTCCATGCGCGCGCCGGTCACGACGCCGCCGTCGGCCTCGGTGAGGCGGACATTGCCCTCGGCGAAGACCCGGCCGGAATTCCGGTCGTAGCGCACGCGGTCGGCCTGCAGGGTCCGTGGGCCGTAATGCAGCTCGGCGTTGCCCCGGGCCGTCACGGTGCCGCGGTCGTTGTCGTAGATCAGCTCGTCGGCCTCGACGAGCAGCTTGTCGCCCGGCTTGCCGGCCGCGACGGCGGGCAGGCCCTGGGCATGGGCGGACAGGCCCCCGGCCAGCGGCGCGGCGAGCGCCAGCGCGGCCCGGAAACCAGCCTTCCGCAGGATGTCGGCGACCTTACGCAACGCGCGTCCCAACCCCTGTGACGTCTGCCGCCACCAACCTCAACACCCGTCTCCCGTCCCGCGAAGGATCGCGGAAGTCAGCCGTCTTCCTGGTACAGAAGCGTGAGCGTACCGAGAAGACTGCCTACCACGGCCGGGAACCAGGCCGCCACCGGTGCGGCGACGAGTCCGGATGCTCCGAGCCCCTCCATGACCTGTCGGACCACGTAGAGGGCGAAGCCGGCCGCGACGCCACCGAGGACGAGTTTACCGACACCACCAAAGCGGAAGAACCGTAAGGAAACGGTTGCGGCGACGATGACCATGGCCACGAACAGCACCGGCCGCGCCCACAGGACATCGTACTGGAGACGGTAGCGGGTGGCGTCCAAACCGGCCCGCTCGGTCCGCGCGATCGTTGTGGGAAGTTGCCAGAAAGGCACAGATTCCGGGGGGGTGAACCCCTGACGCACCTGTCCGGGGTCGAGGTTCGAGGCGATCAGGTAGGTGTCGAACGACTCAGGCGGTGCGCCCGGTGTGAGAACGCGCACATCGGAGAGTTCCCAGTAGCCGTCGTGGAGCGTCGCGCGGGCCGCGACGAGCTGCTCGGCGAACTTGCCGGCGCCGTCGAAGGTGAAGACCGACACGCCCGCCAGGGTGGTCGTGCCCTCGATGGCGGTCTCGGCGCGCAGGATCGCCTCGCCATCGAGGCCCTTCTGTCGGATCCAGAGGTCCTTGCCCGAACTCGCCTTGGTGGATTTGGCGAAGATCTTCGCCTCGATCTCGGTGGAGCGCTGCTTCAGCATCGCGGAGACCGGGTTGTAGACCCCGACCGCCAGCGCGCCGAGGGCGAGGGCCACGAAGAAGCCGGGCTGCAGGAACTGCCAGGCCGAGATCCCGGCCGCGCGGGCGACCACCAGTTCCAGCTTGCGCGAGAGCTGGAGCAGGGCCGCCATGGAGCCGAACAGGACAGCGAAGGGCAGGACGCCCTCCGCCACCGCGGGGGTGCGGTAGAGCGAGAGCTGCGCCATCAGGCCGGCGGACGCGCCCTGAGCCTCGCCGGCGCGGCGGAGCAGCTCGACGAAGTCGAGCGTGTAGACCAGCGCGAACACGGTGATGAAGACACCGAGCACCGTGCGGAGGAACCGGGCGGCGAAGTACCGCCCGAGAGTGGGACCGATCAGCATCATCGGATCTAGGCCGCCGGCGCGAGGCGCGGGCCGCGGAACCGGCCGCGGACGGCGCGGGCCAGGGCGGCGTTGAAGGCGCGCACCCGGGGCCCGTAGAAGATGAGGAGGCTCGACAGGAGGATCGCCAGCAGCGGCACGCCGTAGACTGCCAGGACCGCGGCGGGGCTGCGCGCGGCGGCGCTGACCGCCGCGAAGCCGCCGATGCGCAGCGCCACGACGGCGACGATCGCGCCGGCGATCGCGACGCCGCGCCCCTGCCGGGTCGTGCGGGGATCGCCCAGAGCCGCGAAGGCGATGAAGACCAGGGCCAGCGGGTAGAGGCAGGCGGAGAGCCGGTCGTGCAGCTCGGCTCGGAACCGGCCCTTCTGCAGCTTGTAGTAACCCTCCGTCGTGTCGGGGAACAGGAGCTGCGCCGTCGAGCGCTCGCGCGGCTTGTAGATCGTGTCGGAATCCGGGGGCGCGAAGGCCGCGAGGTCGATCGTGTAGCGCTCGAAGGTCAGGATCGAGGAATCGCGGGAGTCCTTCTGCTGCTGGTGGACGCTGCCGTTCTCCAGGATCAGGTAGCTCTGGCCGTCGACGTCGACCGCGTTGCCGCGCTCGGCGAGGTAGACCTTGGTCTTCCCGGCCTCGCGCCGGTCCTGGATGAACAGCCCCTTGAGGGTGCCGCCCGGCCCGCGCTCGCGGAAGTGGAAGGTGATGCCGTTGTCGAGCTGGGTGAACTGTCCTTCCTTGACGACGTTCGCGATGAAGTCGCCGCGCACCCGGGTGATCACGTCGCGCAGCTCCTGGAAGCTCGCGGGCATGACCACCACGACCAGGAATCCCACCAGGAAGCTGACGAACAGCGCCAGGGTGAGGAAGGGCCGCAGCAGCGAGCGCGGCGGCATCCCGGCCGCCGACATGACGATCAGCTCGGAATCGCCGTTCAGCTTGTTGAGCGCGTAGATCGTGCCGATGAACAGCGCCACGGGGGCGATGACGACGACGAGGGTCGGCAGCGACAGGCCGGTGACGAAGAGGAAGACCAGCAGCGTCTGGCCCTTGGCGGTCACGAGATCGAGCTCGCGCAGGGCCTGGGTCAGCCAGATGGTGCCCGTCAGCCCGATCAGGCAGGCGAGGGTGGCGCCCAGGGCGATCCGAAAGATGTAGCGCTCGATCTGCCTCATCGGCCCGGCAGTCCCGCTCGTCCTCTCGCGCCCTCGAGGCGGCAGGGACCCGACAAAAGGGGCGATTCCAGGGCTGTCACGCCGCGTTGCGTTCTCCGTCTCAGCGGCTACACAGGGCGGATCGCCCGCGCCTCGGCGCGCGGGTGCGTAGTACGGCTCCGGAATAACGGGCAGGGCGACGGGTATGGCGGACGGTATCGAGGTCGGTTTCGGTCCCCTGGAGCAGAGCGGCCAGGGCCCCGGCGGATCCGGCGATCTCGTGGTCTTCGTCGGCGACGACCTGTCGCTCGGGTCGGCCGCCCGCGAGGCGCTGGGCGCCTCCGGGGCGGATCTCGTGGCGCGTGCCGCGGCCTCCGAGAAGTTCAAGGGCCGCTCGCTCAGCGCCCTGTCCCTGCCGGCCCCGGCGGGCGTCGGCGCCGACCGCCTCGTGGTCGTGGGCCTGGGCTCGGAGAAGGACCGGGCCAAGACCGACTGGCCGGCGCTCGGCGGCTTCACCGCCGGCAAGGTGGCGGGACGGACCGCCCGGGTCGTGCTCGACTGGCCGGGCGCGACGGTCACGGCGGCGCAGGCCGGCGAGTTCGCTCTCGGCGCGCGCCTGCGGACTTACGCGTTCGACCGCTACAAGACCAAGAAGAAGCCCGACGCCGACGACAAGACCGTCACCGCGCTGACCCTTCTGCTCGCCGATCACGGCGCGGCCGCCCGCGAGGGCGAGGGCGCCAAGAGCCTGTCCGACGGCGTGGTCCTGGCCCGCGACCTCGTGAACGAGCCGCCGAACGTGCTCTTCCCGGCTGAGTTCGCCCGCCGCGCCTCGGAACTCGCCAAGCTCGGCGTCGAGATCGAAGTGCTGGAGCCGGCCCGGATGCGGGAACTCGGCATGGGCGCGCTGCTCGCGGTGGCGCAGGGCTCGGCCCGCGAGCCGCGGATCGTGATCATGCGCTGGAACGGCGGCCCCGCGGCCGAGGCGCCCGTGGCCCTCATCGGCAAGGGCGTCGTGTTCGATTCCGGCGGCGTCTCGATCAAGCCGGGCGGCGGCATGGAGGACATGAAGGGCGACATGGGCGGCGCCGCCGCCGTCGTCGGCGCGCTCCACGCGCTCGCCGCCCGCAAGGCGCGCTGCAACGTGGTCGGCGCCATCGGCATCGTGGAGAACATGCCGGACGGCGGCTCGTACCGCCCGTCCGACATCCTGACCTCCATGTCGGGCCAGACCATCGAGGTGATCAACACCGACGCCGAGGGCCGGCTGGTGCTGGCCGACGTGATCACCCACGTCATCCGCAGCACCAAGCCCAAGGCCATCGTCGACCTCGCGACGCTGACCGGCGCGATCATCGTGGCGCTGGGCCAGGACATCGCCGGCATGTTCTCGAACGACGACACGCTGGCGGGCAACATCCACGCCGCCGGCGAGGCGACCGGCGAGAAGGTCTGGCGGATGCCGCTGATCCCCGCCTACGACAAGGCGATCGATTCCAAGTTCGCCGACATGAAGAACACCGGCGGCCGCCATGGCGGCGCTGCCACCGCGGCCTCGTTCATCAAGCGCTACGTCGAGGACGTGCCGTGGGCGCATCTCGACATCGCCGGCGTGGCGATGTCGTCGAACGCCAGCGAGATCAACCGCAGCTGGGGCGCGGGCTGGGGCGTGCGGCTCCTCGACCGGCTGATCCGCGACCATTACGAGGCCCGCTAGAGCGGCCGCGGCTTTCCTGACCCCGCGCGCCTCTCCGGCTGATCCCAGCATGGCCGTACACGCTAACGCCGCGCTCGACCGGGTCGGCTCGGGCGCCGGGACGTCCGGAGGCCGCGCCGGCGGCCTTCTGGCAGCGGCGGGGCCGATCCTCGCCATGCTGGCCGCCCTGGCTCTCGTCGCGGCGACCGGCCTGAGCCAGCGCGACGCCGTGCCGGAGGCCCTCGAGCCCTGGATCTTCGGCTACTTCATCGCCCGCTACCCGCTCTTCGCCTTCGCGCTGGTCTACGGGCTCGGCCACCTCGCGCGGGTGGTGACGGGCCCGGGCCCGGGCTCCGCGCCGCGCCGGATCGTGTTCGGACTGGCGGGCGCGGCCGCGCTCCTCGCCGCCGGGCTCTACCCGACCTTCGGCGGGCTCGTCCTGCGCGGCGCCTTCGCCACCGGGGGCATGGCCTTCCTCACCCACCAGCCCCTGTGGCTGGCCTACGGACTCGGCGCCGCCGTGGGCGCGCTGACGTTCGGCGGCGTCCTCGGCCTGTTCGCGGTCGCGGCCAACCGGCCCCTGCGGCCGCGGCTGCGCCGGGTCGGCTACGGCGCGCTCGCCTTCCTGACCCTGTGGCTCGGCGCGATCCTGATCGGCCTCGCCGGCGACCTGGGCGTCGGCCCCTGGCCCCGGCGGGCCATGCGGCCGGAGGAGGCCGCGCTCGCCGCCGGCCTGCTGATCGCGGCGGCCCTGCCCCACACCGTGCTGGCAACATTGCGCCGGCATCGTCCAGCCCTCTGACCCCCCTGCCTTGCGGGCCGGCCTCCGTTCCCGCAGAGTCCGCGCGACAGGCGTTGCGGGACTCGGCCCCCGAGAGTCGGGCCCGCGGGAGGCATCGCGATGCATGAGGCGAACGTGATGGAGCACGGCGCTCGAGCCACCACGGCCGGAGCGATGCCGGGCCACGGGGCCTCCGATCGGCCCTGGCTGCCCTTCTATCCGCCCGGCGTCCCCGCGGAGATCGACGTCGCGGGCCTCGGGACCTTGGTCGACCTGTTCGAGACCAGCGTGACCGCCTTCGCAAGCCGGCCGGCGATGCTGTGCTTCGGCTCGACCATGACCTACGCGACCCTCGGCCAGCAGGCGCGCGACCTCGCGGCCTGGCTGCGCGGACAGGGTCTGGCGAAGGGCGACCGCGTGGCGATCATGCTGCCGAACGTCCCCGCCTACGCCGTGGCGATCTTCGGCGTCCTCCTGGCGGGGGGAACGGTGGTCAACACCAACCCGCTCTACACGCCCCGGGAATGCGTGCAGCAGATCAACGATTCTGGCGCGCGGATCCTGATCGTCCTGGAGAATTTCGGCGCCACCATCGCGGCGGCGCTGCCGGACGTGGCCCTGGAGCGGGTCGTCCTCGTGGGTCCGGGCGACGGGCTGGGGCTGAAGGGGCGGGTGATCAACCTCGCGAGCCGGCACGTCCGCAAGGCGGTGCCGCCGTTCCGCCTGCCGGAAGGGCTGGCGATCCCGTTCGCCACCGTGCTCCGCCAGGGCCGGACGATGCCGCGCGCGTCCGCCGCGGTCGACCCGGAGGACCTCGCCTTCCTGCAATATACCGGGGGCACCACCGGCATCGCCAAGGCGGCGATGCTGAGCCACCGCAACATCATGGCGAACGTCGAGCAGTCGCAGCTCTGGTTCAACTCGAAGGATCCGAGCGTCGCGCGCTGCGTGGTCACGGCGCTGCCGCTCTACCACATCTTCGCGCTCACCGCGTGCTTCTTCCAGTTCATGCGGAGCGGCGGCTCCTGCCTGCTGATCCCCAATCCGCGCGACTGCGACGGCATGGTCAAGACCCTGAGCCGCACGCGCTTCACCCACCTGATGGGCGTGAACACGCTGTTCAACGTCCTGATCAATCATCCGAAGATCGGCACGGTGGATTTCGCCCACCTCGACTTCGTGGTCGGCGGCGGCACGGCCGTCCAGCGGGCGGTGGCCGAGCGCTGGAAGGCCCTGACCGGCAACACGATCATCGAGGGCTACGGCCTGTCGGAGACCTCGCCGGTCGTGTGCGTCAACCCGCGGGGCATGCGCGACTTCTCCGGCACGATCGGCTACCCGCTGCCCTCCACGGAGGTCTCGATCCGCGCCGTCTCCGGCGAGCCCCTCCCGGCCGGGCAGCCGGGCGAGATCTGCGTGCGCGGCCCGCAGGTGATGCGCGGCTACTGGAATCGGCCGGAGGAGACCGCGCGGGCGATGACCGCGGACGGGTTCTTCCGGACGGGCGACGTCGCGATCCTGCAGGCGGACGGCCAGGTCCGGATCGTCGACCGGATGAAGGACATGATCCTCGTGTCCGGCTTCAACGTCTATCCGAACGAGGTCGAGGACGTGCTGGCGGCCCACCCGGCCGTGCTCGAATGCGCGGTGGTCGGCGCGCCGAGCGAGGAGACCGGCGAGATGGTGGTGGCCCACGTGGTCCTCAAGGACCCGTCGGTCTCCACCGATATCCTGCGGGCGCATGCCCGCACCCAGCTCACCGGCTACAAGGTTCCCCGCCGCGTAGTGCTCCACGAGACCCTGCCGAAGACCAATGTCGGCAAGGTGCTGCGGCGGATGCTGCGCGACGAGACGCCGCCGGCCTGAGCGTCGCCCTCGCGGCAAAAGACGGCCTGCGTCCCGGTGCCGCTCACGGGCGGCGTAACTCCTGCGCGCCGTTCGCCGAAAGGTCAGGCTGCGGCGCTTGCGCCCCTGTCGGCCGCGGCCGATCTGTGGGTTGTGCAGGCAGGAGATCCGAGGAGACGGCCATGTTGATCAAGCGCAGGCGCGGTTGGGAGATTCCGGAGCATCTGGCGACGCCGGAAGCCGTCTTCCTCAATCGGCGGGCCCTGATCGGCGGCGCGGCCGGGCTCGCTGCCGGCTCGCTCCTGGGTGGGCGCGCGGCCCTCGCGGCGGCGGGCGACCAGCCGCTCTACCCGGCGCCGCAGAACCCCGCCTACACGCTCGACCGCCCCCTGACACCGGAGCGCTTCAGCGCCGACTACAACAATTTCTACGAGTTCGGCACGTCGAAGACGGTGCTGCCGGCGGCCAACGCCCTCAAGACGCAGCCCTGGACCCTGAAGATCGACGGGCTCGTCGAGAAGCCGTTCGAGATCGGCGTCGACGACCTGATCCGGAAGGTCGGCCTGGAGGAGCGTCTCTACCGTCACCGCTGCGTCGAGGCGTGGTCGATGGCGGTGCCCTGGACCGGATTCCCGCTGGCGAAGCTCGTGGCGCTGGCCAAGCCCGCCTCCGGCGCGAAGTACATCCGCTTCGAGACGTTCATGGACAAGGCGATGGCGCCCGGCCAGCGGGCGTTCTTCTATCCCTGGCCCTACACGGAGGGCCTGACCCTGGCTGAGGCCGGGAACGACCTCGCCTTCATGGTCACGGGGATCTACGGCAAGCCGCTGCCCAACCAGTTCGGGGCGCCGATCCGCGTCGCGGTGCCGTGGAAGTACGGGTTCAAGTCGGCCAAGTCACTGGTGAAGATCTCGTTCACGGCCGACCGGCCGAAGACCTTCTGGGAGGGTCTGCAGGCCTCGGAGTACGGCTTCTGGGCCAACGTGAACCCGGCCGTGCCGCACCCGCGCTGGAGCCAGGCGACCGAGCGCGTCCTCGGCACCGATCAGCGCGTACCGACGTTGATCTACAACGGCTACGGCGAGCAGGTCGCCGGCCTCTACAAGGGCCTCGAGGGCGAGCGCCTGTTCGTGTGAGCACGCGCCTGCCGGAGCCGTGCTGATCTGGCGCGGCTTCCGGAGCGACGACGCGGCTCCTACGCTGCCCGGCCGACGAGGTCGACGGTCCGCGGCCTAGCGCGGGCAGGCATGGGCCCGCTCGAAGGCCTGCAGATCCGCCACCGTCGCCTGCTCCTGACGCGAGAGCGGCACGCGATCCATGGCGTCGTACCGGCAATCGGCGTTGCCGAAGGTCCGGATCGCCCGCGGCGTGCTGAAGCAGTAGCCCGCCTGCTTGTAGATCAGATTGCGTTGGTACCAAGCTTCCGCGCAGTCATCCGCCATCGCGCCGGTGGAGCCCGCGACGAGGATCAGAGCGTAGAGAGCAGCGCGCATCGAATCGTCTCCGTGAGGAGACGGATCCAACCATCGGATGCTCAGTAGGTCCAGCGCTGCGCCTTCGAGACGAGGAAGTCGCGGAACGCCTGCACGCGAGCGACCGAGCGCATCTCCTCGGCGTAGACGAGGTAGCTCTCCAGGCTCGGCATCTCGGTCTCGCGCAGCACCTGCACGAGCTGCTGGCCGCCATCCACCGCGTAATCGGGCAAGATGCCGATGCCGGCGCCGGCCTCCATGGCGCGCTGCAGGGCGCCGATATTGTTCACCGTCAGGTGGACCTGGCGACGCTCGCGGCCCTCGCGGCCCGCATCGGCGAGCCAGTGGGCGGCCAGCAGGTACGAGGGCTCGTTGCCGCCGAAGGAGACGAGGCGGTGGTCGTCGAGCTCCTCGATGGTCTTGGGCTCGCCGAACCGCTTCACGTAATCCGGACTGGCGAAGGCGTGGTAGTGCACGGTGAACAGCCGCCGCTGGATCAGGTCCGGCTGCGCCGGGCGGCGCATGCGGATTGCCACGTCGGCCTCGCGCATGGCCAGATCGAGCTCCTCGTTGGTGAGGATCAGCTCGATGCGCACGTCCGGGTAAAGGTCCAGGAACTCGCCGACCCGCTGCGACAGCCAGGACGTGCCGAGGCCGACCGTGGTGGTGACCTTGAGGTCGCCGGTCGGCCGCTCGGAGGTCTCGACGAGGCGCGCCCGGGTATTCTCCAGGCGCAGCTTCATGTCCCGCGCGGCGCGGAACAGCAGGTCGCCCTGCTCGGTGAGCAGGAGGCCGCGGGCGTGGCGATGGAAGAGCGGCGCCTTGAGCTCGCGCTCCAGGGCGCTGATCTGGCGGCTGACCGCCGATTGGCTGAGCCCGATATCGTCACCCGCCTTGGTGAAGCTCCCCGCCTCCGCGACGTTGAGGAAGATCCGGATCTTGTCCCAGTCCAAGGCGAGAACCCCTACCAGCGCGCGCCCGCGGGTCGCGCCCGGGGTGGAGAAGGGGCGCGAAGCGGCGGGCAGATCACCGGGCGAACTGCGCGGTGCCGCGTGCGGATGGCCGCTCTCGACACCGCGCGGGCATGCAATCGGTGCATCCCGGCGCAGTCAGCACTCCTATGCACACGGTGCATGGTCCTGCGCAAGCATAAGCAGCGCGAACTTGTTGAAATGCCGGGCCCGACGGCTTCGCGCGAGAAGTGCGGAAGCCTATCCGGCCGTCATTCCGCCGCGGCGGCCTGGACCGGGCTCTCGCCGATCTCGAGATTGGCCAGGAACTTCTCCGCCTCCAGAGCCGCCATGCAGCCCATGCCGGCGGCGGTGATCGCCTGGCGGTAGACGTCGTCCGTGACGTCGCCGGCGGCGAACACGCCCGGGATCTCGGTCTCGGTCGTGCCGGGCTTCACGGTGAGATAGCCGCCGTGGCGCATGGGCAGCTGACCCTCGAAGATGGCGGTCGCCGGCTGATGGCCGATCGCCACGAACACGCCGTCGGCCTTCACCTCGCTGATCTCGCCCGAACGCGGATCCTTGAGACGGACGTGCGTCACGTTCGGTGCCGGCTTCTGCACGCCGCAGATCTCGGCGATCTCGCGGTGCCACAGCACCTCGACGTTCGGGTGCTTGAACAGGCGCTCCTGTAGGATCCGCTCGGCGCGGAAGCTGTCGCGGCGGTGGACCACCGTCACCTTGCTGGCGATGTTGGCGAGGTACAGGGCCTCCTCGACCGCGGTGTTGCCGCCGCCGACCACCACGACGTCCTTGCCGCGGAAGAAGAACCCGTCGCAGGTCGCGCAGGCCGAGACGCCGCCGCCCTGGAACGCCGCCTCGGACGGGATGCCGAGCCACTTGGCCTGCGCCCCGGTGGCGATGACCAGGGCGTCGCACGAGTAGGTCTCGCCGGAATCGGCCTCGAGGCGGAACGGCCGCTGCTTGAGATCGACCTTCGTGATGTATTCCGAGACGATACGGGTACCGACGTGCTCGGCCTGGAGGCGCATCTGCTCCATCAGCCAGGGGCCCTGGATGGCCTCGGCGAAGCCCGGGTAGTTCTCGACATCCGTGGTGATCATGAGCTGGCCGCCCGGCTGGAAGCCGGAGATCAGCAGCGGCTCGACCATGGCGCGGGCGGCGTAGATCGCCGCCGTGTAGCCGGCGGGTCCCGAGCCGATGATCACGAGCTTGGCGTGGGTGTGGGCCATCTGTCTCGGTCTCCTCAGGCCGGTCCGGCCGCGCGGCGCGCGGCATAGGCGTCGGCGAGCGCCCGGGCGATCACCGGAGTCGCGTCGATCGGCTTGTACGTCAGATCTGCCAACTGACCGGTGAACGGTCGCAGCGCCCCGGCGATCGCCAGCCCGGCGAACATGCGCCGATGCCGGATATAGGTACGCGGCAGGTCGAACAGCAGGACCGGCGCGCCTGTGGACACCGCCTCGCTGACCATGTTGGCCGAGTCGGAGGTCACGACGATCGCCTCGGCGAGCGCCAGCATGGCCACGTAGGGGTTGTCGCCGCTCCCGTCCCAGAGGAACCCCCCGGTCTCGGCGGCGAGCACCTTCACGGCGTCGCGGAGCGGGTTCGGCGTCCGGCGGGAGATCGTCACCATCAGCCGGCAGCCCTGCGCGGCCAGCCCGCGCAGATCCTCCACGAGGCGGTTCATGTCGGTCTTGCGGTAGCTCAGGTGACGGCTGTCGCCGCCGACCAGCACCGCCACCCGCGGGCCGTCGAGGCGCGCGAGCCGCGGATCCGGCCGGGCCCGGGCCGCGGCCAGGCGCGCCGCGGTGACGAGGTGCGGCGCCGTGAGCGTGGTGAAGACGTTGGGACCGCGCAGATCGTCGTAATCCGGCACCCAGATGAAGTCGGCGCTGTCGGCGCCGGTCCGCGGATCCTTCAGGAAGGCCGTGAAGGTCCGGCCGCCGGTCGCGCGCCGCACGGTCCGCAGGTACGGGACCGACCGGCGGCCGGAGGCGATCAGGATGTCGGGGTAGGGGCCCGACAGGGCGCCGGCCCGGCGGCGCGGGCCCTCGCGCGGGTCGATCGGCCCCCAGGGCGCCATCCAGCCGAATGGTCCTGAGGCCGGCACCTTCCGGATCTCGAAGTCGAGACCCAGGGTCTCGGCGATGCCGACGCACTGGTTCTCGTCGCCGGCCTTGCCGTCCGTGACGATCCAGGCGCGGGCGCGGGCGAGCTCGGGCAGGCGCTCGCGCCGCGGGTCCGAATTGCTGACCGGCGCGCTCTGCGCCTCCGACACGTCGATGCTTGCCATGCTCCTCACCGGATACGCCCCACGCTGCCGACCGGGGCCGGCGGCCGCCTTCTAATCCCGCGGCAGGTCGCGGGCGAGCCACTGGGCGTAGATGTCGGCGATGGCGGCGAGCCGGCGCTGCTCGAATTGCGGATCGTACCACGCGCCGCCGTAGCTCGACGGCGTCGCGGTCATCTGCGGGTAGCGCCCGAGCACCTGCCCCTTGGGCCCGACGAGCAGCGCCTCGCCCTCCATGTAGTCGGTCTCGAAATTGCCGCCCAGGCCGCGCAGGGAGCCGCTGCCGACATAGGGCCGGAGCGACAAGCTCGTCACGACCACGACGAGGCGCGGCCCGCGGCCGCTGATCCGACCGGCGAAGTTCTTCCGCAGGGCGTCGGTCAGGTCGCCGGCCAGCGCCTCGGCCTGCAGCCCCGCGCCCTTGTTCAGGAGCGGCCGCACGTCGACCCGGACGTCGGAGAAGACCGGAGTCGGCGGAAAGTCGCTCGCCGCCGCGGACCCCGCGACGGCACCGAGGAGCAGGCCGGCGAGCCGGCCCCACGTACGCGGGCGCATCCGCTCAGCCGCCGTACTGGACGGCGACGACCTCGTAGGACTTGCCGCCCCCGGGCGTGGTGACCTCGACCGTGTCGCCGACGCCCTTGCCGATCAGCGCACGGGCGATCGGCGAGGTGATCGAGACCCGGCCCGAGCGCACGTCGGCCTCCGGCTCTCCCACGATCTGGTAGGTCTTCTCCTCCTCCGTGTCCTCGTCGACGAGCTTCACGGTGGCGCCGAACTTGATCCTGTCACCCGAGAGCTTCGTGACGTCGATCACTTCGGCCCGCGCGATCATGCTCTCCAGTTCGAGGACGCGGCCCTCGTTGTGGGACTGCGCCTCCTTGGCGGCGTGGTACTCGGCGTTCTCCGACAGGTCGCCGAGCGCGCGGGCCTCCGCGATCGCCTGGATGATGCGCTGGCGCTCCACCTGCTGGCGGTGCTTCAGCTCCTCTTCGAGGGCTGCCAGCCCGCGCACCGTGATCGGAACCTTGTCTATCGCCATCGTCTCGCGCCACAATGAAGAGGCCCGGCCGAGAGTGCAGCACTCTCCCCGGGCCATGAAATGAAGTCAGCGGAACCCTGAGGTTCAGGCCGCGAAGTATTCCTGCAACGCGCGGACCTTGAGATCGCCTTCTAGATAGGCCTTGATCCCCTCGGCCGCGGCCATCGCGCCGGCTAGAGTGGTGTAATACGGCACCTTATGCAAGAGGGCCGCGCGCCGGAGCGAGCGCGAGTCCGAGAGGGCGCCGGCCCCCTCGGTGGTGTTCAGGACGAGGTGGATCCCGCCGTTCTTGATCGCGTCGACCACATGCGGCCGGCCCTCGAGAACCTTGTTGATCCGCTCGGCCGGAACGCCGTTCTCCGCGAGGTAGCGCTGCGTGCCGCCGGTCGCCAGGATGGTGAAGCCGAGATCGGACAGGAGCTTCATGGTCGGCAGGATGCGGGCCTTGTCGGCATCCCGCACCGAGACGAACACGGCGCCCGCCTTCGGCACCTGCGTGCCGGAGCCGAGCTGGCTCTTGGCGAAGGCAACGCCGAAGCTGGCGTCGAGCCCGATCACCTCGCCGGTCGAGCGCATCTCCGGGCCGAGCAGCACGTCGACGCCGGGGAAGCGCGCGAAGGGGAAGACCGCTTCCTTCACGGCGATGTGCGGCAGGGTCTTCGGCTTGAGGCCGAAGGTCTCGAGCGGCTCGCCGGCCATGATCCGGGCGGCGATCTTGGCGATCGGCTCGCCGATGACCTTGGCGACGAACGGCACCGTGCGCGAGGCGCGGGGGTTCACCTCCAGCACGTAGATGACCCCATCCTTGATGGCGTACTGGACGTTCATCAGCCCGACGACGTTGAGCGCCAGCGCCATGGCCTTGGTCTGCCGCTCCAGCTCGTCCACGATCTCGGGCGAGAGCGAGCGCGGCGGCAGCGAGCAGGCCGAATCGCCGGAATGGATGCCGGCCTCCTCGATGTGCTCCATGATGCCGGCGATGAACACGTCCTTGCCGTCGCAGACCGCGTCGACATCGACCTCGACCGCGTCCGAGAGGTAGCGGTCGAACAGGAGCGGGTTCTTGCCCAGCACCGTGTTGATCTGGCCGGTCTTGTCGTTCGGGTAGCGGGCCTTCACCTCGGAGGGGATCAGGCTCGGCAGCGTGTCGAGCAGGTAGTCGGCGAACTGCGTCTCGTCGCGGATGATCGCCATGGCGCGGCCGCCGAGCACGTAGCTCGGGCGGACCACGAAGGGCAGGCCGAGCGTCTCGGCCACCAGCCGGCTCTGCTCGACCGAGTAGGCGATGCCGTTCTTCGGCTGCTTCATCGCGAGCTTGTCGAGGAGCCGCTTGAACTGGTCCCGGTCCTCGGCGAGGTCGATCGCGTCGGGCGAAGTGCCGAGGATCGGCACGCCGGCGGCCTCGAGGGCGCGGGCGAGCTTCAGCGGGGTCTGGCCGCCGAACTGCACGATCACGCCGTGCAGGGTGCCGGCCTGCCGCTCGGTCTCGATGATCTCCAGCACATCCTCGGCGGTCAGCGGCTCGAAGTAGAGCCGGTCCGAGGTGTCGTAGTCGGTCGAGACCGTCTCCGGGTTGCAGTTGACCATGATGGTCTCGTAGCCGGCGTCCGACAGCGCGAAGCAGGCGTGGCAGCAGCAATAGTCGAACTCGATGCCCTGGCCGATGCGGTTGGGGCCGCCGCCGAGAATCACGACCTTCTTGCGGTCCGAGGGCTGCGCCTCGTCGACCACCGCGCCCGCGAAGGGCGCCACGTAGGTGGAGTACATGTAGGCGGTGGGCGACTTGAACTCGGCCGCGCAGGTGTCGATCCGCTTGTAGACCGGGCGCACCGCCAGGGCGCGCCGGGCCGCGCTGACGGCGGCCTCGTCGGTCTTGGCCAGAACCGCGAGGCGGGCATCCGAGAAACCGGCGGCCTTGAGCTGGCGGAAGGCGCCGGCCGTCTTCGGCAGGCCGTGGGCCTTCACGCGGTTCTCCAGATCGATGATCGCCTGAAGCTGCTCCAGGAACCACGGGTCGATCTTGCAGGAGGCGTAGACCTGCTCGTGGCTCACGCCGAGCCGCAGGGCCTGCGCGACCTTGAGCAGCCGGTCCGGGGTCGGGGTGCCGATCGCCGCCTTGATGGCGTTGTGGTCGTCGCCTTTGCCGAGCCCCTCGATCTCGATGTCGTCGAGGCCGGTCAGGCCGGTCTCGAGCGAGCGCAGAGCCTTCTGAAGCGATTCGGCGAAGCAGCGGCCGATCGCCATGGCCTCGCCCACCGACTTCATGGCGGTGGTCAGCGTCGGCTCGGCGCCCGGGAACTTCTCGAAGGCGAAGCGCGGGATCTTGGTGACGACGTAGTCGATCGTCGGCTCGAACGAGGCCGGCGTCGCGCCGCCGGTGATGTCGTTGGCGATCTCGTCGAGCGTGTAGCCGACCGCGAGCTTGGCCGCGACCTTGGCGATCGGGAAGCCGGTCGCCTTCGAGGCGAGCGCCGAGGAGCGCGAGACGCGCGGGTTCATCTCGATCACGATCATGCGCCCGTTCTCGGGGTTGATCGCGAACTGCACGTTGGAGCCGCCGGTCTCGACGCCGATCTCGCGGAGCACCGCCAGCGATGCGTCGCGCATCACTTGGTACTCCTTGTCGGTGAGCGTCAGCGCCGGCGCGACGGTGATCGAATCGCCCGTGTGGACCCCCATCGGGTCGATGTTCTCGATGGAGCAGACGATGATGCAGTTGTCGTTCCGGTCCCGGACGACCTCCATCTCGTACTCTTTCCAGCCGAGCACGCTCTCCTCGATGAGCACCTCGTTGGTCGGCGACGCGTCGATGCCGCGCTCGACGATGTCGAGGAACTCCTCGCGGTTGTACGCGATGCCGCCGCCGGTGCCGCCCATGGTGAAGGACGGCCGGATGATCGCCGGCAGGCCGACCTCGGCCAGAGCGATCAGCGCCTGCCCGATCGCGTGCTCACCGTAGCGCTTGCGCCGCTCGGTCTCACCCGCGGCCCAGCTCTTCTCGTAGGCCGCCAGCGCGGCCTGGCGCGCCGCCGGATCGCTGTTCGCCGCCTCGATCCTGGCGATCTCGGCCAGGTAGGCCTGACGGTCCGCCTTCTTGGCGGCGGACGCGTTGGCTAGCGCCGATTTCGGGGTGTCGAGCCCGATCTTGGTCATGGCGTCGCGGAACAGGCTCCGGTCCTCGGCCTTGTCGATGGCCTCGGCGGTGGCGCCGATCATCTGCACGCCGTACTTCGCGAGCACGCCCATCTTCTGCAGCGACAGGGCGCAGTTGAGCGCCGTCTGGCCGCCCATCGTGGGCAGGATCGCGTCGGGGCGCTCCTTCTCGATGATCTTGGCGACGATCTCCGGGGTGATCGGCTCGACGTAGGTCGCGTCCGCCATGTCCGGGTCGGTCATGATGGTCGCGGGGTTCGAGTTCACCAGGACGATGCGGTAGCCCTCCTCGCGGAGCGCCTTGCAGGCCTGAGTGCCGGAATAATCGAACTCGCAGGCCTGTCCGATGATGATCGGACCCGCACCGATGATCAGGATCGAGGAGATGTCGGTGCGTTTGGGCATCGTGGGCCTTCTCAGGCCAAGCGCGCCCGATCGGGCACGGCTCGACTGAGCCCTGCTCCCGGACGCGCGTGGCGGGAATGTCGTTGAGCCCCGCGTTTACACGGGCGACGGGCGCATTGGAAGGCCGGGACAACCGCGCAGTCTGGCCGCGCGCCCGGCGCATGGATGCGGCATCGATCCTTCGATTTGGAGGATTTATAAATTCTCACAAGAATTCATCGATTTCTTGCAGGAAATCGACACCGGACCTTAAGCTCCGATGGATCGGCTAGCGCGCCGATCGACATCATCATCGTTCGAGACTGAAAATGCCCAGGCCAGCGACACTCTTCGCGATACTTCTGATCGGCTCGATAACGGGCGCGAACGCTTCGGAGGTCGCCATCAAGACTTTGAACAGCGGTCCGGGCGGGATGATGGTCTTCGACCCGGCCTTCGTGAAAATCCAGCCCGGCGACACGGTGCGGTTCGTGCCGGCCGACAAGGGTCACAATGCCGAGCTGATCAAGGGGATGGCGCCCGAGGGCGCGACGCCGTTCAAGACGGTGGTCGGCAAGGAGGAGGCCGTGACCTTCGACAAGCCCGGCCTCTACGGCATCAAGTGCTCGCCGCACTACATCATGGGGATGGTCGGCCTCGTCCAGGTCGGCGACAGGCCCGAGAACCTGGAGGCGGCCCGGGCGGTGCCGCAGAACAAGCTGGCCGCCAAGCGGTTCGAGCCGCTGTTCGAGAAGGTCCAGTAGGCGCCGGGGCGGCTCTGGCCGCCCCGATCCGTCTCAGAAGCCGGCGTGGAGCGCGGCGACCGCCCGGTCGATCGAGAGGTAGAACACTCCGAAGGCCACCAATGCGGCGGCCGCGAATTCCACGGCGACGTTCGAGAGCGTCTGCGCGCGGCGCAGGGCCTCGCGGCCGAAATAGACCGAGACCCAGGCGAGGGCGAGGACCGCCGG
The DNA here is from genome assembly GCF_040544715.1 of Methylobacterium sp. 1030. Lineage (NCBI taxonomy): Bacteria > Pseudomonadati > Pseudomonadota > Alphaproteobacteria > Hyphomicrobiales > Methylobacteriaceae > Methylobacterium > Methylobacterium sp. 1030. The sequence goes on along the minus strand of NZ_JBEPKM010000003.1, from coordinate 113,429 downwards.
CATGGCGAAGAGGTAGGACACCGTGCTCTCGACGCGGTCGAAGCCGCCGGTCGGATCGATCAGCGCCCGGATGTTGCGCACCCAGGGGGCGTAGACGGCGGCGTAGAGGGCGGTCAGCCAGGACAGGCCCGCGGCGACGCCGAGATGGAAGGTGAAGCTGCGGTGCAGGCGGGAGAAATCGTCGCGCGCCTCGTCGATGGTCATCCGGCAATCCCCTGCGACGGGCCGCCGTCGCCGGGCGCGGATGCGCCGCCGTTCAGGGGCCGTCGTGGGCTCCCTTAAGCCGTCCGATCTGGCGGATTTTATGGCCCCGCCGCGGCCCGATTGGGGTCGGGACGCAGGACTGAAAGGCCGCGCCGCGGCTCCGCGGCGCTCGCGAGGACGACGCGTCAGGCGCGCTCGGGTTCGCCCGAGCGCATCAGCGTCACGAAGCGCTCGAAGAGGTAGTGGCTGTCGCGCGGGCCGGGGGAGGCCTCCGGGTGGTGCTGCACCGAGAAGGCCGGGCGGTCGGTGAGGGTCAGGCCGCAATTCGAGCCGTCGAACAGCGACACGTGGGTCTCCACGGCCGTCTCCGGCAGGCTGTCCGGGTCCACCGCGAAGCCGTGGTTCATCGACACGATCTCGACCTTGCCGGTGGTCTTATCCTTCACCGGGTGGTTCGCGCCGTGGTGGCCCTGGCCCATCTTCACGGTCCGGCCGCCGAGGGCCAGACCCATCAGCTGGTGGCCGAGGCAGATGCCGAAGGTCGGCACCTTCTCGTCCAGGAGCTTGCGAATCACCGGGACCGCGTAGGCGCCGGTGGCGGCCGGGTCGCCGGGGCCGTTCGACAGGAACACGCCGTCCGGCTTCAGCGCCAGGATCTCCTCGGCCGTCGTGGTGGCCGGCACGACGGTGACGTCGCAGCCGGCCTGGGCGAGGAGGCGCAGGATGTTGCGCTTCACGCCGTAATCGATGGCCACGACCCTGAGGCCCTCGCCGGGTGCGCGCGTGCCGTAGCCGTTGCCCAGCGCCCAGACGGTCTCGGACCATTCCGACGGCGCGCGGCTCGTCACCGGCGGAACGAGGTCCAGCCCCTCCATCGGCGCGAGGGCCGCCGCGCGGGCCTTGAGGGCCTCGCGGTCGAAATTGCCCTGGGGATCGTTGGCGATCACGGCGTTGGGCATGCCCTGGTCGCGGATGCGGGCCGTGAGCGCCCGGGTGTCGACGCCGGTGATGCCGACGATGCCGCGCGCCCTGAGCCACCCGTCGAGATGCGACGAGGACCGCCAGTTCGACGGGTTCGTCACCGCCGAGGCGATGACGGTGCCGCGGACGCCCGAGGCCGGCGCCGCCTCCAGGCTCTCCAGATCCTCGTCGTTGGTGCCGACGTTGCCGATATGCGGGAAGGTGAAGGTGACGATCTGACCGGCATAGGACGGGTCCGTCAGGATCTCCTGGTAGCCGGTCATCGCGGTGTTGAAGCAGACCTCGCCGTCGGCCACGCCGGTCTGGCCGATGCCGAATCCCTCCAGGATGGTGCCGTCGGCCAGCACCAGCAGGGCCGTCGCGACGGGCTCGGCCCAGGGCTCGGGAGCCTGAGGCTCGGGGGCATGCGCGGCGGCGTCTTGCAGCATGGGCTGAGTCTCGCTTATGTCCGGCCGAAGGCGGGCGCCGGGTTGCGGCGCTCTCGGCTTGCGGCATGATCGTGTGCGGCGCTCTTAGCGAGCGGCCCGCGATGGGGTCAATGTGGCTCCGCTGCCGGCAGGGCTCAACACCCGCAAATCGCAGGCCAGCCCCCCGCTTCGACCGTTGGAAGGTTCATCGAGATGCTGCGCGCGCGCTTCACCACCGAGATGAAGGAGGCCATGAAGGCCGGCGACAAGGAGCGGCTGGCGACCGTCCGGATGATTCAGGCCGCCCTGAAAGACCGGGACATCGAGGCCCGCGGCAACGGCAAGGAGCCGATCTCCGACGAGGAGATCCTGTCGCTGCTCCAGAAGATGATCAAGCAGCGCACCGAATCGGCCGCGGTCTACGAGCAGGGCGGCCGGCCGGAACTCGCCGCCAACGAGCGCGCCGAGATCGCCATCGTCGAGACGTTCCTGCCGAAGCAGATGGACGAGACCGAGACGAAGGCCGCGGTCGAGGCGGCGATCCTCGAGACCGGCGCGGCCGGCCCGAAGGACATGGGCAAGGTGATCGCCGCCCTGAAGGGCACCTTCGCGGGCCGCATGGATTTCGGCAAGGCGAGCGGCCTGGTGAAGGCCGCGCTGGCGGCGAAGGGCTGAACCTCTCCCCGCAATCCTCCACCGGATTCCGGGCGTGTGAGGGACTCGGTCACGCCTCTCGCGCTATAGGAGCGGGTTCACGCAACCCGTCCCAGGCCCCGTGCGCTATCCGCCCCACATCCTGGAAGAGATCCGTTCCCGGCTGCCGGCCTCGTCGGTGGTCGGCCGCCGCGTGCAGTTGAAGAAGGCCGGACGCGAGTGGCGCGGCCTGTCGCCGTTCAACGCCGAGAAGACGCCATCCTTCTACGTGAACGATCAGAAGCAGTTCTATCACTGCTTCTCGTCCTCCAAGCACGGGGACATCTTCACCTTCCTGATGGAGACGGAGGGCCTCAGCTTCCCCGAGGCGGTCGAGCGGCTGGCGGGCGAGGCCGGCGTCAGCCTGCCGGCGCCCACCGAGGACAACCGGGCCAGCGAGCAGAAGCGGGCCGGGGCGATCGAGGTCATGGAGATGGCCGCGCGCTGGTTCGAGGAGCGCCTCCGGTCGGGCCAGGGCAGCGAGGCCCGCGCCTATCTCGAGCGGCGCGGGTTGCGGGACGAGACGCAGCTGGCCTTCCGCCTCGGCTACGCGCCGGGCGAGCGCTACGCCCTGCGCGACCACCTCGCCGGGCAGGGGGTCGAGAAGGCGCTGATGGTCGAACTCGGCCTGCTCGCGGCGGGGGAGGGGGTCTCCGTCCCCTACGACTATTTCCGCGACCGGGTGATGTTCCCGATCACCGACACCCGCGGCCGGGTCGTGGCCTTCGGCGGCCGGGCGCTCGCCAAGGAGGTGCGCGCCAAGTACCTCAACTCGCCGGAGACGCCGCTCTTCCACAAGGGCCGGACGCTCTACAACCTGCACGGCGCCCGCAAGGCCGCGCATGATCGCGGCTCGATCATCGCGGTGGAGGGCTACGTCGACGTCATCGCCATGACGCTCGCGGGCCATCCCGAGACGGTGGCGCCGCTGGGCACCGCTCTCACCGAGGACCAGCTCGGGCTGCTCTGGCGCCACGCCGACGAGCCGATCCTGTGCTTCGACGGCGACAAGGCCGGCCAGCGGGCGGCCTTCCGGGCCCTCGACATCGCGCTGCCGCTCCTCGAGCCCGGCCGCTCGCTGCGGATCGCGCTGCTGCCGGGCGGCCAGGATCCGGACGACCTGCTGCGCTCGGGCGGCCCGACGGCCATCGACCAGGTGCTCGCGGCCGCGCTTCCCCTCTCGGAGCTGCTGTGGCGGCGCGCCCTCGAGGCGGGACCGGTCGACACGCCGGAGCGCCGCGCCGGCCTAACCCAGACCCTGCGCACCACCGTCGCGACGATCCGCGACGAGACCGTGCGGCGCTACTACCGCGACGATGTCGAGGAGCGCCTGCGCGGCCTGTCGCCCCGCGCCAACCGCGCCGCCGGCGCGGCCCCGCGCGGACGCCAGCGCTTCGCCCGGCCCGGCGAGCCCGTCTCGCCGCGCATCACCGGGAGCCCGAGTCCCTCGGTGACGGCCTCGGCGGGCTTCACGGGCGCCGCCCCGGTGCGCGAGGCGGTGATCGTCGGCACCCTGCTGGCCCATCCCGAGATGATGGCGGAGTTCGGAGAGGAGGCGGCCGAGCTCGACTTCGCCGATCCCGACGCCCGGGCGCTGCTGTCGGTCCTGCTGGCCTGCGCGGCCGAGGACGAGGACACGGCGCCCGAGGTGTTGCAGAACCGCATCAATCGCGCCGGACTCACAGGGGCGGCCGACCGAATCCTCGCCCTGGCCCGCTCGCGGGACCGCACGACCCTGGCCCCGCACGCCGATCCTGCCCACCGCGCAGACGCGCTCCGACAGGCGATGATCTTGCACCGGCAGGCAGGAGCGCTACATAGCGAACTTCGCGAAGCACGGCAGGCGTTTGAGGACGATCCGACCGATGCCGGGTGGGCATGGCTCTGCGAAGTGAAGGCGAGGCTGGAAACCGTCATCGCCGCCGAGGCGGAGGCCGATGCACCGGTGTCGAGCGACTCGACGGCCGTGTGATGCCTGTGTCATGGCGGTGGCGGGGTGACGTGTCCCGCCATAGTTAACAATCGGTCAAGCCTCGGGCTTGCATACGGAAACCGACGACTCACGGCGACCGGAGCGATCCGGCGCCGATCTCATACAGCGGCGCCGACGGCGTGGACCGGCCTCATCGGGGCCTCCGCTACGCGCCGCGTGCGAAACAATAGGCTGATCATGGCGACGAAGGCAACGGAACGGGACGAGACGGACGCTGCCCCCGAGCAGCAGACCGACGGGCCGCTCCTCGACCTGACGGATGCTTCGGTCAAGCGGATGGTCAAGCTCGCCAAGAAGCGCGGCTACGTGACCTACGAAGAGGTCAACGAGGTCCTGCCCGAGGGGCAGTCCGATCCGGACCAGCTCGAGGACGTGCTCTCACAGCTCTCCGAGATGGGCATCAACGTCGTCGAGGCCGAGGAGACCGACGAGGCCGCGGGCGAGAAGGCCGCGGACGGCGAGGAGGAGGAGGCCGAAGGCGGCGAGGTCGCCGAGGTCGCGCCGGCGCGCGCCGTCGCGGTCGCCACGACCACCAAGGAGCCGACCGACCGCACCGACGATCCGGTGCGCATGTACCTGCGCGAGATGGGCTCGGTGGAGCTCCTGTCCCGTGAGGGCGAGATCGCCATCGCCAAGCGCATCGAGGCCGGCCGCGAGGCGATGATCGCGGGCCTCTGCGAGAGCCCGCTGACCTTCCAGGCGATCATCATCTGGCGGGACGAGCTCGTGGAGGGCAAGGTCCTCCTGCGCGACATCATCGACCTCGAGGCGACCTACGCGGGCCCGGACGGCAAGAACGCGCCGCAGATCGCCGAGGGCGAGGATGGCGGGGACGACGCGGAGCCGCCCGCGCCGCCGGAGGGTGGCGACGACGAGGACGACCTCGAGAACAACGTCTCGCTCGCCGCCATGGAGGCGGAGATCAAGCCGCGGGTCCTCGAGACCTTCGACGCGATCGCCGCGAACTACCGCAAGCTGCGCAAGTTCCAGATCGAGGGCACCGAGCGCAAGGCCGCCGGCGAGCAGAACACCCCGGCCCAGAACCAGAAGCAGATCGAGCTGAAGGACATCGTCGTCGCCGACGTGAAGTCCCTGTCTCTGAACAACAACCGCATCGAGGCGCTGGTCGGCCAGCTCTACTCGATCAACAAGCAGCTGATCGGCCACGAGGGCCGGCTGATGCGCTTCGCCGAGAGCCACGGCGTGGCCCGCGACGAGTTCCTGCGCCACTACCAGGGCTACGAGCTCGATCCGAACTGGATGGAGCGCGTCGGTACGCTCGGCGGCAAGGGCTGGAAGAACCTGGTCGAGCGCGGCTCGAGGCAGGTGGCGGAGCTGCGCGCGCAGATCCTCGACCTCGCCTCGGAGACGGGCCTGGAGATCGGCGAGTACCGCCGCATCGTCAACATGGTCCAGAAGGGCGAGCGCGAGGCCCGGCAGGCCAAGAAGGAGATGATCGAGGCGAACCTGCGCCTCGTGATCTCGATCGCCAAGAAGTACACGAACCGCGGCCTGCAGTTCCTGGATCTGATCCAGGAGGGCAACATCGGCCTGATGAAGGCGGTCGACAAGTTCGAGTACCGCCGCGGCTACAAGTTCTCGACCTACGCGACGTGGTGGATCCGTCAGGCGATCACCCGCTCGATCGCCGACCAGGCCCGGACCATCCGCATCCCGGTGCACATGATCGAGACGATCAACAAGATCGTCCGCACGTCGCGCCAGATGCTGCACGAGATCGGCCGCGAGCCGACCCCGGAGGAGTTGGCCGAGAAGCTGGCCATGCCGCTGGAGAAGGTCCGCAAGGTCCTGAAGATCGCCAAGGAGCCGATCTCCCTCGAGACGCCTATCGGCGACGAGGAGGACAGCCACCTCGGCGACTTCATCGAGGACAAGAACGTCGTCCTGCCGATCGACGCGGCGATCCAGTCGAACCTGCGCGAGACCACGACGCGCGTGCTCGCCTCGCTCACGCCCCGCGAGGAGCGCGTGCTGCGCATGCGCTTCGGCATCGGCATGAACACCGACCACACCCTGGAGGAAGTCGGCCAGCAGTTCTCGGTGACCCGCGAGCGCATCCGCCAGATCGAGGCGAAGGCGCTGCGGAAGCTGAAGCATCCCTCGCGCAGCCGGAAGCTCAGGAGCTTCCTGGACAACTGAGCCCGCGCCGCGAACCGCGCGGCGCTTCCCCGTCGCCCGCGTTGCCACGGTGCCGCGCGGCATCCAGTCTGGCGCCATGCTCGAACGCCGCCCGCCAACGCCCGGATCCCCGACGGCCTTCGCGGACGGCTCGGAGGCCGACGACGTGCCCTTCGGCGCGCTCCAGCCCTCCGTGGGCATCCGCGACTGGCTTCTCGGCGAGGGCGCGCGGATGCCCAACGCCGAGGAGATGCTGGCCGGGCTCGCCGAGCGCCTGATCGCGATCGGCGTGCCGGTGGACCGGGCCTCCACGGCGATCGACACCCTGCACTCGGAATATGCCGGCGTCGGTCGAATCTGGACGCGGGACGGCGGCACCACCGTGCGGCTGTTCCCCCACGGGGCCCGCTCGACGGACGCGTACCTCAACAGCCCGTTCCACACGGTCCACGAGACCGGGGAGTGGCTCATCCTCGACCTGTCGAAGACTCCGGACGACGCCTACGCGATCGTTCCCGACCTGAAGGCCGGCGGCTACACCCACTACGTCGTGGCGCCCCTGTTCTTCACGAACGGCACGCAGAACGGCATCACCTTCGCCACGCGGGCCCCCGAGGGGTTCCGGGACGACGACATCGCGATCCTCCGCTTCGTCATGCCGGCGCTGGCGGCCGTGATGGAGATGCGCGTCCTCAACAAGCAGCTCGACCACGTGCTCCGGCTCTATGTCGGCGACGAGCCGCACCGGGCGATCCTGGCCGGCGACATCCGCCGCGGGCAGGTGACCCGGATCCGCTCGGCGATCCTGTTCGCCGACATGCGCGACTACACCCGCACCACCGCCGACATGACGCCGGAGGAGGCGGTGGGCCTGCTCAACGTGTTCTTCGACTGCCTCGTGCCGCCGATCGAGCGTGAGGGCGGCGAGGTCCTGAAGTATCTCGGCGACGGCCTGCTGGCGATCTTCCGGGAAACCGGCGACGATCTGGGCGGCGCGGCCAAGGGCGCGCTCACGGCGGCCCAGCACGCCCTGGCGGCCCTCGACGAGGCGAACGCCCTGCACCAGTTCCCGGTGCCGGTGGCCGCCGGCATCGCGCTCCACCACGGCGAGGCCGCCTACGGCAATGTCGGGTCCGGCTCACGCCTCGACTTCACGGTGATCGGCCGCGACGTGAACCTCGCGAGCCGCATCGCGCAGCTGAACCGCGCCCTCGGCGAGCCGCTGCTGATGTCGAAGCCCTTCGTGGACTTCCTCTGGGGAGACCCGATCCCAATGGGAGAGCACCGGCTCAACGGCTTCGACGAGCCCATGGCGGTGTTCCGGCCGAAATTCCTGCGGCCGCGCAAGTCCAGCTGAGCGGCCCTCCGATCGGACCCGACGTCACGCGGCGCTCGCGGAGATCCGCCGCGATCTGAGGCTCGCGGGCGATCCGCGCGCGGTGCGTGTCACCACGTCGGCACGAACGGCAGAGCGTAGGGTGTGTGCCGGCAACCCCAGACCGGATCGATCATCTGCGCCATCACGTCCCGGGCCAGGGCGCCGGCGCGTATGGCGACCTCCCGCGGGACATGCGCCCGCTCGAGGATCTTCAGGCAGGCATGTCCGCAGGCGCTGAACTGGCCGCTGTGGTACGCGTTGAGGGCGAACTCGTCGAGCAAGCCGTACTCGTAGACCCACGGGTTCAGGGAGATGCCCTCGCTCGGAAGCTCGAGAGCCAAGCCCGCCTCGGCGTAACGATAGCCTTCCGCGAACCGCTTCCTCAGCCTGCAGAATCGGCTGGCCCCGTGGCGCGCCTCCGCCCGCCCCGGACGGATTGCGGTGGCGCGCTCGTAGAGCTGCAGCACCCTGTCCTCCGGCTCGTCGAGGCGCTCCGCGTTCACCGCGGCCATCAGCAGGTTGAAATAGACCTCCTCGTCCCATCCGCCGAGATCGGCCCGCTTCAGGAAACAGGCGAACGCTTTCCGGTACTCGCCGGCGGCGTCGTAGGTGGTGCCGAGGTACATCGTGTACCGGGCGATCATGAAGGGGTCCGTCTCGACCGCCAGCGCCTTCTCGAGGACGGCGATATCCCGCGCGTCCGCCGTCGCGTCGCGGTGGCGGGCACCGTCGTCGCCCCGACGCATCGCGAGGGGGAGGATCGGTGTCTCTGTCACGCCGGGGCAGCTGAGGAATTCGTGCAGGACGCCCCGGTAACGCCAGTTCTCCCGGGTGCTGACCAGCTGGTTGCGCCAGTACCGCGTGTGCGCGTCGATGATCTCGAACCGATAGCCGGGCGCACGCAGCTTCGGCATCGTGAAGTCCGCCGGGATGATCAGCTCATCGTCGGCGTCGATGATCAATGCGTACTGCGCGTGACGCCGCGCGAGTTTCAAGGCCTCGTTCCGGTTGAAGGCGAAATCAACCCAGGGGCGCTCGACCAGGGCACCCGGTATGTCCGCGAGCGCGGCACGGACGACATCCTGGGTTCCATCCGTCGAGCCGGTATCGACGACGATCCAATGATCGATGATCGGACGAACAGAATCGAGGCAACGCCGGATAACGTGGGCCTCGTCCTTCACGATCATGGACAAACAGATCGTCGATCCGCGATTCTTCATGCCGAAGCCGTCCCGTCGTGCGCTCACGTGTCGGATGCGCAGTCATGAACGCTCCTAGCATTGCCGGAATGCGCTGACAAAACAAACATATCCTTCGACAAAATTTGGATTAAATATCTGAAACAACATATAATCGGCCAGTTATATATAAATACTCCGGCCCACGGTCTTATGACTGCAAATACCCGCGACCGATAGACTGATCGAGCGAATAAGGAGACACCCGCCATCGGGCTGGCACGAGGCCCGAACGCCGTAGGTCATCGGCGCGGGCGTTGGGCCCGCAGCCGATCCCGTGGTGCAAGCCCGGGGGCCCGCCACAGGCGCGCCTCGGCCAGACAGATCAGCGTCGATCTCCGGCCGCTTCAGCCCCTGAGCGTCATCGTGCTGCCGGAGATGCCGAAATCGCGCAGACGCCTGAGGAACGACATGCCCAGCAAGCTCGTCGACAGGAGCCCGCGCGGGATCACGACCGCATCGACGTCCCGGACCGTGATCGATCCGATCTGCACGATGGCGATCCGGATCGGCGCCACGCGGACCGTGCCGTTCGCGGTGTTCCAGACGCGGGTGAAATCGGCCGGAGTGACCCGGATCCCGATCCGCGCGGCATCCTCCTCGGAGAACGCGCAGGCGCTCGCTCCCGTATCGACCATCATCGGCAGCGAGCGGCCGTCCAGCAGCGCGTTGACGAAGAAGTGGCCGTTGCGCCCGGCCTGGAGAGCCACGCCGGCGGCGTCGACTGCGGGAACGGGCTCCGGCGGCGGCGTGACGGCGAGGGCCACCGGCGCCGGCCTCATGCCGTCGCGCAGCTTCAAGGCGGCCGTGACACCGAGGAAGCCGAGCAGGCAGATCAATAGGATTGCGCGCACGCGAGTCCGCCCGTGACGTGGAGTGCCGGCGACCGGAGACGTTCCGGAATCCCGGTGATGAGATGCCAGACCGGTGAAGGGATGGTGCGCGATCGCGGTCGCCGCCGCGGCGCGCGCGCCGATTCCGCTCCGCTTGGTGTCCAGATCGTCACCGGGATCCGCGGATTGTCGCGGGAACGACTGGATGCTCGCGGCGCGGGGTTGACCGGCAGCGGCCGGGGAGCCACATCTGCGTCTGTTCCAGGGAGATCCCCGGCAAGGGGCTGAGAAACCGCTGGCACGTCCGTCAGGACCTGCGGCGCGGAAATCCTTCGAACCTGATCCGGCTCATACCGGCGTAGGGATTGGACCGCGGCCGCCTGAAAGGCAGGCCACAGCTTCTCACCGAAGCGCACGGCCCGATCTCCGCGACGGCAATCCGCGGAGATGATTGTGCCCCTCGACCGACCCGCCTCACCGATCGGCCGCCGCCGCAACCCGGACGGCAGCGTCGCGCCGGCGACCCTTCCGGCGCGAACGGACGTCGCCGTGGTCGGCGGCGGGCTGATCGGGCTGTCGATCGCGTGGCGCCTCGCCCGGGCCGGCCGCGCCGTGACGGTGCTGGAGCGGGACACGATCGGGGCGGGCGCGAGCCTCGCGGCCACCGGCATGCTGGCCCCCGCCGCCGAGCACGAGCCGGGCTCCGATCCGCTGCTGCCGCTCGCCCTGGACTCGCTGCGGCTCTGGCCCGCGTTCCGCGACGCCCTGGAGGCCGCGTCCGGCCGGGCGATCGACTACCGCGCCGACGGCACCCTGGTGCTGGCGGTCGGCCGCGACGAGGTCGAGCGCCTGCGCTTCCGCTTCGACCTTCAGCGCCGCTCGGGGCTCGAGGCCACGTGGCTGCCGGGCAGCGAGGTCCGGCGCCTGGAGCCGGGCCTGCGCCCCTCCGTCACCGCCGGGATCCACTGCCCGCTCGACCATCAGGTCGATCCCCGTCTGGTCATGGACGCCCTTACCGAGGCCTGCCGCCGCGCCGGCGCGATCCTGGTTGAGCGGACCCCCGTCACCGCCCTGGACTGGTCGGGCGGCCGCGTGACCGGGATCCGCGCCGGCGACCGCGTCGTCGCGGCCGAGACCGTCGTCCTCGCCTCCGGCGCCTGGAGCGGGGAGGGCGGCCTGCTGCCCGACGCGCTCGCCCTTCCGGTCCGCCCGCTGAAGGGCCAGTCCCTGGCCCTGCGCACCACCGCCCGGACCGGTACCCTGGCGCGGATGGTCTGGACCGAGCAGGTCCACATGGCCCCGAAGAGCGACGGCCAGCTCGTCGTGGGCGCGACCGTGGAGGATTGCGGCTTCCGTCCCGGCGTCACCGCGGGCGGGCTCTACGCCCTGCTGGAGGGCGCCCGCCGGGTGCTGCCCGGCATCGAGGAGATGGAGGTGGAGGCTGTGTGGAGCGGCTACCGACCGACCTCGGACGACGACGCACCGATCCTCGACGCGATCGCGCCGGGCCTCGTCGCCGCCACCGGGCATCACCGCAACGGCTACCTGCTCGCCCCGGTCACCGCCGACGCGATCGCCGCGCTGGTGCTGCGCGGCGCGCTGCCGGAGGTGGCGCGTCCCTTCACCCGCGCGCGCTTCGGCCAGCCGGAAGCGCTGAGGGCCTCGGCATGAAACTCCTCGTCAACGGTGAGCCGCGCGAGTGCGCGGTCGAGACGGTGGACGCCCTGTTCCGCCTGGAGGCGGAGGAGAGCGGCATCGAGAGCCCGCAGGGCGTCGCCATCGCGCTGAACGGCCGCGTTCTGCGCCGCCGGGACTGGGGCGAGACACCGGTCGCGGAGGGCGACCGGGTCGAGATCGTCCGCGCCATGCAGGGAGGTTGAGCATGGACCAGAGTCACTTGCCGCCGCGCCCCGAGGGCGGGGATGACAGCCTGACCATCGCCGGGGTGAGGCTGTCGTCCCGGCTGTTCATCGGCACCGCCGGCTACCCGACGCAGGCGATCATGCGCGACGCCGTCGCGGCGAGCGGCGCCGACGTGGTCACCGCCTCGATCCGCCGGGTCTCGCTCCAGGGCCACGGCTCGGACACGGTCAAGATCCTGAAGGGCAAGCGCTTCCTGCCGAATACCGCCGGCTGCGAGACGGCCCGGGACGCGATCATGACCGCCGAGCTCGCCCGCGAGGCGCTCGACACCAACTGGATCAAGGTCGAGGTGATCGGCGACCGGGAGACGCTCTACCCGGACGTGATGGAGCTGATCGAGGCCTGCCGCCATCTCGTGGATGACGGCTTCGTCGTGCTGCCCTACTGCAACGACGACCCGATCGTGTGCCAGCGCCTGGAAGATCTCGGCTGCGCCGCCGTGATGCCCATGGGCTCGCTGATCGGCTCCGGCATGGGGGTGGCCAACCCGGCCAACCTGGAGCTGATCTGCCGCCGGGCGACGGTGCCGGTGGTGGTCGATGCCGGCATCGGCACCGCATCGGACGCGGTGATCGCCATGGAGCTCGGCGCCTCCGCCTGCCTGATCAACACCGCCGTGGCCAAGGCCGACGATCCGGTGCGGATGGCTCGCGCCATGGGCCGGGCCGTGGAGGCCGGGCGCGACGCGCACCGCGCCGGGCGGATCCCTCGCCGCGGCCGGGCCGAGCCGTCGAGCCCGCAGCTCGGCCTCGTCGGCTCGTGAGGGCGCTGCCGTCGCCGCTGCTCGCGGTGACGGACCGGCACGGGCATCCGCGGCCCCTCGCCGAGACCGTCCAGGCGGTCCTCGACGGCGGCGGGCGCTGGATCTGGTTCCGCGACAGGGACCTGGAGGCGGATGCCCGCCTGCGCCTCGGCGCGCGCGTGGCCGAGCGCGTGCGGGCCGCGAACGGCGTCCTGACGATCGGAGGCGATGTCGCGCTCGCGCGCGCGCTCGGTGCCGACGGCCTGCATCTCGGCGGCGGCTGGAGACCGGAGGCGATCGCGGCGGCACGGGCCACCCTGGGCGCGGCTGCGCTCATCGGCGTTTCCGCGCACGCGCCGCGTGAGGCCGCGGCCGCCGCGCGGGCCGGCGCCGACTACGTAACCCTCAGCCCCATCTTCACGACCACGAGCAAGCCCGGTTACGGACCGGCTCTCGGATCGGAGGGCCTCGCCGCCGCACGCGCGGCTGGCCTGCCGATCGTGGCTCTGGGCGGTGTCGGTCCGGAGGTAATCGGGGCCTGTCGCGCGGCGGGGGCGGCGGGCTTCGCCGTCATGGGCGGCCCGATGCGGGCGATGGATCCGGCCGAGGCGACCCGGGCGCTCCTGAAGGCCTGGGGCGCAGCGGAGTCTTCAGCGGCTCGGACAGCCACGTAGAAATCTGCCCCCGTCCCGGCGAGCGCAGCGGAGCAAGACGGCCGATGCTGTGGTTGCTCTAGGCGTTGGACGGTCCGTAGGGCGGGCGCGGGATCGCCCGGTGCGCCGCGCGCAGCGCCGCCGACCAGCGCTCGCGCAGATCGTGGAAGTAGCCCTCGCCGGCCTCGATCCGGTGGTTCACCTCGAGCGTCAGCGCGTTCCGGCGGGCGACCGCGATGTCGATCGGCAGGCCGACGCCCAGATTGGAGCGCATGGTCGAATCCATTGAGACCAGGCTCACCTTGAGGGCGTCATAGAGGTCGGTCGTGTACTTCACCGCCCGGTCGAGGATCGGCTTCCCGTACTTGTGTTCACCGATCTGGAGGAACGGCGCGTCGGTGCTGCACTCGATGAAATTGCCGGCGGAGTAGATCAGGTACAGCCGCATCTCCCCGGTGCCGATCTGGCCGCCGAACAGCAGCGAGATCGAGAACCGGATATTGGCCGCCTCGAACCCGTCCTTCTCGATGGCGCGCACCCGCCGGATGGCCCGGCCGATCAGCTGCGCCGCCTGGAACATGGTCGGCGCCTCGACGAGCTTCTGCGGCGGCTCACCCTCCTCCTCGCCGGGCACGCCCTCTTGGAGCAGGCTGAGGACCGACTGGGTGATCGAGAGGTTGCCCGCGGAGGCGAGCATCATCACCCGTTCGCCCGGCACGTTGAAATGGTGGAGCTTGCGGTAGGTCGAGATGTCGTCGAGCCCCGCATTGGTGCGGGTATCGGCGACCATGACCAGCCCTTCCTCCACCAGGACACCGACGCAGTAGGTCATCGTTTTCGGGCTCTCGTGCGGTCGGCGGACCGGGGTCGGGACGGTCAGGATTGAGCGGCGGCCCTGCCTTGCTCGACCCGGAGCTTCACGTCCAGTGTCTCGGTGCCACCGCCGGTCCGGCTGCCGCGGATCGGCGCCGCCCCGAGATAGTCCAGGCCGGTGGCGACGCGGATGTAGTTGTCCGTCGGGCTGACATCGTAGCACGGGTCGAACGCCACCCAGCCGAGATCCGGCACCAGGGCCTCGACCCAGCCGTGGGGCGCCTCGACATCCGCCTGCCCGTCCTCCCGGGCCCGGTAGCCGGCGACGTAGCGCGCCGGGATGCCGATGTGGCGGGCGGCGGCGATGAGCACGTGGGCGAGATCCTGGCAGATCCCGCGGCCCGCCGCGAACGCCTTGCCGGCCGGCACCGCGCCGCTCGCGGGACCGGGCTCGTGGGCCACAGCACCGTGGACCGCCCCCATCAGCCGGTGGAGTCGGGCCAAGGTCGCACCGTCGTCCTCGGCGGCGACGCGCTCCGCGAAAGCGTGCAGCTCCGGGCTCGCGGCGCACAGGTCCGTGTCGCGCAGGTAGAACTCGTCCGGCAGGCGCTCCACCGTGCCGCGCACGACGCCGTGTGTGTCGTCGGTGTCGACCTCGCCGGTGACCCGGATGGTCAGGGCGTCGGCCGGCTCGTCCGGGGTGAACCAGTGGACGACGTTGCCGAACCCGTCCTCGCGGGCGGTCAGCCGCCCGTCGACGGTGGTGTCGATCCGCCACCCGCGGACGTACTGCCCATCATGGTCGCGCGGCGTCAGCCGCAGGACCTGCACGAGCCCGCGGGCGGGCTGCTCGTACGTGTAGATGGTCTCGTGAACCACGCGGATGCGCATGCGCCGTCCTGTCCGTCCTGTTCAGCCGACCAGATACTGCTTCGCGATCGCCTCGCCCACCTTGTTGTTCTCGGCGATGAACGCCTCGACGAACTCGTGCAGCCCGGTGGCGAAGACCCGGTCGATATCCTCGCCCTCCAGCTTCGCCAACATGTTTCCGGCGAGGCGCTGGCTCGGGCCCCGGCGGCCGTAGGCGTCGGCGATCAGGTCGAGATACTCGACGATCACGCCGTAGCAGTTCGCGAAGGAGCGCGGCATCTGCTTGTTGAGCATCAGGAGGTCGGCCACCAGCAGCGGCTTGATGCTCTCCCGGTAGACCCAGTGGTAGGCGTTGAACGCCGACACTTCGCGCAGGATCGTGGTCCACTGGAAGTAGTCGAGGCTGCCGCCCACCGTCTCGTCGTGCGGCAGCAGGATCTGGTACTTCACGTCGAGGATGCGGGCGGTGTTGTCCGCCCGCTCGATCGCCGTGCCGAGCCGGGTGAACCAGAAGGCGTCGTTGCGCAGCATCGTCCGGAACGCCGAGCCGTCGAAGGTCAGCGAGACGGTCTTCACCCAGTCGAGGAAGCGGCCGAACTCGTCGCGGTTCAGGTCCTTGCCGGCGTAGTTGCGCAGCTCCAGCCACGCGCCGTTGATCGCGTCCCACATCTCGGTGGTGAGCGCCGTGCGGACCGAGCGGGCATTCTCGCGGGCCGCCTCGATGCAGGAACGGATCGAGGAGGGGTTGTGCGGGCTGAAGGCCAGGAAGTCGCAGACCGTGTCGGCGTTGATCGCGCTGTAATGAGTCTTGAACGCGTCGGGGTCGCCGGCGGAGGCGAGGGCCGATTCCCACTCGTTGCTCCCGCCGCCGCCGTAGCTCGTCGGCAGCGACGCGAATCGGTGCGCCGCGTCGAGGATGCGGGCGACGAAGTCGGCGCGCTCGACGTAGCGGGAGAGCCAGAAGAGGTTGTCGGCAGTCCTGGAGAGCATCGGTCTTCAGCCAAGTCGTGCGGACCACGGTGTCCGCGCCTCGGAACGTCCGGATATCGCGGAGCTCAGGCGTCGAGCACCCAGGTATCCTTGGTGCCACCGCCCTGGCTGGAATTGACCACCAGGGAGCCTTCCTTCAGCGCCACCCGGGTCAGGCCGCCCGGAACGATGCGGATCTTGTCGGCCCCGCACAGCACGAAGGGCCGCAGGTCGACGTGGCGGGGCGCGACGCCCGAGGCCACGAAGGTCGGGCAGGTGGAGAGCGACAGGGTCGGCTGGGCGATGAACCCGTCCGGGGCGTGCTTGAGCTTCTTGGCGAAGTCGTCGAGCTCGCGCTTGCTGGCATGCGGCCCGACCAGCATCCCGTAGCCGCCCGAGCCGTTGACCTCCTTCACCACCAGGTCGGACAGGTTGTCCATCACGTACGCGAACGCGTCCTTCTCGCGGCACCGATAGGTCGGCACGTTGTGCAGGATCGGCTCCTCGCCGGTGAAGAACTTCACGATCTCCGGCATGTAGCTGTAGACCGCCTTGTCGTCCGAGATGCCGGTCCCGACCGCGTTGGCGAGGGTGACCGAGCCGCGCTCGTAGGCGTTCATCAGGCCGGGCACGCCGAGCACCGAGTCCGGGCGGAAGACCAGCGGGTCGAGGAAGTCGTCGTCGAGGCGGCGGTAGATGACGTCGACCTTCCGCGGCCCCTCGGTGGTGCGCATGTAGACGACGTCGTCCTTGGTGAAGAGGTCGGACGCCTCCACCAGTTCGACGCCGAGCTTGTCGGCCAGGAACGAGTGCTCGTAGAACGCGGAATTGTAGCGTCCGGGGGTCAGCAGCACGACGGTCGGGTCCCGGGTCGCCGAGCCCGGCGCGAGGCTGCGCAGGGTGGCGAGCAGGGCGTCCGGGTAGTTCTCCACCGGCGCGACCCGGTGCTTCGAGAACAGGTCCGGAAACAGGCGCAGCATGACCTCCCGGTTCTCCAGCATGTAGGAGACGCCCGACGGGATGCGGGCGTTGTCCTCCAGCACGAAGAAGTCGTTCTCGCCGGTCCGGACGATGTCGATGCCGGCGATGTGCACGTAGAGGTCGTGCGGCACGCGGAAGGACCGCATCTCCATGCGGTAATGGGCGTTGCGGTAGACGAGGTCGGCCGGGATGATGCCGGCCTTGATGCATTCCTGGGCGCCGTAGATGTCCTTGAGGAACAGGTTGATGGCGGTGACCCGCTGCGTCAGCCCGCGCTCCAGGAAGGCCCATTCCGGCTTGGTGATCACCCGGGGGATGATGTCGAACGGGATCAGCCGCTCGGTCGACTCGTTGTCGCCGTAGACCGCGAAGGTGATGCCGATCCGGCGGAACAGCAGCTCGGCCTGGCTGCGGCGGGTGTTGAAATGCTCGGGCGGCGTGGAGTCGAGCCAGGCCTTGAGCTGGCCGTAGGCGTCGCGGACGGCCGCCGGATCGGCCGCGCCGATCCCGTTCATCTCGTCGAAGGCCGTCACCGCCATCTCGCTCCTCCCGTACGCTCCCGCTCTTGAGGCAAGAGGCGCGCCACCCGATCATGGCTATATCCGCGGGCGATAACGCTCAAGGAGGCCGGAGGATCAGATCAACTTCAGGCCTTTCAGGCTGGCGTGACCGTTTCGGCCGAGGATCACGTGGTCGTGGACCACGATCTTGAGCGGCGCCAGGACGGCCACGATCTCGCGGGTCATCGCCACGTCGGCCGCCGACGGGGCCGGGTCGCCGGACGGGTGGTTGTGGGCCAGGATGATGGCCGTCGCCGACAGTTCGAGCGCCCGGCGGGCGACCTCGCGCGGGTAGACCGGCGTGTGGTCGACGGTGCCGCGCCCTTGCACCTCGTCGGCGATGAGGTGGTTGCGCTTGTCGAGAAAGAGGACGCGGAACTCCTCGCGCGGGGCGAACGCCATGGTGGCGCGCAGGTACTCGTGCAGGGCGCTCCACGAGCCCAGGAGCGCGCGCTCGCGGATCGCGCCCCGGGCCAGCCGCCGCGCCGCGGCCTCGATCACCTTGAGGTCGGACGCGACCCCGGCGCTCACGCCCTCCACTTCCATGAGCCGCGCCGGCTCGGCGCTGACCACCTCGGCGAAGCTGCCGAACCGGGCGACCAGCGCCTTGGCGAGGGGCTTCACGTCGCGCCGGGGAATCGCCCGGAACAGGACGAGCTCCAGCAGCTCGTAATCGGGCAGCGCGTCGGGCCCCGCGGCGGAGAACTTCTCCCGCAGGCGGTCGCGGTGGCCGTGGTAGTGCGGCGTCTCCTTCTCGACCGGCGACGGGGCGGCGCTGTCGGCGAACAGCCCCGCCTCACCGTCGTCCTGCCGCTCGGGCACGGCCGGTCAGGCGGCCGGGTTGACGGGCTGGTGCAGCCCCTTCGGCGAGATCGTGAAGATCTCGACGCCGGTCTCGGTGACACCGACCGTGTGCTCGAACTGGGCGGAGAGCGAGCGGTCGCGGGTCACGGCGGTCCAGCCGTCGCCCAGGACCTTCACGGCGGGCCGGCCCAGATTGATCATCGGCTCGATCGTGAAGAACTGGCCGGGTTTGAACGGCACGTCGTAGCTGGCCTCGACGTAGTGCAGGATCGTGGGCGCGTCGTGGTAGGTGCGCCCGAGGCCGTGGCCGCAGAAATCGCGCACCACCGAGCAGCGCTCGCCCTCGGCGTAGGACTGGATCGCCCGGCCGATGTCGTTGGTCGATCCGCCGGGCTTCACGGCGGCGACGCCCCGCATCAGCGCCTCGTAGGTGATCTCGCACAGGCGCTGGGCCTTGCGCGGCACCTCGCCGACATAGGCCATCCGGCTCGAATCACCGTGCCAGCCGTCGAGGATCAGGCAGATGTCGAGGTTGACGATGTCGCCCTCGCGCAGCGGCTTGTCGTTGGGGATGCCGTGGCAGACCACGTGGTTGATCGAGGTGCAGATCGACTTCGGATAGCCGCGGTAGAGCAGCGAGGCCGGATAGGCGCCGTGGTCCATGGCGAAGGTGTAGGCGAGCTTGTCGAGTTCCTCGGTGGTGACGCCGGGCTGCGTCGCCTCCATCAGCAGGTCGAGGGCCTCGGCGGTGAGCCGACCCGCCCGGCGCATGCCCTCGAAACCCTCGGGACCGTGGATCGGCGGTTCCGGGGCGCGGCGCGCACCCTGCGCACTGGCCTGTTCCTGCTGCATGATCGGGACTTTTTTCGCGGCGGCGTCAATCGGGCTTCGCCCTATGTACGGCGCGGGGCCCGGGAGTCCAAGCCGCATCGGTCGTAGGTCGGGCGAGGCTTGCGCCGGTCGCGGGGCTGGCGGCATAAGCGGCCGCGAGACGCCCGGGAGCGCGCTGGCAGATTCGCCGCGCGGTCAGTCGCGGGGCAGGCGAGGGCCGGATGGCAGGCAAGGCGGTACCGCACTTCCACAACGAGCCGGGCGTGCCGGTGATCACCGTGGGCGTGAAGGAGTTCATGTGCATCGGCGCGCTGCCGCCGTTCGACCACCCGCACGTGTTCCTCGACATGGGCGCCGACAGCGAAATCATCTGCCAGTACTGCTCGACGCTCTACCGCTACCGGGCCGGCCTGAAGGCCGACGAGGCGGAGCCGCAGGCCTGCGTGTGGCGGGACGACGCCAAGGTCGCGGCGGAGTAGGCGCCGCCCACCGTGCCTTCTGGCAGTCCATCTCTGCGGATCGGGATCGTCGGGGCCGGGATCGGCGGCCTGACGGCGGCGCTGGCGCTGTCGGATGCCGGCCACGCCGTCACGGTGATCGAGCGCCGGACCGGCTTCAGCGAGGTCGGGGCCGGGATCCAGATCTCGCCCAACGCGAGCCGGGTTCTGGCAGGCCTCGGGCTCTCGGCGGCCCTGCGCCGGGCGGCGAGCGAGCCGCCGGCGGTCGAGGTGCGGGCCCTTGACAGCGGCCGCCGCATCGGCGGCGTGGCGCTCGGCGCGCAGGCGCAGAGCCGCTTCGGCGCGCCCTACTACGTGATCCACCGCGCCGACCTGCAGACGCTGCTGCTCGACGCGCTCCGGAGCCGCTCGACCATCCGCCTGATGATGGGGCGCACCGTCACGGCCGTGTCCCAGACGACGTCCGAGGCCGTCCTCTTCGTCGAGGGCGCGAGCGGGGCCCAACCGGTCGCCTTCGACCTCGCGATCGGCGCGGACGGGCTGAGGTCCCGGCTGCGCGCGCATCTCGATTCGGCGCCGCTCCGCCCGGGTCAGGCCGCGGCGTGGCGCGCGCTCATCCCGATGGAGGCGGTCCCGCAGGACCTGCGCGGCGGCGCCACCGGCCTGTGGCTCGGCCGCGGCCGGCACGTGGTGCACTACCCGGTGCGGGACGGCCAGTTCCTCAACGTGGTGGCGGTGGTGCCCGAGGCGGTGGGCGACGAGGGCTGGGGCCGGCTCGGGGAGCCGGCCGTGCTGCGCGGGCACCTGCGCGGCAGCGCCGCGCCGCTGCGCGATCTCCTGAGCCTGCCGGATTCCTGGCTGGTCTGGTCGCTCGCCGACCGGGCCGTGGCGCGCCCGCTCGCCCGCGACCGGCTCGCGCTGATCGGCGATGCCGGCCACCCGGTGCTGCCCTATCTCGCGCAGGGGGCCGCCCTGGCGATCGAGGACGCCGCGATCCTCACGCGCGCCCTCGCAGACAACGCCGACGTTCCGGCCGCGCTCGCGGCGTATTCGGGCGCGCGGACCGCACGGGTGCGACGGGTTCAGAAAGCGGCGCGGAGCAACGGCCGGACCTACCACGCCGGCGGCGTGGTGGCGTTCCTGCGCAACGCCGTGATGGCCCGTCTCGGCCCGGACGGCATGCGCGACCGCTACGCCTGGCTGTACGGTTGGACGCCCCCCGCTTGATCGGACCCGCCGCCCCCGCTACCGAGGGTGCATGCGGACGTGGCGGAACCGGTAGACGCACGAGACTTAAAATCTTGCGGCCGCGAGGCCGTGCGGGTTCGAGTCCCGCCGTCCGCACCAGCACGCAGCGCGACGCCGGACCGGGATGCCGGAGGGGAATGGCGTGGTCTACGTGCTCATCATCATGCTCGCCGGCTCGGGCTCCGCGATCGGATCGGTCGAGTTCAACACGAAGCAGGCCTGCGAGGCCGCCGCGAAGCAGATCGCCGAGGCGGAGCGGCCCTACGGCGGCGCCTCTCCGGTGACCGTGTGCGCGCCGAAGGGGTGAGGCGGACGCGGCGGCCGTCGCGCCGGATGGATTGCATTTGAGCGATCGCCGAAACCGGCCCTTGTCGTGTCCCTGCCAGAGTGGCGGCGGGGAGATTCCGGTATGATCGACGCCCTTCAGACCGCCGCCACCGGCATGACCCGGGCCACCGACCGGCTCGGGAGAGCGGCCGAGACCATCGCGGCGAGCGGCGCGCCCACCGGCGACGCGACACTGCCGCCGGCCGCGCAGGTGGACCTGTCGGGCGCCGCGCTGGACCTGATCGGGTCGCGGTCGGCCTTCGCGCTGAACGCCGCGGTGGCGCGCTCCGCCGACCGCATGATGGGTCAGTTCCTCGACGTCACCGCCTGAGCGCCGGGAGGGCGAGGCCGGCCAGGATCGCGGCCGCCGCGAAGAGCAGGGCCACGCCGACGAGGCGGTAGGCCACGACCCCCACCACACCGCCCGCCAGGAAGGCGCCGACGGTCAGCAGGTACAGCCGCAGCCGCTCCGGATCGTGGGGCTTGAGTGGATCCGCGCCGGATGGGCCGCGGTCCAGCCAGCGCGCGAGTTCGATGCCGATGTCGGTGATCATGCCGGTCACGTGCGTGGTCCGCACCCGCGATTCGGAGATCTTGGTCACGGCCGCGTTCTGAAGGCCCAGGACGAAGCTCAGGCCGAGTACCAGGGCGTGGCTCCGCGCCGGCTCGTGGAGCGGCAGCACGACCAGGCCGACGGCGACGAGGAGGATCGCCTCCGCGCAGACCCCGTAGGCGTAGGCGCCCGGTCGGTGCCCGCGACGGCGGCGACGGATGAGCAGCGTCGCGGTGGCGGCGCCGAGCACGAACAGGACGACGAGCAGACCGGCTTGCAGGGCGAGGAGCAGGTCGCCCGTGCCGGTCCTGTCCGAGATGGCCGAGACGTTCCCGGTCATGTTCGAGGCGTAGAGGCCCACCGCGTAGAAGCCGGCGGTGTTCAGCGCGCCGGCCACCCCGGCGAGGGAGAGGGCGAGCGCCCTGTCGGCCTCGGGGGTACGCGTCTCGCCTTCGTGGACCAGCATGGACCCGTCGATGACCCGTCGGTGGGGTGCCGGAAACCCGATTCGGTCGGCGCCGCCACCGTCTTAAGCCACGCGCCCGGGCGCCGTCACGGCGCCCGGGCGCAACCCCCGGCTCACCAGCCGCGATAGCCGTAGCCGCCCTCGTAATCCCCGCCCCAGTGGCGGGCGGGGCCGTAGCCGACCGGGACCCGCTCGTAGGTCACGGTCCGGCGGGTGGCGTAGACCGGCGCGTCCTCCTCGTAGACGCGGTAGACCGGGGGCCGCCGCACGACCACGGGAGCCGGGGCGTAGCCGTAATCCGCGTATCCGTAGCCGTAGCCGGGCGCCGCGTGGGCCTGGGTCGCGGCGCCGATCAGGGCGCCGGCCGCGAGGCCGCCGATGATGCCGGCCGCGATGGCGCCGCCGCCGCGGGCCTCGGCGGCGGTGGAGGCCAGGGTGCCCGCGCCGATCAGCGCGGCGGCCGAGAGCAGAGCGATGCGTGTCATGACCTGTCTCCGGTGGGTGCGGGGAGCGCCTGCGGCGCCCCGGATCACACGAGGGACAATGCCGCGCCCGCGCTGCACCGATGCTGAAGCCGGCCTGCAGCCACGGTTCAGCTTGCCGGTCCGGCCTCCGTGTCGGGGGCGGTGCGGATGTAGCCTCGGGAGATCAGGCGACTGCGCTCGCGCGTGCGCCGCTCGGCCTCCATCAGGTCGGACAGGGCGTCGGCGATCGCGCAGCGCAGGGCGATCCCGGCATCGCCGCCCGCGAAGCCGAGATACGCGGTGCTGATCGCCTCGACGGGGCATACGTGATCGTCGCGCTGGGCCAGGACCTGGGTCAGCATCGGGTTCTCCTTCGTCGCGTCCGGGAACGAAAAGAGAACAGGCCATAAGGGTTAACGTTCCGTCAACGGAGGCCGGGCCGGCCGCGCGTGACCGGCCAAACCCTGTGGACAACGCAGTTTCCGCTGCCGGACGACTGTGGATAAGCCGGCTCACTCGGGCATGCGCGGCAGCGGCTTGCCGTCGGCGGGAATCGGGTAGCGGGCCGCGTTCAGCTCCATCGCCAGGAACGTGTAGTAGCCGGAGATCGCCGCCAGATCGACGACGCCGGGCTTGCCGAACCGGGCCTCGGCGCGGGCGAAGGTCGCGTCGGAGACGCGCTTCGTGTCCTGGAGCTCGGCGGTGAAATCGTACACGAGGGTCTCGTCGTCGCTCATCTTCGCCGGCCGGCGGCCGTCGCGGATCGCCGCGATGATGTCGGCGGAGATGCCGGCCTTCTCGGCGATCGGCGCGTGGACGTACCACTCGTAGTCCTGCGTCCAGCGGCGGGCGGTCATCAGGATCACCAGCTCCGAGAGCGTGGTGCCGATCTTCGGCTTGAAGCGGAGGTAGTCGCCCATCGACCGGGCGAGCGTCATCACCTCCGGCGAGTACATGAGCGGCTCGAACGGCCCGAAGGGCGGCTTGCCGCGCGCCTGCGCGAAGGCCTCGGCCGCCTGCTTCTGCTCGGGCGTGTAGTCCTGGGGCGGGATGGTCGGCAGCCGGTCCTGCGCCCGCGCCGCCACGGTCGCCAGCGGGGTCGCCAGCGGCAGGGCCAGGGCGAGGGCGGCCAGAGTCAGCGCGCGGCGGCGGAGGGTCATCGTTTCGCTCCCGTTGGATCTGTGCAGTCGCGCCGCACGATCGCGGCGGCGCCGCGCGGCCACCAGGGCCCGGGGCGGCAAGCCCGTGTCGAATCGCGCGCGGCGTCACGGGAATGCCGGACGCGTCGCGGTCCCGGGCCCGGCCCGGTTGCGCTCGGCGCCGCACCGCGCCATCAGCGGCCGCGATGGCCGGTCCCGCACCCGTGCTGCCGATCGAGGCGGCGCTCCCCGATCTGCGCCGCGCGCTCGCCGCGCGGAACGCCGCCGTCCTGGTGGCGCCCCCCGGCGCCGGCAAGACGACGCGCGTGCCCCTCGACCTGCTCGCGGTGCCCTGGCTTGACGGGCGCAAGATCGTCCTGCTGGAGCCGCGCCGCCTCGCGGCCCGGGCCGCCGCCGCGCGGATGGCCCAGACTTTGGGCGAACCGGTCGGCGGCACGGTCGGCCTGCGGGTCCGCCTCGGCTCGAAGATCTCGGGCCGCACGCGGATCGAGGTCGTCACCGAGGGTGTCTTCACCCGGATGATCCTGGACGATCCGGAACTGTCCGGGGTCGGAGCCGTCCTGTTCGACGAGTTCCACGAGCGCTCCCTCGACGCCGATCTCGGCCTCGCGCTGGCGCTCGACGCGCAGGGCGGCCTGCGGGAAGACCTGCGGATCCTCGTCATGTCGGCGACCCTCGACGGCGCCCGGGTCGCGCGGCTGATGGGCGACGCCCCGGTCGTGGCCTCCGAGGGGCGCGCCTTCCCGGTGGAGACCCGCTACGCGGAGCGCGATCCGAACCGGCGGATCGAGGACTCGGTCGCCGAGGTCACTTTGCGCGCCCTGCGGGCGGATCCGGGCTCGATCCTGGTGTTCCTGCCCGGGCAGGCCGAGATCCGCCGGACCGCCGACCTGCTGGCCGAGAAGGTCGGACCCGACGTGCAGCTCGCGCCGCTCTACGGCGCGCTGACGCCCGCCGAGCAGGACCGCGCCGTCGCGCCGGCCTCCGCCGGCACCCGGAAGGTCGTCCTCGCGACCAGCATCGCCGAGACCTCCCTGACCATCGAGGGCGTCCGGATCGTGGTCGATTCGGGGTTGGCGCGGGTCCCGGTCTACGAGCCGGGCCTCGGCCTGACCCGGCTGGTCACGGCCCGCGCCTCCCGCGCCTCGGTGGACCAGCGCCGGGGCCGCGCCGGCCGCACCGAGCCCGGCCTGTGCTGGCGGCTCTGGTCCGAGGCCGGCACCAACGCCCTGGAGCCGTTCACGCGGCCCGAGATCCTGTCGGCCGACCTCGCCGGGCTGCTCCTCGACTGCGCCGCCTGGGGCGTGACCGACCCGGGCGCGCTCGCCTTCCTCGACCCGCCGCCGGCGCCGGCCCTGGCGGAGGCCCGCGCCCTGCTGAGTGAGCTGGGCGCCCTCGACGCCGACGGCCGCCTGACGCCGGTCGGCGCGCGCCTGCGGGCGCTGCCGCTGCCGCCGCGGCTCGCCCGGATGGTGACGGTCGCGGCCGGTACCGGCCAGGCGCGGGCCGCGGCCGACCTCGCCGCCGTGCTGGTGGAGCGGGGCCTTGGGGGCGACGGGGTCGACCTCGACGACCGGGTCGAGCGCTTCCTCCGCGACCGGGGCGGGCGCGCCGCCGACATGCGCCGGCTCGCCGAGAACTGGGCCCGGAACGCCGGGGCCACCGGCCCCGCGAGCCCGGATGCCGGTCCGGCCGCCGCCGGGCCGCTCCTGGCACTCGCCTATCCCGACCGGGTCGCCCGGGCGCGCGGCCGCGAGGGCGAGTTCGTGATGGCGAGCGGTCGGGCCGGGCGCCTCGACCCGGCGAGCCCGCTCGCCCGCGAGACCCATCTGGTGGTCGCCGACCTCGCCGGATCGGCCGGGAACGCCCGGATCCTGGCCGCGGCGGCGATCGGCACTGAGGCGATCGAGCGCCTCTTCGCCGACCGGATCGAGTCGCGCACCGAGATCGCCTTCGATCCGCAGGCGGCCGCCCTGCGGGCGCGGGCGGTCCGGCGGCTCGGCGCGGTCAGTCTCGGGTCACGGCCGCTGCCGGTGCCGCCCTATACGGACAGCGCCGCGATCCTGGCGCGCGGCATCGCCGATCTCGGGATCGACCGCCTGCCGTGGACGCAGGCCCTGGCGCAGTGGCGGGCCCGGGTGACCTTCTTGCACGCCGCCGACGGCGTGGCTTGGCCCGACCTGTCGGACGACGCCCTGGCTCGCACCGCGGAGACGTGGCTGGCGCCTGCCCTAGTGGGGCGCGCCGCCCTGGCGTCGGTCACGGCGAGCGACCTCGCGGACGCCCTCCAGGCCCTGCTGCCCTGGGACCTGCGCGCGCGGCTCGACGCGGAGGCGCCGACCCATGTCGAGGTGCCGACCGGCTCCCGCATCCCGGTGGATTACACGGCCGAGGAACCGGCGCTGGCGGTCCGAGTCCAGGAGCTGTTCGGCCTCGACCGGCATCCCAGGGCCGGCGGCCGGCCGCTGGTCCTGCACCTGCTGTCGCCGGCCCAGCGGCCGATCCAGATCACGCGGGACCTGCCGGGCTTCTGGCGCGGTTCCTGGGCGGCGGTGCGGTCCGAGATGCGCGGGCGCTACCCGCGCCATCCCTGGCCGGAGGACCCGCTCAGCGAGGCCCCGACCCGCCGGGCCAAGCCCCGGGAAACCTGACAGCCGCCCTCCGAGACCCCGACACGAACGAGCCCGACGCGATGACGAACGACACGGATGCCCACGACCCCGCCGCCCACGACCCCTCCGCCGAAGGCTGGACGCCGGTGGAGGACAAGGGCTTCATCGCCCATGTCGGGCCGCTGCACGTCCGCGGCGCGGACGGCGCCTACGCCTTCCGGGCCGATCAGAAGCACGCCAACCTGATCGGCGTGGTCCACGGCGGCATGCTGATGAGCTTCGCCGACCGCGCCCTCGGCGAGACCGCGATGCGCGCCGCCGGGGGCGCCAACTGCGTGACCATCCAGCTGGAGATGAAGTTCATCGATGTCGGCCGACTCGGCGACTGGATCGAGATCCGGCCGCAGGTCGTCAAGCGCACGGGCTCCCTGGTGTTCATGCGCGGCGACGTCCGCGACGGCACACGTCTCCTCGCCTCGGCGGACGGCGTCTGGAAGATCCTGAGGCGCCGTCCCGATTGACCCGCGCAGGACGACGGTCCTAACCTGCCCGGGCGCATCGCGGCGCAGAGGCCCGATGTGCGGGGGAGGATCACATGCGACCGTCGCGGACCGACGCATCCGGGATCGCGGGTGAACGCGAGTCGATTCCGCGATCCCGGCGCACGATCCTCGCGGGCCTGGGGGCCCTGGCCGTCACTGCCGGCGACGCGGCGGCCCGACCGGAACCGCCCAGCACGGTGACGAGCCCGCCGCGCGACTTCCGGCCTGGCGCCGCCCCGACCACCTACTTCACCGATCCGGACATCGTCACGGTCGACCCGGCGTTCGAGCCCTACATCGTGCCCAACAGCGCCATCCGCCGGCTCTGGACCGGCGCCCTCTGGGCGGAGGGACCGGCCTGGAACTCGGTCGGCCGTTACCTCGTCTGGAGCGACATCCCGAACAACCGGCAGATGCGCTGGCTGGAGGAGGACGGGCACGTCTCCACCTTCCGGATGCCGAGCAACAACTCCAACGGCAACAGCTTCGATCGCCAGGGGCGACAGCTTACCTGCGAGCACGCCACCGGGCGGGTCGTCCGCTACGAGCTCGACGGCTCGGCGACGGTCCTGGCCGATTCGTTCGAGGGCAAGCCGCTCAACTCGCCCAACGACGTCATCCAGCACCCGGACGGCGCCTACTGGTTCTCCGATCCGCCCTACGGGGCGCTTCTCTACGAGGGCCTGCCCGACGTCGCCGGCGGCCCGAGCAACCGGCAGGGCCATCTCGATCCGCGGCTCGGCCAGCCCGCCGGGACCGTCCCGCGGCGACGCGAGCTCCCGAACGCGGTCTACCGCATCGACCCGTCCGGCCGGGTCGACCGGGTTCTGACCGACGACGAGGTGCCCGACCCCAACGGCCTGTGCTTCTCGCCCGATCACCGGACGCTCTACGTCTGCTCCACCGGCAAGGGTCCCGGGGATACCGGACCCGGCGGCAAGGGCGAGATCTATGCCTTCGACGTCGGGGCCGGGGCGGCGCTCTCGAACAAGCGCCTCTTCTCGGACTGCGTCGTCGACGGGGTGAAATGCGGGCCCGACGGCCTGCGGACCGACGTCGACGGCAATCTCTGGGTGTCGAGCAATGCCGGCCGGGCCGTGGGCTACAACGGCGTCACCGTCTGGACGCCCCAGGGCAAGCTCATCGGTCGGATCCGCCTGCCGGAAGTGTGCGGGAATCTGACCTTCGGCGGCCCCAAGCGCAACCGCCTGTTCATGGCGGCGAGCCAGTCGCTCTACGCCCTGACGGTGAATACCCAGGGCGCCGGGCCGGCCTAGGATCGCGAATCTGCGATCCGGGACGGAACCGGCGCCGATCCTCCTCTCGGCCATGGCTGACCGGGCATCGCGACGCTATCTGTCACGGGCATGAGCGAGGATCCCGCCCCCGACCCGACCTTGAGCCGCCTCAGCGCGGCCCTCGGGGATCTGCCGAAGCGCGGGCTGCCGCCGGTGGAGCGGTGGGACCCACCCTATTGCGGCGCCATCGACATCCGCATCGCCGCGGACGGGACGTGGTTCCACAACGGCTCGCCGATCCGACGGGACAAGCTGGTCAAGCTCTTCGCCACCATCCTGCGGCGCGAGCCGGACGGCCGGACCGTCCTGGTCACGCCGGTGGAGAGCGTGGGCATCACCGTGGACGACGCGGCCTTCGTGGCCGTCGAGATGGCGGTGGACGGGAGCGGGGCGGACCGGCGGGTCTCGTTCCGGACCAACGTCGACGACCTAGTGAGCGTCGACGCCGACCACGCCCTCCGCTTCGAGGAGGCGCCGGACGGGGCGCTGAAGCCCTACCTCCATGTCCGCCGCGGGCTGTGGGCGCTCGTGACCCGGGCGCTCACCTACGACCTCGTGGACCTCGCCGAGGAGCGTCTGGTCGACGGGAAGCCCTGGCTCGGCCTGTGGGCCGGCGGCGCCTTCCACTCGATCGCGCCGGTCGCCGCCGCGTGAGCGACCCGCTCGCCGACTTCCTCGCCCGCGCCGCCGCCGGCCTGTCGCCGGACCCGCCCGGACCGGACGATCCGACCTCCAATCCCCGGGGCGACCACAGCCTCGATCCGGACGGGACGGCCGTGATCCCGCCGCCGCCGCACCGCCGGGCCGCCGTCCTCGTGGCGGTCGTGCCGCGCGCGGACGGTCCGACCCTGATCCTGACGATGCGGGCCGCCAACCTGCGCGACCATTCCGGGCAGGTGGCGCTGCCGGGGGGCAAGATCGATCCCTCCGATCCCGGGCCTGCGGACGCGGCCCTGCGGGAGGCCTACGAGGAGATCGGGCTGCCGCCCGAGGCGGTGCGGTTCCTCGGCTATCTCGACCCATACCTCTCGGGCACCGGCTTCCTCGTGACGCCGGTCATCGGCCTGGTCGATCCCGGCGCGGTCCTGACGCCGAACCCGGACGAGGTGGCCGACGTCTTCGAGGTACCGCTCCCGTTCCTCATGGACCCGGAGCGCTACCGCCTGCGCTCCCGCGCGTGGCAGGGCCGCGAGCGCTGGTTCTACGCCTTGACCTTCGGCGAGCGGCTGATCTGGGGCGTCACCGCCGGGATCCTGAACAATCTGCGGGAACGGCTCTACCCGGAGGCGGAGCCGGGCGACGCCGACCGCGCGGCGCGTTAGGCTGACCGCATGCTCCGCCGCATCCTCGAAGAGTTCGGCCTCTTCCTCATCCCCTTCGCGCTGTTCCTCGTCTACCTGCTGCTGTCCGGCCGCAATCCCCTGCGCCGGGTACACTGGGACGCGCACCTGTTCCGCTTGGTCCTGGCCGGGCTGGCGGTGGTGATCGGCACCCTCGTCTACGAGGGCCTGTTCTCGGAGCGCCGTCCCGGGGGCTACGTGCCGACCCACATGGAGAACGGCCGCCTCGTACCCGGTGGCTTCCGGTGAGCCGCGCCCTCGATCCGGCGGGGCTGGCGGCCCTGCTCGAACGCCCGGGCGTCCGCCGCGTCCTCGCGGCCCTGGACGCGCCGGGCGCGGAGACCCGCCTGATCGGCGGCTGCGTCCGCGACGCGCTCCTCGGCGCGCCGACCGCCGACATCGACATGGCGACGACGCACCGGCCCGAGGCGGTGATGCGGGCGGCGCAGCGGGCGCCCGGCCTCAAGGCGGTGCCGACCGGCATCGAGCACGGCACCATCACGCTGGTGACCGAGGACGGGCCGATCGAGGTCACGACCCTGCGCGAGGACGTCGAGACCGACGGGCGTCACGCCGTCGTCCGCTTCGGCAGCGACTTCCTCCGCGACGCCGAGCGCCGCGACTTCACCGTCAACACGCTCTCCCTCGGCGCCGACGGAACCCTGCACGACCCGGTGGGCGGCCGGCCCGACCTGACGGCCGGGCGGGTGCGCTTCATCGGCGACCCGGCGACCCGGATCCGCGAGGACGCGCTGCGGATCCTGCGCTTCTTCCGCTTCCATGCGCGGTTCGGAGCCGGCGCGCCAGACGCCGCGGCCCTGGCGGCCTGCGTGGCCGCGCGGGACAGCCTGGACCGGCTCTCTCGCGAGCGCGTGCGCGCGGAATTCCTGAAGTTGCTCGCGGCCCCCGGGGGCGCGGCCATGGTGACGACGCTGAGCACGACCGGGCTGCTGCCGCGGATCACCGGCGGCGTCGGGGAGCTCGGGCGGCTGGAACGGGCCGCAGCCGCGGGCCTGCCTCCGGTGACGCGCCTCGCGGCCCTCGCCGTCGGCGCTCGGCACGACGCCGACCGGCTGCGCGACCGGCTACGCCTGTCGAAGAACGAGCACGGGCAGCTGCTCGGCTACGCCGCGGCGCTGGCCGATCTCCACGGATGCGCGGTGCTGGACGCGGTCGCGGCGCGGGCCCTGGCGGCGGAGCACGGCCTGTCGTGCCTGGCCGACGCGCTGGCGATCCTGGCCGGAGAGCCGCGGCCCGCCGTGACGGAGGCGGCGCGGGCGGCCCTGCGGGCCCTGGAGGGGGAAGGGGAGTCGCCGGCCTTTCCCCTGGCGGGGGCGGATCTCGTCGCGGCCGGGGTGGCGCCGGGGCCCGGGATCGGGCGCGGGTTGGCCGCGGCGCGGAGGATCTGGCTGGAGCGGGGCTGCCCGACGGACGCGGCAGCGCGGGCCGACCTGCTGGCGCGGGCGCTGGAGAGCGCCCGCTGAACGAGGCTCAGAGCTTCAGGAGCGCCTTGGTCTCCTGGAGCTGGACGATCTGGCCGTTCAGCTCCTCGCGCTTCTGCAGGTCCTCGGTGGCGTCGCGCTGCATCTCGATCGCCTCGATGTCGCGGTCGAGGGATTCGTGCGTCAGCTCCTCGATCGGGGCGGCGCGCTCGGCCAGCACGGTCACGGCCGTCGGGCCGATATCGGCGAAGCCGCCGCGGACGTAGATCCGCTTGCCGCTGCCCTGGCTCTCGGTGATCACGATGACGCCGACCCGAAGGGAGGTCAGCACGGGCGCGTGGCCCGGCATCACGGTCATCTCGCCCTCGGTGCCGGGCAGCTGAACGGCGGTCACCTCGCCGGAATACAGCGTCCGCTCGGGGCCGACGAAATCGAAGTGGAAGGTGGCCATGGCCTGACGTGTTCCCGGATCGGCGGCGCGCGCCCCGCCAAGCGGGCGGAGCGTCTCGGAAAAAGGCTGCGCGGACGGCACCGGTCAGGGTCGCCCGCGCGGCCTCTGTCCCCTTCCCGCGCGGGGAAGGGGGTGTCGTCTTACGCGGCCTTGAGCTTCTTGGCCTTCTCCTGGGCCTCCTCGATGGTGCCGACCATGTAGAAGGCGGCCTCCGGGAGGTCGTCGTAGTCGCCGTTCACCAGGCCCTTGAAGCCCTTGATGGTGTCCTCGAGGGCGACCTGCTTGCCCGGCGAGCCAGTGAACACCTCGGCCACCGAGAAGGGCTGCGAGAAGAAGCGCTCGATCTTGCGGGCGCGGGCCACGGTCAGCTTGTCCTCCTCGGACAGCTCGTCCATGCCCAGGATCGCGATGATATCCTGGAGAGCCTTGTAGCGCTGCAGGGTCTGCTGGACGCGGCGGGCGACATCGTAGTGCTCCTCGCCGAGGATCGCCGGCGACAGCATGCGCGAGGTCGAGTCCAGCGGGTCCACCGCCGGGTAGATGCCCTTCTCGGCGATCGAGCGCGACAGCACGGTCGTGGCGTCGAGGTGGGCGAACGAGGCGGCGGGCGCCGGGTCGGTCAGGTCGTCGGCCGGCACGTAGATCGCCTGCACCGAGGTGATCGAGCCCTTGGTCGTGGTGGTGATGCGCTCCTGGAGGGCGCCCATGTCGGTGGCGAGCGTCGGCTGGTAGCCCACCGCCGACGGGATGCGGCCGAGGAGCGCCGACACCTCGGAGCCCGCCTGCGTGAAGCGGAAGATGTTGTCGACGAAGAACAGCACGTCCTGGCCGTCGTCGCGGAACTGCTCGGCGATCGTGAGGCCGGTCAGGGCGACGCGCGAGCGGGCGCCCGGCGACTCGTTCATCTGGCCGTAGACCAGGGCGCACTTCGAACCCTCGGCGGAGCCGTGCTCCTTCGGGTCGACGTTCACCTTGGACTCGATCATCTCGTGGTAGAGATCGTTGCCCTCGCGGGTGCGCTCACCCACGCCGGCGAACACCGAGTAGCCCGAGTGCACCTTGGCGATGTTGTTGATCAGCTCCATGATCAGCACGGTCTTGCCGACGCCGGCGCCGCCGAACAGGCCGATCTTGCCGCCCTTCGCGTAGGGGGCGAGCAGGTCCACCACCTTGATGCCGGTCACGAGGATCTGGGCCTCGGTCGACTGCTCGGCGTAGGAGGGGGCCGGCTGGTGGATGGCGCGGAACGTGTCGGCCTGGACTGGGCCAGCCTCGTCGATCGGCTCGCCGATGACGTTCATGATGCGGCCGAGCGTGTTCATGCCGACCGGAACCTTGATCGGCTCGCCGGTGTCGGTGCACTCCTGGCCGCGGGTCAGGCCCTCGGACGTGTCCATGGCGATGCAGCGGACGGTGTTCTCGCCGAGCTGCTGGGCCACCTCGAGGACGAGGCGGGCGCCGTTGTTCTTGGTCTCCAGCGCGTTCAGGATCTCGGGCAGGTGGCCCTCGAACTGCACGTCGACCACGGGGCCGATGACCTGGGTGATCTTGCCGACCTTGTTGGAGCCGGTGCCGGGGAGTGCGGTGTTCGCCATCGTTAACCTACCCTTCAAGCTGTGCGGTCGGGTCGCGGTGCCTCAGAGGGCTTCCGCGCCCGAGATGATCTCGATGAGTTCCTTGGTGATCATGGCCTGACGCGTCCGGTTGTAGATCAGCGTCTGCTTCTTGATCATCTCGCCCGCGTTGCGGGTCGCCGAGTCCATGGCGCTCATGCGCGCGCCCTGCTCGGAGGCGGCGTTCTCCAGGAGCGCCCGGTAGATCTGCACCGTCAGGTTCTTCGGCAGCAGCGTCTCGAGGATCGCCTCCTCGGACGGCTCGAATTCCAGGGCGGCGTTGCCGGCGGCCGCCTTCGCGGTCGTGTCGACCGCCGGCAGCTCCGCGGGGATCAGGCGCTGCGCGGTCGGGATCTGCGAGATGACCGAGCGGAACTCGGAGTAGAACAGGGTCGCGACGTCGAACTCGCCGTTCTCGAAGCGGGTCAGGATCTTGTCGGCGATCGAGGCGGCGAACTCGTAATCCACCGGGCGGTTGCCGCGGATGTCCATGCTCTCGACGATCTGGTCGCGGTACTGCCGGCGCAGCGCGTCGAGGCCCTTCTTGCCGACCGTCATGATCTTGACCGTCTTGCCCTCGGCGGCGAGCCTCTGGGCGTACTCGCGCACCGCGAGGCGGACGATCGACGAGTTGAACGCGCCGGCGAGGCCGCGGTCGCCCGTGCACACCACGAGCAGGTGCGTCTGCTCGGAGCCGGTCCCGGACAGGAGCCGCGGGGCGCCGACGCCGCCGACGAGGTTGCCCGCGAGGTTGCCGAGCACCGCCGACATCTT
Organism: Methylobacterium sp. 1030; assembly: GCF_040544715.1. Taxonomy (NCBI): domain Bacteria; kingdom Pseudomonadati; phylum Pseudomonadota; class Alphaproteobacteria; order Hyphomicrobiales; family Methylobacteriaceae; genus Methylobacterium; species Methylobacterium sp. 1030. The sequence goes on along the minus strand of NZ_JBEPKM010000003.1, from coordinate 79,666 downwards.
CTCGGCGTAGGGACGGCCCGCCTCGGCGGCCATCTGCGCCCGGCGCAGCTTGGCGGCGGCGACCATCTGCATGGCCTTGGTGATCTTCTGCGTCGCCTTCACCGAGGTGATGCGGTTGCGCAGGTCCTTCAAACTCGCCATCGGGTGAGGTCCAGGTCCGTTCTATGGGCCTCTCCTTCCCTCGGCGGGAAGGAGCCGGAAGTTCGGGCGGTGCGGCGGGGACCGGGATCCCCCCGCACCACCCAAGATCCCTCCCCGAGGGGAGGGGCCTCACATCAGCCGATCGACTTGGCGACGCTCTCGACGACGCTCTTCAGCTTGCCGGCGTTCTCGTCCGACAGGTCCTTGGAGGCGGCGATCGAGTCGAGCAGGTCCTTGTGCTTGGAGCGCAGGGTCGAGAGCAGCGCGTCCTCGAAGGGACGGACCTTGGTCACCGGCATCTTGTCGAGGTAGCCGTTCACGCCGGCGTAGATCACCGCGACCTGCTCTTCCATCTTCAGTGGCGAGAACTGCGGCTGCTTCAGGAGCTCGGTGAGCCGCGAGCCGCGGTTCAGGAGCGCCTGGGTGGAGGCGTCGAGATCCGAGCCGAACTGCGCGAAGGCGGCCATCTCGCGGTACTGCGCGAGCTCGCCCTTGATCTTGCCGGCGACCTTCTTCATCGCCTTGGTCTGCGCCGAGGAGCCCACCCGCGACACCGAGAGGCCGACGTTCACCGCCGGGCGGATGCCCTGGTAGAACAGGTCGGTCTCGAGGAAGATCTGGCCGTCGGTGATCGAGATCACGTTGGTCGGGATGTAGGCCGAGACGTCGTTGGCCTGGGTCTCGATGACCGGCAGCGCGGTCAGCGAGCCGTTGCCGGCGGCGTCGCCCATCTTGGCGGCGCGCTCGAGCAGGCGGCTGTGGAGGTAGAACACGTCGCCCGGATACGCCTCGCGGCCCGGCGGGCGGCGCAGCAGCAGCGACATCTGGCGGTAGGCCACGGCCTGCTTGGACAGATCGTCGTACACGATCACGGCGTGCATGCCGTTGTCGCGGAAGTACTCGCCCATGGCGCAGCCGGCGAACGGCGCGATGAACTGCATCGGGGCCGCGTCGGACGCCGTGGCGGCGATGACGATGGAGTACTCCAGCGCGCCCTGGTCCTCCAGGACCTTCACGAACTGGGCCACCGTCGAGCGCTTCTGGCCGATAGCGACGTAGATGCAGTAGAGCTTGGCCTTCTCGTCACCGCCGGCGGTGTGGCCCGGCTTCTGGTTCAGGATCGTGTCGAGGGCGATGGCGGTCTTGCCGGTCTGGCGATCGCCGATGATCAGCTCGCGCTGGCCGCGGCCGACCGGGATCAGGGCGTCGATCGCCTTCAGGCCCGTGGCCATCGGCTCGTGCACAGACTTGCGCGGGATGATGCCCGGAGCCTTGACGTCGACGCGGCGACGCTCGGTCGACTGGATCGGGCCCTTGCCGTCGATCGGGTTGCCGAGGGCGTCGACGACGCGGCCGAGCAGGCCCTTGCCGACCGGCACGTCCACGATGGCGCCGGTCCGCTTGACGGTCTGGCCTTCCTTGATCTCGCGGTCGGAGCCGAAGATCACGATGCCGACGTTGTCCTGCTCGAGGTTCAGGGCCATGCCGCGCACGCCCGACTCGAACTCGACCATCTCGCCGGCCTGGACGTTGTCGAGGCCGTAGGCGCGGGCGATGCCGTCGCCGACGGACAGGACCTGCCCGACCTCGGAGACCTCGGCCTCCTCGCCGAAGTTCTTGATCTGCTCTTTCAGGATCGCGGAGATCTCGGCGGCGCGGATGTCCATACTCGGGCCTCTGTCGCTGATGCGTCTATGCGTGTTCGGGTCGGATGGGGGCGCTTACCGCGCGGCCCGCATCGCGAGGCGGATACCGTTGAGCTTGGTCTTGAGGGAGGCGTCGACCATGCGCGAGCCCATCTTCACGACGAGGCCGCCGATCAGGCTGGGATCGACCACGAGGTCGACGGCGACATCGGCCTTGGCGATGTCGCGCAGCGACGCCTTGATCTCCTCGATCACCGCGTCGGAGGGCTTCTCGGCCACCCGGACCTGGGCGCGCACGATGCCCTTCGAGTCCTGGACCAGGGTCCGGAACGCGTCGATCATGTCGGGCAGGGCGAAGAGCCGGCGGTTCGAGGCCGCGAGGCGGATGAAATTGCCGGCGAGGCCGCCGATGCCCGCCTTGTCGAGCACGGCGCCGATGGCGGCCGCCTGCTCCTCGGCGCTGAAGACCGGGCTGCGGACGAGGCGGCGGAGATCCGCGCTCTCCTTCAGCAGCGTGTCGAATTGATCGAGAGACTCGGCGACCGCGTCGACCTGGCGCTCGTCGCGCGCGAGCTCGAACAGGGCGGAAGCGTACCGGCCCGCCACGCCTGCGACCAGGGGACCAGCCTCGGAACCGTTCTGCGCCACCCGTCGCTCTCTTCTCTGGTTGCCCGTCCGCTCCGCGCGCTCCGGCTGGAGCGCGGTGCGAGACCGTTCGGGACGTGGGATCGCGCCGGCAACGGACAGGTCGAGAACTGTCCTCGCGGCGCGGCGACCGCCTAGCATGCCAGCATGGCCGCGCGCAACACGGCAGGCGCGCGTCGCTGCGCGTCAGGACGGCGGAAGTGTGACGCGGGTCCCGCCTCAGCAGGCGAGCCGGTCGCAGCGCCGCACGCTCGCGATCATCTTGGCCATGGCGCCGGCGCCGGGATGCCCGAGGATCCCGCTGTTGCCGATCACGTAGGACGGCGTCGCGTAGAGGCCGAGATCCGCGGCCATCCGCATCTGGCTCTTCAGCGCCGCGCGCACCTCCTCGCTGTCGGCGATCTCCTCGACCTCCGCCTGCGGGATCCCCATCGTGGCGGCGACGGCGAGCGCGCCGGGCCCGTCGATGCGGCCGGGCTTGCCCAGCAGCGTCTGGTAGAAGCGCCACGCCGCCTCGGAGCCGAGCTTGCGCTGCACCGCGAGCATCACCTTGGCGGCCTGGGCGGATTGCGGCGACAGGATCGGGTTGTGGACAAGCCCGATCCGCAGCTCCGGATCGCTGTCGTGCAGGGCAACCACGTCGGCGGCCGCCTTCCGGCAGTACGGGCAGTTGAAGTCGAAGAACTCGTAGAGCGTGGTGCCGGCATCCCGCGGCCCGACATAGGTCACGCCGCGCAGGGCCGGGATCTGCCCGGTGATCTCGCCCGGCAGGATCGAGTTCGCCACCGCGCGCCCGTCGTCGCCCGTCACCGCGACCCGCTGGCCGTAGGATTGCGCGGAGGCGCTGGTCAGGCCGGCACCGAAGGTGGCGGCTGCGGCGAGCAGGAGGCGTCGCGAGACAGGCTTCGAAACAGGCATGGGACTCGTCCGGGGCATCGCTGTCCCGCTCCGGCCGCGCCGAAGCGGAGCCGGACCAGAACCAGGGGGTCGAGTCGGTTTCATGGCCGAGCGGCCGTGAACGTCGCGCTACCGCGCGGCGGGCGCGGCCTAGCGCAGCCCCTTCGGCCGGTCGCCGGTCGCCCAGGCCAGGGCCTGCTCGAGCCGGTCGTTGCCCCAGAACAGCTCGCCGTCATCGGCCAGGAACGTCGGCGCCCCGTAGATCCCGCGGGAGCGCGCCTCCTCGACGCTGACCCGCAGCTTCGTCTTGTTGGCCTCGGCGGCGGCGGCCCGCACGGTCTGCGTGCCGTCGAGCCCGAGCGAATCGAGGATCTCCGCGACGGCCGCCGGCTCCGCGATCGAGCGGCCCTCGGCGAAGCTCGCGGTGAAGACCGCCTTCGAGAACGGGACCAGCCACGGCTGGTCCTGGCCGAGGATCGCGACCCGCACCGCGCTGAGGCTGTTCTGCGGAAACTGGGCGGGGCGCGTCACCGGCGGCAGGCCGAGGCGGGCGGCCTCGCGCTCGACGTCGCGCCACATGTTCTTGCCCTTGGCCGCGTAGAGATTGAACGGCGAGGTGGTCCAGCCCTGCGCGGCGAAGAGCGGCCCGACCAGGAAGGGGCGCCACCGGATCGCCACGTCCGCCTCGGCGGCGGCGGCCTCGACGCGCATGGCCGCGAGGTAGGAGTAGGTGGAGGCGAATTCGTACCAGAACTCCAGAATTGGCTGGCGCGCCATAGACTTCGCTTCTCCGATGCACTCTCGCGGCGATGACGACCTGCAACGCCCGCGCCGTTTCTGACACAACCGCAAGGCCGTCGTGAGGCGAAACGCGGCCGATCCTCCGGCATCTCGGCTACGCGCGAGGCGGCGCGCCGGTTGCAGGCCGGTGACACCCGCGATAAGCCGCAGACGCCGAGCCAGATCCCTCGCCCAGTTCCGGAAGTCCCATGTCCGTCCCCGCGAAGAGCCCCGTGAAGAAGGTCGTGCTGGCCTATTCCGGCGGCCTCGACACATCGATCATCCTGAAGTGGCTGCAGACCACCTACGGCTGCGAGGTCGTCACCTTCACGGCCGATCTCGGCCAGGGCGAGGAGCTGGAGCCCGCGCGCCGCAAGGCGGAGCTCCTCGGCATCAAGCCCGAGAATATCTACATCGAGGACCTGCGCGAGGAATTCGTCCGCGACTACGTCTTCCCGATGTTCCGGGCGAACGCCGTCTACGAGGGCGTCTACCTGCTCGGCACCTCGATCGCCCGGCCGCTGATCGCCAAGAAGCAGATCGAGATCGCCGAGCGCGTCGGCGCCGACGCGGTCTGCCACGGCGCCACCGGCAAGGGGAACGATCAGGTCCGGTTCGAGCTTGGCTACTACGCGCTGAAGCCCGACGTCACGGTAATCGCGCCCTGGCGCGAGTGGGACCTGCGCTCGCGCGAGCAGCTCATCGCCTTCGCCGAGCAGCACCAGATCCCGATCGCCAAGGACAAGCGCGGCGAGAGCCCGTTCTCGGTGGACGCCAACCTCCTGCACGCCTCCTCGGAGGGCAAGGTGCTGGAGGATCCGGCCGTCGAGGTGCCGGACTACGTCTACTCGCGCACCCTCTCCCCCGAGGAGGCGCCCGACCAGCCGACGGTCATCACGATCGGGTTCGAGCGCGGCGACGCCGTCTCGATCGACGGCGAGGCTCTGTCGCCCGCGAGCCTTCTGACCAAGCTCAACGAGCTCGGCCGCGCCAACGGCATCGGCCGGCTCGACCTGGTGGAGAACCGCTTCGTCGGCATGAAGAGCCGCGGCATGTACGAGACGCCGGGCGGCACGATCCTGCTGCCGGCGCACCGCGCCATCGAGTCGATCACGCTGGACCGGGGGGCCGCGCACCTCAAGGACCAGCTCATGCCGCAATACGCCGAGCTCATCTACAACGGCTTCTGGTTCTCGCCGGAGCGCGAGATGATCCAGGCCCTGATCGACAAGAGCCAGGAGAAGGTCACCGGCACGGTGCGGCTGAAGCTCTACAAGGGCGGCGTCCACGTGATCGGCCGCGAGAGCCCGCACTCGCTCTACGACCAGGACCTCGTGACCTTCGAGGAGGGCGCCGTCGCCTACGATCACCGCGACGCGGCGGGTTTCATCAAGCTCAACGCCCTGCGCCTGCGCACCCTGGCCCAGCGCAAGAAGCGCGAGGGCTGAGCCCGGTGCCGGTCGCCGCCGCGCGGGCGGCCGCGACCGGAGGTAGCCGTCAGGCGGGGAGCCAGCGCTCGGCGGCCCGACGGAAGTCGCCGGGCCCGAGATCGGCGTAGCGCAGGAAGATCTGCAGGGCCGGCTGCAATTCGCGATGGAGGCGCACGAGCCGCGTCTCCGCGTCCTCGTCGTCGTTCGCGGCCGCGCCCGGCACGGCGGCGAGAAGGCGCTTCATGGCCGCGGTGTAGGCACCGTCCGCGCCGTAGGGCCGCTCCGGGTCGACGCGCGGCACCCCCTGCTCGGCGTTCCACCCGATGTTCAGCTGCGGGATCAGCGCGAGGTGCTCGGGCGTCACCGCGAAGGTGATCAGGTCCGGGGTCTCGCCGGTGGCCGCGTCCCGGAAGACGTCGCCCACGGCGCCCGGATCGAGCTTGGCCAGACCGTTGTGGTACTGGTACCGGCCCGGCTTCAGCTGCCCGTTCTGGACGAAGACGGCGAGGCCGTCCTCGAGGGACCGGTGCTCCTCCTCGGCGCCCTCGTCGTCGCCGGTGACGTTGGCGATGTCGCCGTCGCGGTCGAGGCTGCCATAGGGGGCGGCCGGGTGGATGGTCGGCGCCCCCGGCTCGGCGCCGTCCCAGGCGACGACCATCCGGCGGATCAGGGCGATGCGCTCCAGGCTCAGGTCGTAGGCGGCATCGCTCATCGTGTATCGGTCCCGGCTCTCACGCTTGGAAGGCCCGTCTTACAGAGGCGAGTCGCCCCCTGCTACCGCCGCACGCAGCCCGTGAGGCCGTCGATCTGTCCCATCATCGCCTGGATCCGCGCGGCCCGGCGGCGCACCCCGGGAGAGGGCCGGCCGGCGCTGCGGGTGATCGGGTTCGGCAGCACGGCGGCGAGCAGGGCGGCCTCGTTGCGGGTCAGCCGGCTCGCGTCCTTGCCGAACCAGTGCCGGCTCGCGGCCTGCGCGCCGTAGATCCCGTCGCCCCACTCGGCGACGTTGAGGTAGATCTCCATCATCCGGCGCTTGCCCCAGAGCGTGTCGAGCGCCAGCGCCAGCGGGATCTCGATGGCCTTCCGGATGTAGGAGCGGCCGGGCCACAGGAAGACGTTCTTCACCGTCTGCATGGCGATCGTGGAGGCGCCGCGGCTCGGGGAATCCTCGTCCTCGACCACGTCGCGGATCGCGCCGAAATCGACCCCGTGATCCAGGCAGAAGCGCTGATCCTCCGAGGCGATCACCGCCTGCGGCAGGACCGGCGCGATGGCGGAGAGCGGGACCGGATCCCGACTCACCGGCTGAAGCGTCAACCACCGTCCCAGCATCAGGGTCGACGGCGGCATCACCGCGCTATAGACGAGCGCCAACGTCAGCGCGAGGACGAACCCGACGGCGGGGAGCAGCAGCAGCGCTCCCACAAGCTGTCGGACGCGACGGGAACGGCGCGGGCGCGCGAGCGGGAGGTCGCGACCTGCCGTCTCCCGCCTGCGTCGAGCCCCGTCCACCGTGAGTCCGTCCCCGCCCAACTGACACCCGATTGGTTTCGCAAGGCCAGGACCGGACGTAAGCCCGATGACCCCGACCCCCTCAACGCAGGCACCGACCGGTTCGGTCAAGGCAGTCACGCCGGCCGCCGATTTTACCCACAGGTTGACGGAGGTCGCCGGCACGGTCGAGACCTTCCTGGTCGAGCGGCTCGGCCCCGCGGTCGGCGCCGGCGAGATCGCCCGGCCGCCCCGCCTGATGGAGGCCATGCGGCACGCCGTGCTCGGCGGCGGCAAGCGTCTCCGGCCGTTCCTGGCCATCGAGACCGCCCGGATGCTCGGCGGCTCCGAGGCCGCCGCGCTGGCGGCCGGCGCCGGCGTCGAGCTGGTCCACTGCTACAGCCTCGTCCACGACGACCTGCCGGCGATGGACGACGACGACATGCGCCGCGGCAAGCCCACGGTCCACAAGGCCTACGACGAGGCCACCGCCATCCTCGTCGGCGACGCCCTGCAGACGCTGGCCTTCGAGATCGTGGCCGACCCGACCTGGCAGCCGGATGCGCGCATCCGCGCCGACCTCGTGCTCGGCCTCGCTCGGGCCTCGGGCCTCGGCGGCATGGTCGGCGGCCAGATCCTCGACCTCACCGCCGAGGGCCGGTTCGGCGCGGCCAACATGGACGTGGACGACACCCTGCGGATGCAGGCGATGAAGACCGGCGCGATCCTGGCCTTCTCGGTGGAGGCCGGCGCGATCGTCGGCGGTGCCGACAAGGACCAGCAGGCCGCACTCCTGCGCTACGGCCTCGCCCTGGGGCAGGCCTTCCAGATCGCCGACGACATCCTCGACCGGGAGGCCTCGCCCGAGGCCATGGGCAAGGCCACCGGCAAGGACAAGGATGCCGGCAAGGCGACGCTCGTCGACCGTCTCGGCATCGACGGGGCCCGCGCCGAGTGCGACCGCCTCGTCGGCGTCTGCGAGGACGCGGTGTCGTCCTGGGGGGAGGGCGCCCGCGTCCTGCGCGACGCCGCCCGCTTCACGGTCGCCCGCAAGACCTGATCGCGCCGGGCGGCGGAAACCCGGCCGCCGCCTCGGGCGGCCGGGCCGGGCCCGGCAGCCCGACCTCCGCGAACACTGCGCCACGACCACGCGGGGCACGCCACAAGCGATCGCGGCTCCGCCGGATCGACACCCTCCGCGACGCGGACCCGCGCCGTCCCGATCGGGGCCATCCGAACCGGAGGCGGGACCGCGGAGCGCGGGGCGCCGGTCAGAGCCGGTTGGTCTTGTTGTGGACGTCGAGGCACACGGCGGCGAGCAGGACGACGCCCTTGATCACCTGCTGCCAGTCGACGCCGATCCCCAGGATCGACATGCCGTTGTTCATGATGCCGATGATGAAGGCGCCGATCACGACACCCGAGACCTTGCCGATGCCGCCCGCCGCCGAGGCGCCACCGATGAAGCAGGCCGCGATCACGTCGAGCTCCATCCCGACGCCGGCCTTCGAGTTCGCGGTGTTGAGCCGGGCGACGAAGATCATGCCGGCGAGGCCCGCCAGCGCGCCCATGTTGGCGAAGGTCAGGAAAATCAGCCGCTCGGTCTTGATCCCCGAGAGGCGCGCGGCCTTGATGTTCCCGCCCAGCGCGTAGATCCGGCGCCCGATCGTCGTCCGCGTCGTCACGAACCCGTAGAGCGTCACCAGCGCCAGCAGCACGAGGAGCACGTTGGGCAGGCCCCGGTACGCGCTCATCTGCCAGGCGAAGGCCAGGATCAGGATGGCGGTCACGCCGTTGCGGCCGATGAACGCCGCCGGGGACTCGGCCGGGCTCGCGTTCCGCAGCCGAGCCTGCCGCCGTCGCCAGTTCAGCCCGGTCAGCGTCGCGACCAGCGCGGCGGCGATCAGGACGGCGGTCCAGGGTCCGGCGCCGTTGACGAGGAAGCCCTTGGCGAGGAGCTGGAACACCTCCGGGAACGGTCCGATGGAGGCCCCCTGCAGCAGCACCTGCGTCAGGCCGCGGAACACCATCATGCCGGCCAGGGTGACGATGAAGCTCGGGATGGCGAGGTAGGCCACGAAGTAGCCCTGCAGACCGCCGATGACCGCGCCCACCGCGAGGCACAGGACGGCCGCAGAGAACGGGTCGACGTGGAAGCGGACCATCAGCAGGGCGGCGAGCGCCCCCACGAAACCGACCACCGAGCCGACCGACAGGTCGATATGCCCGGCCACGATGACCAGCAGCATCCCGAGCGCCATCACGACGACGTAGCTGTTCTGGAGGATCAGGTTGGTCAGGTTCAGCGGCTGGAACAGGACGCCGCCCGTCGCGACCTCGAAGAACAGCGTGATCACCGCCAGCGCGACGACGAGACCGTAGGCGCGCAGCTGCGCCATCGGCAGGCGGCCGCGCCCGGCCCGGACTTCGCCCGCGGCGGCGGCCGGGATGAGGTCTCTGCCGGGGCTCACGGACTTGCTCACTGTGATGTCGGTCATCCGTTCAGCCCCCTGGAGCGCATGATGGCGCGCATGATCGCTTCCTGGCTGGCCTCGGCGCGGTCGAATTCGCCCACGAAGCGCCACTCGTTCATCACGTAGATGCGGTCGCAGAGGCCGAGCAGTTCCGGCATCTCCGAGGAGATCAGGAGGACGCCGCGGCCGTCCTCCGCCAGCTCGTTGATGATGCTGTAGATCTCGTACTTCGCGCCGACATCGATGCCGCGGGTCGGCTCGTCGAGGATCAGCACCTTGGGCCGGGTGAACAGCCACTTGCTCAGCACGACCTTCTGCTGGTTGCCGCCCGACAAATTCACGGTCTGCTGCGTCACCCCGACGGAGCGGATGCGCATCTTGGTGCGGTAGCCGGTCGCGACCCGGTGCTCGGCCGCCTCGTCGATCACCGCGGCGGTGGAGATCCCGGGCAGGTTCGCCAGGGTGGTGTTCCGGGCGATGTCCTCGCCCAGCACGAGCCCGAGTTGCTTGCGATCCTCGGTGACGTAGGCGAGGCCGGCCGCGATCGCCCGGTCGATCGTCGAGACGTCGACCTCGACACCCCCGATCCGGACCGTGCCCCGGATGTCCCGGCCGTAGGACCGGCCGAAGAGGCTCATGGCGAGCTCGGTCCGGCCCGAGCCCATCAGGCCCGCGATCCCGACGATCTCGCCCCGGCGCAGGCTCAGGTCGACGTCGCGCACCACCGCCCGGCCGGCGTGGACGGGGTGGTGGACCGTCCAGTCGCGCACCTCCATCAGCACCGCGCCGATCCGCGGCGTGCGGACCGGGTAGCGGCTCTCCAGCGTGCGGCCGACCATCGCCCGGATGATGCGGCCCTCGTCGATCGCGCCGCCGCGGCAGTCGAGGGTCTCGACGGTGCTGCCGTCGCGCAGGACCGTGATCCGGTCGGCCACCTTGGCGATCTCGTTCAGCTTGTGGGAGATCAGGATCGAGGCGATGCCCTGCGCCTTGAAGCGCAGCAGGAGCTGCAGCAAGGCCTCACTGTCGGTCTCGCTCAACGACGCGGTCGGTTCGTCGAGGATCAGGAGCTTCACCTCCTTGGAGAGCGCCTTGGCGATCTCCACGAGCTGCTGCTTGCCGACCCCGAGATGGGTGACGAGGGTGTCGGGGCTCTCGTCGAGCCCCACCATCGCCATCAGCGCGCGGGCGCGGGCCTGGACACGATCCCGGTCGATGACCCCGAACCGGGCCGGCTCGTTGCCGAGGAAGATGTTCTCGGCGATCGACAGGTACGGCACCAGGGCGAGTTCCTGGTGGATGATCACGATGCCGAGGCGCTCGCTGTCCGTGATGTCGCGGAAGCGGCCCGGCCGCCCCTCGTAGGTGATGTCACCCGTGTACGACCCGTTGGGATACACGCCGCTCAGCACCTTCATCAGCGTCGACTTCCCCGCGCCGTTCTCGCCGACCAGGGCGAGGATCTCGGCGGGCTCGACGGTCAGGTTGACGTCGGAGAGGGCCTTCACGCCGGGGAAGGTCTTGGTGATTCCCCGCATTTCGAGAACGGGCTGCATGCGGCGCCTACCAGCTCGGACTGCACGTTCGGCCCGCGCGACAGTCGTCGCGGCGGGGATCGGATCGGGCGGAGCGACCGGGCTCCGCCCCGGCATCGGTCACTTGAGCTGGTCGAGCGTGTAGTAGCCCGTGTCGATCAGGGCCGGCTTCCAGTTGGCCCGGGTGACGATCACCGGCGTGAGCAGGTAGGACGGGACGATCTTCTTGCCGTTGTCGTAGGTCTTCACGTCGTTGACCTCGGGCTGTCGGCCCGCCTCGATGGCGTCGATCATCGCCACCGTCACCTTGGCCAAGTCCCGGGTGTCCTTGAAGATCGTCGCCGTCTGCTCACCGGCGATGATCGACTTGACCGATTGCAGCTCGGCGTCCTGGCCGCTGATCACCGGCAGCTTCACGCCGCCCGACCCGTAGCCCACGCTCTTCACCGACGAGAGGATCGCCGTGGAGATGCCGTCGTAGGGCGAGAGCACGGCATCCAGATGGGCGTTGCCGTAATAGGCCGAGAGCAGGTTATCCATCCGCGCCTGGGCGGTCGCGGCGTCCCAGCGCAGGGTGGACACCTTGTCCATGCCGAACTGGCCCGAGCGCACAACGAGCCTCTTCGCGTCGATGTAGGGCTTCAGCACCGACAGGGCGCCGTCGTAGAAAAAGTATGCGTTATTGTCGTCGGGCGAACCGCCGAACAGCTCGATGTTGAAGGGCCCCTTCCCGTCCTTCAAGCCGAGGGCGTCGACGATGGATGTCGCCTGCTGAACGCCAACCTTGTAGTTGTCGAAGGTGGCGTAGTAATCGACGTTCGGCGTCCCCCGGATGAGCCGGTCGTAGGCGATGACCCTGACGCCGCGCTCGCTCGCTTTCGACAGCACATCGCTGAGGGTCGTGCCGTCGATGGAAGCGATCACCAGGATCTTCACGCCGGTGGTGAGCATGTTCTCGATCTGGGCGAGCTGGGTCGGGATGTCGTCGTCCGCGTATTGCAGATCCGGCTTGTAGCCCTTGGCCTTCAGAAGCCTGACGATGTTGTTGCCGTCGTCGATCCAGCGCTGCGACGACTTGGTCGGCATGGCGACCCCGATCGAATCCCCGCCGGCCGCCTGCGCCGATGCCGTGGCGCACGCGCCGATGAGCGACAGGCCCAGGATGTATTTGAGAACCGTATGCCTGGCGATCACAATCCCCCCCTATCGCTGCGCAGCCGGACTTCGACTTCAATCGAAGCGAGTCCGTACTTCTGTTATTGTCGGTCGATTATTTTCTATAATTAAAACTCGATGTTTTACTTATCTAGTCTATGGCCGACACCCATCCACTGCCCGACCGAATATCCCTGCGGGAGCCGATCCGGCAAACTTGGCCGGGTTGGCAGGCAGAAGCGCAATCCGGGCGCCGCCAGCAGCCTCTTCGAGGGCCAAGCCCGCAACTTGAGAAGCTCGAGCATTCGATTTGTATGAGTTATAGATGGGGCCGTCAATCGGCACGCGCGGCGCCCCGTCTCGCGGCGCGGTCTCAGGTGTGTGTGTGGAGCGCGCCGCGGGTTCAGGTCCGAGTTCGATCGCCGGTCGGCGCGATGGGGTCGCGCGGGCCACGGGGCGCGGCCGGCCGATCGGCACGGCGGCGATGACCGGTCCGCTCGATCGGATCAGGGGAGGGCGGATCGCGTGTCCGCACCGCCAAGCAGTTCAGCGCGGCGTCGCCGCGCGGGCCCGGAAACCGCGTTGGTTCAGCCGCGGCCGACGAACGGCATCTTGGTGGCCATGATGGTCATGAACTGCACGTTGGCCTCCAGCGGCAGGCTCGCCATGGACAGCACGGCCTGACCGACATGGTCCGGATCCATCACCGCCTCGGCCCGCAGGGAGCCGTCCGCCTGCGGGACGCCGGCCTTCATCTTGCCGCCCATGGGCGTGTCGGCGTTGCCGATATCGATCTGGCCGCAGGCGATGTCGTAGGCCCGGCCGTCGAGGGAGGTCGCCTTGGTCAGCCCGGTCACGGCGTGCTTGGTCGCCGTGTAGGCGATGGAGTTCGGTCGGGGCGCGTGGGCCGAGATCGAGCCGTTGTTGATGATCCGGCCGCCCCGGGGATCCTGGTCGCGCATGATCCGGAAGGCGTGCTGCGTGCACAGGAACAGCGCCGTGAGGTTGGTGTCGACCACCTGCCGCCAGGTCTCGAGGGGCAGATCCTCCAGCGGGACCGCCGGAGCGCCGATCCCGGCATTGTTGAACAGCAGGTCGAGCCGGCCGAACTCCGCCTTGGTGCGCGCGAACAGGGCGGCGATCGAGTCGGGATCGGTCACGTCGGTCGGGACCGCCAGGGCTCCGTGTCCGATCCGCGCGGCGACCTCCTCGAGGGGAGCCTGACGCCGCCCCGAGAGGACGACGCGCCATCCGGCGTCGGCGAGCGCCAGGGCGGCGGCCTTGCCGACACCCGTCCCGGCCCCGGTCACGATCGCGATCCGCTCAAGCCCCGACATGCGTTCCTCCCGGCTCCGGTGTTTCACCGCCTGTAGCGGATGGCCGCCGCCGCGCGAAGGCTCGGCGTTTCACATGCGGGCCACGGTCACGGGGCGTACCGGCGGCCGCCATGCGCTATGGTGGTCGAAAGACACGGGGACGGGAACGGAACGATGGGGCAGGGTTCGTCGGCAGGCCTGCGCGGGACGAGCGACGCGGCGGTCCCGGCGTGAGCGCACCCGAGATCCCGTTCCTCGCCGGCCTCGACGCGCCGGCAATCGCGGCCGTGCGGGCCCGGATGGTGCCGGTGGCGGTGCCGGGCGGCCGGACCCTGTTCGAGCAGGGCGAGACCGGGGACGCCCTGTACACGCTGGTCTCCGGCGCGGTCGGCGTCTCGGCCCGCGACCATGCCGGGCGGCCGACCCGGATCGCGCGCCTGCGGCCGCCCGAGACCTTCGGCGAGATGGCCCTGCTGTCGGACGCCCCGCGGGCGGCGACCGTTATGGCGCTGCGCGATTCGCACCTCCTGCAACTCACCCGCGGGGCCTTCGAGGCGGTGATCGCCGAGCACCCGCACACACTCCTCTACTTCGCCCGGATGCTCGCCGACCGCCTGCGGGCGATCTACGACGGCCACTCGGTCCACCACGCACCGCGGATCTTCACGATCCTGGCCGTGACCGAGGGGCCCGATCCGGCGCGGGTGGCGCGGCAGCTCGCCGCCGCCTTCGACGCCCTGCTGCCCGGGAAGACCGGCTGCCTCACCGACTGGCCGGAGGGCGCCGACGAGGCGTGGTTCCAGGCCTTCGAGGGCGCCCACGCGCGCACGATCTTCGCGGCGCACGACATCGACTGCCCCTGGTGCCGCCAGAGCCAGCGGCGGGGCGACCATGTCCTGCTCCTCGCCGAGCCCGGCGCGCCGCCGCGGCCGGGCGCGGCGGCCTATCTCGACCGGGTGCGCTCCGACTGGATCCGCATGGACCTCGTCGTGCGCCAGGACCCCGCGGCCCGGCGCCCGAAGGCCCTGCATCCGGAGGTCGCCGCGCTGCCCGCGGCGATGCGCATCCAGGTCCGGGACGGCGACCGGGGGGATCTGCATCGCCTCGCGCGGCTCGCCAGCGGGTCGGCGCGCGGCCTCGTCCTCGGCGGCGGCGGGGCCCGGGGGCTCGCCCATCTAGGAGTGCTCAAGGCCCTCGACGAGGTGTCCTGCGCGCCCGACTTCGTGGGCGGGACCAGCATGGGCGCGATCATCGCGGCGAGCCTCGCCATGGGCTGGAGCGTCGCGGAGATCCAGGCCCAGATCGAGGCGTTCTTCGCCACCAGCAACCCGATCAACGACTACACGCTGCCGCTGCACGCGCTGACCCGCGGCGCAAAGGTCGATGCCGGCCTCGCGGCGCGCTACGGCGGCGTGCGCATCGAGGACCTCTGGCTGCCGTTCTTCTGCGTCTCGTCGAACCTGACGACCGGCAACACCATGGTGCACCGCTCGGGCGACCTGCCGAAGGCCCTGCGCGCCAGCATCGCGATCCCCGGCCTCCTGCCGCCCGTGCTGTGCGACGAGGGCGTCCTGGTCGACGGCGGCATGATGAACAACCTGCCGGCCGACGTCGCCGCCGGGCTGGAGCGCGGCCCGGTCCTGGCCGTCGATGTCGGGACCGACCGGGCGTTCCAGGATATGCCGCGGCGCGGGTGGAGCGGCCGGCTCATGCGCAAGCTGATCGGCTCACCGCTGGCGATGCCGGGCCTGGCCCCGCTGCTCCTGCGCGCCGCCACCGTGTCGAGCGACGCGCAGAGCCTGATGGCGGCGGCCCACGCGACCGCCGTGCTGAAGCCGCAGCTCTCCGGCATCGACCTGCGGGCGTGGTCGCGCTTCCGGGAATCGGCGGAACTCGGCTACCGGGAGACCCGCGCGGGCATCGCGACCGGGACCCTCGCGCGCTGGCTCGACCCGATGCGCTGACCCGGTGCGCCGAGATGTCCGCGTGCGGCGGCGCACGCGCGGCGCCCGCGGCCCTGTAACCCGGACCATCCGCCGACGATCTCCGGTGCAACACGTCATCGGGAGACCGGAACCATGACCCATCCTGCCAAGACCCCGACCGGCGCCGTGCCCGGTTCCGCGCCGGACCGGCGCGCCGCGGCCGACCATTCCGGGCCGCACGCCCTCCTGCACGGCGCCGCCTTCGTGCTGCTGTGCCTCTGGACGCGGACCGCGCCGGAGCGTCTGCGCGACCAGCTCTCCCCGGACGCCGGCGACGGCGCCGCGCTCGGCTTCTGAGCGGATCGGACCGGAGGACGCGCGCGTTCTCCGCCGCGGGGGAGCCGGACATGACGGAGCGCGCGCGAGAATGACCGTCGCGGGAGTGAGGTTTCGCCGGATCGCCCTGCCGGAGATCGGCCTGCACGTGGCCGAGGCGGGCCCCGAGACGGGGCCGCCGACCATCCTGCTGCACGGCTTCCCGGAATCCTGGTACGGCTGGCGCCACCAGATCGGGCCGCTCGCCGAGGCGGGGCTGCGGATCATCGCGCCGGATCAGCGCGGCTACGGCCTCAGCGACAAGCCGGCGGGGATCGCCGCCTACCACCTGGACCGGCTGGCCGGCGACGTCCTGGCCCTGGCCGACGCCTACGGCGCGCCCACGGTGCGGCTCGTCGGCCACGACTGGGGGGGCCTCGTCGCGTGGTGGGTGGCGAGCCGCCACCCCGAGCGGATCGACCGGCTGGCGATCCTCAACGCGCCGCATCCCGCGATTGTCGGCACCTACATGCGCCGCCATCCCGGTCAGTGGCTGCGCAGCACCTATGTGGGCCTCTTCCAGCTCCCGCGCCTCCCCGAGCGGCTGCTCACGGCGGATCGCGGCCGGGCCCTGCGGCGCGCGCTGACGACCTCCAGCCGGCCCGGCACCTTCGCGCAGGCCGATCTCGACCATTACGTCGCGGGGTGGCTCCGGCCCGGCGCGATGACCGGCATGCTGAACTGGTACCGGGCCCTGGTGCAGCTGCCCCGGGCGCGGCCGCCGCGGGTGCGCGTGCCGGTGCTCATCCTCTGGGGGCGACGGGATACGGCGCTGCAGCCCGGCTTGGCGGAGGCGAGCCTCGCGTTCTGCGACGCCGGCCGGGTCCGCTGGTACGAGCGGGCCAGCCACTGGCTCGCCCACGAGGAGCCCGAGGCGGTCAACGCCGACCTCGGCGCGTTCCTCCGCTAGCCGCCTTGCACCCGCGTGAAAGCGGGCCGGTCCACGCGGGCAAGTTGTAGAGCGATATTCAATGCACGGCCGGATCTCGCAAGTCTCCGCGCCGGCGAGTGCGGACGCGCGTCGGGCGGTGCGGTAATCCGTTCGCTTCTCGGAAGCCACGTACTATTTTTCGCTCGCCGCTCCGGAACATGACGAGCACTTGTCACTTGGTGGTGGCCCATGAGGGTTGATCGGAGCTACTCCACGATGTCTTTTCGTTCTTTCCTGACCGCGGGTGTGGTCTTCGGCGGCCTCCTGGCCGGAACCGTCGCGTCGCAGGCCGCGCCCGCGATCGCGCAGCCCGGCTTCGCCGGATCCGACATGGTCGAGACCGTGGCGATGCATCGCCATCACCGCATGCATCATCACCGGATGCACCGCCATCACTCGACCCGGCACGAGCGCCGGATGCGGCGCATGAACACGATGCGCCACGGCAACCCGAACGCCCGCAACCCGTCGCGCCCGGGCTACCAGCAGCAGCTCGGCAACACCACGGGCGGCCCGCGCTACTGACATCGCGACCGCGCCCGGATTCCGCGCAGGCTGTGGCGGATCCGGGCGCCATCCACCGGCGATGCGGAGTCCGGGCGCCTTCTCCCCAGTCGCATCGGTTCGCCCGGCCTGATTCGCCGGCGTCGCTCTGCTAAGAGGCGGCATGGCCAGAACCGCCGTCCGCCCCGCCGCCGACACGACGCCCACGCCCGGCCTGGACCCGGCCGGCGCGACGCCGATGATGGCGCAGTACATCGAGATCAAGGCCGCCAATCCGGACTGCCTGCTGTTCTACCGGATGGGCGACTTCTACGAGCTGTTCTTCGAGGACGCCGAGATCGCGTCCCGGGCCCTCGGCATCGTCCTGACGAAGCGCGGCAAGCACGCGGGCGGCGAGATCCCGATGTGCGGCGTGCCGGTCGACCGGTCCGACGACTATCTCAACCGCCTCATCGCCCTCGGCCACCGCGTGGCGGTGTGCGAGCAGACAGAGGATCCGGCCGAGGCCAAGAAGCGCGGGCCGAAATCCGTGGTCCGCCGCGAGGTCGTGCGGCTCGTCACCCCCGGCACGATCACCGAGGACCGGCTCCTCGACCCGGCCCGCGCCAACCTCCTCCTGGCCATCGGCCGCCGGAAGACGGGGGAGGGGGCGGTCGCCTACGGCCTCGCCGCGGTGGACATCTCCACGGGCCGCTTCTCCCTCAGCGAGGTCGCGGGCGGCGACTTGTCCGGCGCCATCGCGCGGCACGACCCGCGGGAGATCGTCCTGTCGGAGGCGATCCACGCCGATCCGGCCCTCGCGCGCCTGTGGCAGGAGAGCCGCGCCGCCGTCGTGCCCCTCGCGCAGGCCGAGCTCGAGCCCGCGGCCGCCGAGCGGCGCCTGCGCGAGCAGTTTGGGGTCTCGACCCTGGAGGGGTTCGGCCAGTTCACCCGGGCCGAGATCGCGGCCGCCGGGGCGGCGCTGCTCTACATCGCCCGGACGCAGCTCGCGGCCCGTCCGCCCCTGGCGGTCCCGACCCGCGAGGATGGCGGCGCCACCCTGGCGATCGACGCGGCGACGCGGGCCAATCTCGAACTCACCCGCACCCTGTCGGGCGAGCGCGCCGGGAGCCTCCTCGCCACGATCGACCGGACCGTGACGGCGAACGGGGCGCGGCTGCTCGCTGAGCACCTCGCGGGCCCGCTCACCCATCTCGACGCCATCGCCCGGCGGCACGCCGCGGTGGCGTACCTGGTGGACGACGCGCGCCTGCGCGGCTTCCTGCGCGACGCCCTGGCCCGCGCGCCCGACCTCGCCCGGGCCCTCTCGCGGACCGGGCTCGGTCGCGCGGGTCCTCGGGACCTCGCGGCGATCCGCGACGGCCTCGCGGTCGCGGCGGATCTCGGCGCGCGCCTCGCCGCCATGCACGGCCTCCCGGCGGAACTCGCCCGGCTGGCCGAGCATCTGGCCGAGGCCGACCGGGCGCTCATCGCGACTCTGGCGGCGGCGCTCGCCGACGAGCTGCCCCTGAGCCGGCGCGACGGCGGATTCGTCCGCACGGGCTACCACCCGGAGATCGACGAGGCGCGGACCCTCGGACAGGATTCCCGCAAGGTGATCGCGGCCCTTCAGGCGCGCTACGCCGAGCAGACCGGCTGCCGGACCCTGCGGATCAAGCACAACAATCTGCTGGGCTACTTCATCGAGGTCCCGCAATCCGTCGGCGAGGCCTGCCTGAAGGGCCTGCAGAGCGAGTTCGTCCATCGCCAGACCATGGTGGACGCGATGCGCTTCACTAGCGTCGAGCTGGGCGAGCTCGAATCGAAGATCTCGGGCGCCTCCGACCGGGCCCTGGCCCTGGAGGCCGCCGTCTTCGACGACCTCGCGGCCCGCGTGCTGGCCCAGGCCGAGCCCGTCGCCGAGGTGGCCGAGGCGCTGGCCGGGCTCGACGTGGCGGCGAGCCACGCGGAACTCGCCGTCGAGCTCGACTGGCGG
Organism: Methylobacterium sp. 1030; assembly: GCF_040544715.1. NCBI lineage: Bacteria > Pseudomonadati > Pseudomonadota > Alphaproteobacteria > Hyphomicrobiales > Methylobacteriaceae > Methylobacterium > Methylobacterium sp. 1030. The sequence continues at coordinate 60,446 of NZ_JBEPKM010000003.1, read as the reverse complement.
CGTCCCGTGGTCGACGACTCGCTCAGCTTCGTCGTGGTCGGCGGCCGCCACCCGGTGGTCGAGGCGGCCCTGCACCGGGCCGGCGAGCCGTTCATCGCCAACGACTGCGACCTGTCCGGCGACACGCGCGGCCGGATCCGCCTGATCACCGGCCCGAACATGGGCGGCAAGTCGACCTTCCTGCGCCAGAACGCGCTGATCGCGGTGCTCGCCCAGATCGGCGCCTTCGTGCCGGCCGCAGAGGCGCGGATCGGCCGGGTCGACCGGCTGTTCTCCCGCGTCGGCGCCGCCGACGATCTCGCCCGGGGGCAATCGACCTTCATGGTCGAGATGGTCGAGACCGCGGCGATCCTCAACCAGGCGACCCGGCGCTCCCTGGTGATCCTGGACGAGATCGGCCGCGGCACCGCGACCTTCGACGGCCTGTCGATCGCCTGGGCCTGCCTGGAGCACCTCCACGAGGTGAATGCCTGCCGGGCGCTGTTCGCCACGCATTTCCACGAGCTGACGGCGCTGGGCGACCGGCTGGCGCGGCTGGAGAACGCCACCCTGAAGGTGGCCGAGCACCGGGACGGCGTCGTGTTCCTGCACGAGGTCGTGCCGGGCGTCGCCGAGCGCAGCTACGGGCTGCAGGTGGCACGGCTCGCCGGCCTCCCGGGCAGCGTCGTGACCCGGGCCGGCGCGATCCTCAAGAGCCTGGAGAAGGCCGAGCGCGGCCGCCCGGCCCGCGCCCGGATCGACGACCTGCCGCTCTTCGCGGCCCTCGCGCCGCCCCCGCCGCCGGAACCGCCGCCGGAGGATCCGCTGGGCGCGCTGCTCGACGGGATCGACCCGGACGCGCTGACCCCGCGCGAGGCGCTGGACGCGCTCTACCGGCTGAAGCGCGAGCGCGCGGCGCGGGGCTGAGACCCGTGGGCCGCGCGCCGGGGGCCTGACCCGAAGAACCTCAGACGGGCGCGGGCGAGAACCCGTCCGGGCAGGCCGGCCCGTCGCGGCCGGCCCGGCGATCGGCCACGTAGTCCAGGGTGCTGGCGACGACGCGCTCGGAATAGGGCTTGGCGATCACCCCGATCGCGCCGGCGAAATCGGCCGGGATGCGCTTGGCGTTCGCGGTCATGAACACCACGGTGGTGCGCCGGTCGGCCGAGAGCGCCCGGGCCACGTCGATGCCGGTCGGGCCGTCGACGAGGTGGATGTCGACGAGGGCGACGTCGGGCGCCGTGGACCGGCCCATCGCGATGGCCTCCGTCGCGTTGCCGGCGACGCCGACGGTGACGTGCCCGAGATCGTCCAGCAGGCATTCCAGCTCGAGGGCGATCAGGGCCTCGTCCTCCACCACGAGGATGCGGAGCGCGGCGTCCGCGGCGGCGTTCCCGGTCCCCATGCGCTCTTCGTCCTCCGGCCCCGCGGCCGACGAGCTTGATGCCTCCACGTCGATTTCTCAAGCCGGCTGCAGGAGCGGGATGTCGATCTCGACGGTCGTGCCCGGGCCGGCATCCGCCCAGGCGATGGTCCCGCGCATCTGCCGGACCACCATCTCCACGAGATTGCGCCCGAACCCCGCCGGGTTCGGGGCCGCCGCGGCGACGCCGACGCCGTCGTCGCGGATCGTCATGTGCATCCCGCCATCGGTGCGGCGGGCGACGATCGACACGCGCCCCTCGCGCTCGCCCGGAAAGGCGTGGCGCAGGGCGTTGGCCGTCAGTTCGTGGATCATCAGCGCGAGAGGCGCCGCCATCGCGGCGGCCACCGCGATCGGCTCGACGTCGGCCTCCACCCGGCGCCGCTCCGGGTCCAGGCCGGCATTCATGTCGGCCAGGAACTCGGCCGCGAAGTCGCCGAGGTTGAAGTGCGTGCAGTCGCCCTCGGAGTAGAGCATCCGGTGCGCCGTCGAGAGGGCGCCGATCCGCTCGGCCATGCCCTGGAGCGCGTCGCGCGCCTCGCCCTCGGGCGTGCGCCGGGCCTTCAGCAGCATCAGCGACGAGATCACCTGGAGATTGTTCTTCACCCGGTGATCGACCTCGTGGAGGAGGGCGGTCTTCTGCTCCAGCGCCGATGTCAGGTCCTGGGTCCGCGCCGCGACGAGGCGCTCCAGTTCGTCGTTGGTGCCGCGCATCGACACTTCCATCTGGTGGACATGGGTCATGTCCGCCTGGGCGGCGTAGAAGTAGGCGAGCCCCTCGGCGTCGCGCACCGGCGTGATGGTCATCGCGTTCCAGAACGACGTCCCGTCCTTGCGATAGTTGAGCAGCTCCACCGAGATCGCCTCGGCGGACTCGACGGCCGCGCGGATCCGCTGGATCGTCGACCGGTCCGTGGCCGGCCCCTGCAGCATGCGGCAGTTGCGCCCGACGATCTCGTCGGCGGCGTAGCCGGTGGCGCTCAGGAAGGCGTCGTTCGCCCAGGCGATCGGGTTGTCGGGCGCGCGGGCATCGGTGATGACCATCGGCGACGGACTCGACGCGAACGCGTCGACGAGCGTCGCGAGGGGCGGACCGGTCTCGGATCGGGCACTCAACGCGTCATTCCACAGTCAGGCGGTGCCCCCGTTCGTCCGGCGGCGCCACCATCGCGCTCCGACCGCGGGACGTGGACACCGCGTTAAGCAAGCTTCTACCAAGATTGGGGCGCAAGACAGCAGGATCCAGCGGAGACAGGTGCGGCGTAAGGCTGCCACGATTTCGCGGGATCAAGGCCACGAACGCTCAGGAGTTCCATGCCATGGCGAACCAGCCACAGGCGACGCGTCGCTTCCGGCTCCGCGACATCGTCGAGGATCGGCGGATCGCGCTCATGCTGGCACTCGGATTCTCGTCCGGACTGCCGCTGCTCCTGGTGCTGGGGACGTTCACGCTCCGCCTCGCCTTCTCGGACATCGACGTCCGGGCGATCGGCCTGTTCAGCTACGTGGCGCTGCCCTACTCGCTGAAGTTTCTCTGGGCGCCCGCGATCGACCGCCTGAACGTGCCGGTGCTGAGCGCCCGGCTCGGGCGCCGCCGCGCCTGGATGGTGACGACGCAGGCCGCGGTCGCCCTGTGCCTGATCCTGATGGCCTTCTCGGACCCGAAGACCAACCTCGCGCTCCTCGGGCTCGGGGCCTTCCTGGTGGCGTTCTGCGCGGCCAGCCAGGACGTCGTGATCGACGGTTGGCGCATCGACGCCGCCGGCAGCGACTTCCAGGGCATCCTGGCGGCGACCTCGAACCTCGGCTACCGCCTCGGCCTGATCAGCGCCGGCGCCGGCGCGCTGTTCATCGCCTCCGCGGGGGGCTGGACGCTGGCCTACCTGATCATGGCCGCCCTCATGCTGGTCGGGATGATCGCCGCCCTGCTGGCCCCGGCCTTCGACAGACCGCGCGCGGCCCCCGCCGAGACGCTAGGCCGGTCCCGGTTCTGGTCGATGCGCCGCGCCATCCTGGAGCCGCTGACCGAGCTGCACGGCCGGTTCGGCGGCGCGCTCTGGGGCATCCTCCTGCTCGTGGCCCTGTTCCGGCTGCCCGACTTCCTGTCCGGCGTCATGGCGAGCCCGCTCTACCGGACGCTGGGCTTCGACCTGAAGGAGATCGCCACCGTCACCAAGCTCTACGGCATCTGGGTCGGCATCGCGGGCGGCTTCGCGGGCGGCTGGGCGCTGGCCCGGTTCGGCCTGTTCCCGACGCTGCTGCTGGGCGCCTTCCTGGCCGCCGCCTCCCACCTCGCCTTCGCGTGGCTGGCGGCCGGCGCGCCCGAGATCTGGCGCCTGACCGTGGCCATCTCGATCGAGAACTTCTGCAGCTCCTTCGCGGGGATCGTGCTGATCGCCTACATGTCGAGCCTCACCAGCCCGGCCTACGCGGCGACGCAGTACGCGCTGTTCTCCTCGCTCTACGCGCTGCCGGGCAAGCTGATCGCGGGCTCGTCGGGCTTCGTGGTCGCGGCGATCGGCTACCCGGCCTTCTTCGTCATGACCTCCCTCGTGGGAATCCCCGTCCTCGTGCTCTGCCTCGCGGTCGGGCGCCGGAGCGGTCGGGTGGAGGCCGCGGCCCCGGCGCGGGACGCCCAGGAGCCGGGGAACCGCATCCCGGGGCCCGAGCTTCCTACCACGGCGCGCGCCCCCGGGGCCGCGTGAGCGGGACAGATCCAGGGATCGACGGATGAGCACGAGCGACCTCACCCGCGCCGGCGAGACGCTGCCGGCCGAGACGCCAGAGATAGCGCTGAGCGACGCGGATCTCGCCGCCCTGCGCCGCGCCGTGCAGGTGCTGGAGCGTCCGAGCCTCGCGGCGCGGCTCTCCGCGGCGGCCGGCGCGCCCCTCGACATCATCGGCAGATCGCTGCCGACCCCGGTCACCGAGGCCGTCAGCCGCAGCACCGAGGTGGCCATGCGGGGCGCGCTGCGCGTCGCGCTGGCGACGCTGCCGCGCAAGGAACTCGTCCCCGCCGAGGGCGAGGGTCTCGGCGGCGTGGCCGCGAAGGCCGAGAGCCGTCTCACGCGGCTGCTCGGCTCGGGCGACGCCAAGCACAAGGCGATGGCGGCGCTCTCGGGCGCGGTCGGCGGCGCGTTCGGCCTCGCGACGCTGGCGGTCGAGCTGCCGGTCTCGACCACGCTGATGCTGCGCTCGATCGCCGAGATCGCCCGGGAGGAGGGGGAGGATCTCGAGACCCCCGAGGGCGCGCTCGCCTGCGTGCAGGTCTTCGCCCTCGGCGGCCGGGCCATGGCGGAGACCGAGGCGGGCTCGGCGCTCACCGAGAGCGGCTACTTCGCGGTCCGCGCCGCGCTGGCCAAGACCCTGTCGGAGGCGGCGCGCTACGCCGGGAGCAAGACGCTCCTCGACCAGTCGGCGCCGGCGCTGATCCGCTTCACCGCGCAGATCGCCGCGCGCTTCGGCCTCGTGGCCTCCCAGAAGGTCGCCGCCCAGGCGGTGCCGATCCTCGGCGCCTTCGGCGGGGCGGCGGTCAACACCGCCTTCATGAACCACTTCCAGTCGACCGCGCGGGCGCATTTCACCGTGCGCCGCCTGGAGCGCGCCTACGGGGCCGCCGCCGTGCGGGCCGCCTACGAGGTCGAGAAGGCGGCCCTCGGGATCGCTTGATCCGCCCACGCTAAAGCCGCAAGGATCCGCGCGATCCGCGCGGGGCGGAGGCACGGAGGCGGCTCTGATCGGCAACGGCGAGATGGTGGCCCGGCTGGCACTGGCGGCCCTGTTCGGCAGCGTGGTCGGCCTGGAGCGCGAGCGCCTGCTCTGGGCGGCCGGCCTGCGGACCCACATGCTGGTCTGCGTCGGCTCCTGCCTGATCATGCTGGTCTCGGCCTTCGGCTTCGCCGACGTGCTGGGCGCCGAGCACGTCGTCCTCGACCCGTCCCGTATCGCCGCGCAGGTCGTCTCCGGCATCGGCTTCCTCGGCGCGGGGACGATCCTGCTGCGCGGCGAGGTGGTGAAGGGCCTCACCACGGCCGCGAGCCTCTGGGGCGTGGCGGCGATCGGGCTGGCGATCGGCAGCGGCCTCTACGTGCCGGCGCTCGCCGCGACGGCACTGATCGTCGGCATCCTGGCCGGCGTGAAGCCCTTCGAGGAGCGCTGGCGCGACCGGATGCGCGCCCAGACGCTGCGGCTGACCGCCAAGCGCGGCACCATGTCGATCGACACCCTCCAGGCGGCGACCGGCGAGCGTGCCTCGCGCGTCCGGACCTTCACGGTCCATCCGGGGCCCGACCCGGACCTCGACGAGGTCACCGTCACCTTCGTGCGCCTGTCGCGCACGAGCTTCGAGACCATCGCGGCGAAGCTGCGGGCGATGCCGGACGTCACCTCCGTCGACGTGGCGGAGAGCTGACGGCGGGTGACGCGGGGGCGTGCCGCCGCCGGGGCTCAGAGCGTCCCGGCGCCCTCGCCGTCGAGGAACAGGCGGTAGGCCGGGTTCTCGGTCTCGTCGGTGGCCGGGTAGCCGAGCGCCTCGATGACGGCGTCGAAGCGGGCGCGCTCGGCCGGCGGCACCGCGATCCCGGCGAGCACCCGGCCGTAATCGGCGCCGTGGTTGCGGTAGTGGAACAGCGTGATGTCGAAGTCCGGGCCCAGCGCTTCGAGGAACTTCATCAGCGCGCCCGGCCGCTCCGGGAACTGGAAGCGGAACAGGCGCTCGTGCGCCACCCCCACGGCCCGGCCGCCGACCATGTAGCGGACATGGACCTTGGCCATCTCGTTGTCGCTCATGTCGAGGACGCGGTAGCCGGCGTCGCGCAGGGAGCCGATCAGCGCCTGCTTCTCGCGCTTGCCGCCGCCGACGTTGATGCCCACGAAGATCTGCGCCTCGGAGCCCGGGGCGTGGCGGTAGTTGAACTCGGTGACGGCGCGCGGGCCGAGGGCCTGGATGAAGGCGCGATAGGCGCCCGGACGTTCCGGGATGGTCACGCCGATCAGGACCTCGCGCTGCTCGCCGATCTCGGCGCGCTCGGCGATGTGGCGCAGGCGGTCGAAGTTCAGGTTCGCCCCCGACGAGATGGCGATCAGCGTGCCGTCGCCGCCCTCGCGCTCGGCGTACATCTTGGCGCCGGCGAGGCTCAGCGCCCCGGAGGGCTCGGACACCGCGCGGGTGTCGTCGAAGATGTCTTTGACCGCGGCGCACATAGCGTCGGTGTCCACGGTGATGACCTCGTCGAGATGCTCGCGGCAGAGCCGGAAGGTCTCCTCGCCGGCCTGCCGCACGGCGACACCGTCGGCGAACAGGCCGACGCTCGGCAGGCTGACCCGGGTGTCGGCCGCGAGCGCGGCGGCCATGCAGGCGGCGTCCTCGGGCTCGACGCCGATCACCTTGGTGCCGGGCCTCAGGTACTTCACGAAGGTGGCGATCCCGGCGGCCAGCCCGCCGCCGCCCACCGGCACGAAGATCGCCTCGATCGGGCCGGTATGCTGCTCCAGGATCTCCTTGCCGATGGTGCCCTGGCCGGCGATCACGTCCGGATCGTCGAAGGGGTGCAGGAAGGTCAGGCCCTGCTCGTCCTCGAGGATCTTGGCCTGCGCCAGGGCCTCGTCGAAGGCGTCGCCGTGCAGCACGACCTCGGCCCCGCGCGCCCGGCAGGCATCGACCTTGATCGAGGGGGTGGTGCGCGGCATCACGATCACGGCCCGCGCGCCGAGCTTGGCGGCGGCGAGGGCGACGCCCTGGGCGTGGTTGCCCGCCGAGGCGCAGACGACGCCGCGGGCGATCTGGTCGGGGTGCAGGCCCGACATCTTGTTGTAGGCGCCGCGCAGCTTGAACGAGAAGACCGGCTGGAGATCCTCGCGCTTGAGCAGAACCGCCCGGCCGAGCCGCTGCGTCAGGCGCGGCATCGGATCGAGGGGGCTCTCGATCGCGACGTCGTAGACGCGGGCGGTGAGGATCTTGCGGATGTAGTCCGTCACGGTGTGCAGTCTCGGCCGATGCGCGGGGCGATGCCGGCCAGATAGACCCTCCGGCCCGCGGATGCGAGCGCGCCCCGCGCGCGGCAGGTCAGCCGAGACGGTCCACCAGCGCCGCCACCCAGACGAGCAGCGCCGCCATCTGCGCCATGAAGGTGCCGGCGGAGGCGAGGTCCTTCACGGTCCCGATCATCGGGTGATGGCCCGGATGGACGTGGTCGCAGAGCTTCTCGACGGCGGTGTTCAGGAACTCCGCGGCCAGCATCAGCAGCAGGCTGACCATCAGGGCGACGCGCACCCAGAGCGTCGCGCCGAGGAACAGCGCGACCGGGATCCCGAGCGCCAGGAGCACGAGTTCCTGGCGCACGGCCCGCTCGGTGCGCGCGCCGTGGCGCAGGCCGCGCCAGGAATTGAGGAAGGCGAGGACCAAGGCGTTCATCGGATGGCGGCCTCCGGCACGGACCGGCTGATCCACTTGGCGAGCAGCGGGCCGGTGAGCAGCACCACGAACAGGCGCAGGGTCTGGACGGCCAGCACGAAGGAGACGTCCGCCTTCGAGCCGACCGCGATGATCGCCACCGAGTCGAGGCCGCCGGGGCTCGTGGCGAGGATGGCGGTCAGCAGGTCGATGGGCAGCAGGAGGGTCAGCCCCCAGCCCCACGCCGCGCAGAGGGCGATGACCGAGAAGGTCGCCGCCAGGATGCCCGGCAGGGCGGTGACGGTCAGGCGCAGCGTCTCGCGGGTGAAGCGCAGGCCCACGTAGATGCCGATGCAGGCGTAGGCGAGTTCGAGGAGCGGCACCGGCAGCGCCATCCGGACGAGCCCGGTGGCGTGGAGCAGGCTGCCCAGCACCATCGGCCCGATCTGCGCGCCGGCCGGAACCCGCAGGGCGAGCGCCGCGCCCGCGCCGACGACGGCGACCGCCAGCGTCGCCAGCAGCGAGAGCGGACCGGTGACCTCGCCGGCGCCGGCCGACGCCCCCGGGACCGGGGCCTCCATCAGGAAGCGGGCGGCCAGCGAGGCCGAGAACACCACGGCGGCGACGCGCACGTACTGCATGAAGGCGACGAGGCGCGGATCGGCGCCGAAATCCTCGGCCATCGCCACCATGGCGGAGGCGCCGCCGGGGGACGAGCCCCAGGCCGCGGTGGTCCCGGGGAGCACGCGCAGGCGGGTCAGGATCCAGCCGACGAGGCCGCTGACCGCGACGGTGACCAGCACGACCGCGACGATGAGCGGCCCGTCCTCCATCAGGGTCTGGGCGATCTGCCCGGTGACGGCGTGCGCGACGAGGCAGCCGATCGCCGCCTGGGAGGCCTGGAACGCGGGCCGCGGGACGCGCAGGCGCGAGCCGCCGACGCCGAAGGCGATGGCCGCGATCATCGGCCCGAGCAGCAGCGCGGCCGGGAACTGCGCCTGCATCAGGCCGTATGACACGGCCGCCGACGCGGCGGCGAGGGCGGCCCAGAGGCCGAGGGTGCGGAGAGGGGGCAAGGCGACCGATCGGGAGAGGCCCGCTTCAGCCGGCAGGCGTCAGGCGCGCGCTATACCGCAATATTGGCCCTGTCACGGCAGAGTTTCGGCACGGCGCCCCCGCGCGGAACTCAGGGCTCGCGCGTGAGGGCCGCGAAGGCGGCGTCGAGGCGCGCCCGGGCGTCGGCCAGGCCCTTGCGGCGGGCGTCGAGCCAGTCGCGGTCGGTCCGCAGCCGCGTCTGCGCGGCGCCCAGCATCCGCCGGACCTCCGCGGGCTGCGGGCCGCCGAGCCCCTTCGTGGCGTCGATCATGCCGCGGGCCGACAGCGCCGCCCGGAAGCGGGCCTCGTCGAGGGGCAGGTCCGGCTTCAGCCCCGACCCCGCCGCGGCCTCGGCGTAGATGCGCCGCACCTCCGGGAATGGCAGGTCGGCCGGGCGCAGGTCGTGGCTGCGGCCGTAGCTCACGAGCTCGGACGCGAAGTGGTGGCCGAGCCGGAACGGGACGTCGGCCTCGCGCTGGAGCGTGTCGGCGAGCTCGGTGGTGGTGGAGTAGTCCGCCGCGACCTCGTCGGCGGCGCGCGCCCGGTCCACGACCAGCCCGTCGAGGACGCGCGTCCAGCGCCGGCACATCTCGGCGGCCTCGGCCAGGGTCCGCCCCGGCGGCTCGGCTTGGTTGCGCTTGTAGTCCGGCATGCCGGAATCGACGTTGTGCGCCATGATGACGAAGGCCTGGGCGGCCCCCACGACGTCGCTGGCCTTCATGCGCAGGCTGTAGAGCGCGACGGGGTTGCGCTTCTGCGGCATGATGCTGCTCGGCCCGGTGAGCGCGCCCTCCCGCAGCAGGATCCAGGGCCGGGTCTGTTGGTACTGCGCGTAGAGATCCTGCGCGAAGCTGCCGGCCGTGGTGGCGAGGTTCGCCGCGAGCCCGGTCAGCTCGAGCCCCATGTCCATGGGCGCGAGTTGGCCGGAATCGTAGCTGTTCTCCACCGGCGCGTCGAAGCCGAGCAGCGCCGCCAGCCTCTCGCGATCCACCGGGAAGCTCGACGTGCCGAGGGCGGCCGCGCCCAGGGGCGACAGGTTCAGCCGCGCCCAGCTCTCCCGGAGGCGGTCCGCGTCGCGGGCGAGGACGGATGCGTAGCCCAGGTAGACGTGGCCGAGCGTCGTCGGCTGGGCCTGCACCCCGTTGGTGTAGGCCGGGACGATCGTGTCGGCCTCGCGCTCGGCCACTGCCAGCAGGGCCGCCCGGGTCTCGTCGAGCGCCTTGGCCAGGTTCAGGAGACGGTCGCGCTGCTCGAGCTTCAGCACCGTCGGGATGATGTCCTGGCGGCTGCGCCCGGAATGCATCCGCGTGGCGTCGGCCCCCGCGATGGCGGTGATCAGCGGCTCGATCCGCAGGTAATCGTCCGGCCGCTCGGCGCCCGGCTTGGCGGCGTCGGCGGCGACCTGGTCGAGGGCGCGGGCGACGGTCGCGCCCAGCGCCCGCGGCACGATGCCGGTCTCCACCGTCATCACCAGGGAGGCGCGGTTGATCTGGTCGATCCGGGCGAAGCTGTCCTTCGGCTCGGCGCGCGCGCCCGCGGGGATCAGCAGCGCCAGTACGGCCCAGACCATCGTGCGCCGCATCGAGCCGCTCCCTGTCGTCACCCGTCCTGATAGACCGGTTGCGGCTCCTCTTCCTATTCACAACCGCTCAAGGTGGGCGTCCGCGGCGGCTCAGGCGACGGCCTCGCCGTCGCGGCAGGCGGCCGTGCCCGCTGGCGCGTGCGCCCGGAAGAAGGCGGCCAGGCTCGCGAGGCCGGCGGCCCGCGGATCGCTCGCGCGCCAAACCAGCGCGATGGTCCGCCCGGGCCCGTCGACGTCGAAGGCGCGGGTGACCGTCAGGCCGCTAGGATCGGGGCTCGCCGGCACCGCCAGGGCCGGGAGCAGCGTGTATCCGGCGCCCGCCGCCACCATCGAGCGGAGCGTCTCCAGGCTGGTCGCGTGGCGGCCGACCGAGGAGCCGGCGCCGCAGGCCGCGATCGTCTGGTCGCGCAGGCAGTTGCCCTCGTCGAGGAGCAGCAGGTCCGGCCCCGCGATCTCGTTGGCGGAGAGCGCGCCGCCCCGGGCGAGGGTGTGCTCGGCCGGGCAGGCGAGCCAGAACGGCTCGACGAACAGCGGCGAGACCGCGAGCCCGTGCGACGGCAGCGGCAGCGAGACCAGGGCCGCGTCGATGCGGCCGTCGCGCAGACCCTCGACGATGTCGGCCGTGCGCGATTCGGACAGCGAGAGCATCAGCAGCGGGTACTGCTCGCGCAGGGGCCGCAGCACCAGCGGGAAGAAGTAGGGGCCGAGCGTCTGGATCGCCGCCAGCACGAGACGCCCGGTGAGCGGCGAGCCGCGCCCCTCGCTGGCCAGCGCCAGGAGCCGCTGCGCCTCCGCCAGGACGACCCGCGCCTGCCGGACGATGGCCTGGCCCGCCTCGGTGAGCAGGATCCGCCGGTTCGAGCGCTCGAAGAAAGTCAGGCCGAGCGCGGTTTCCAGCTTACGGACCTGCACGCTCAGCGTCGGCTGGCTGACGTTGCAGCGCTCGGCAGCCCGGCCGAAATGCCCCTCGTCGGCGACGGCGACGACGTATTCGAGATCGCGGAGCGAGAGGCCGGCCAGATTCATAGGCTGCGTCTATCAGAACCTTTGTGACGATGCATTTGCCTCGGGGTCACGCCCCGGTCATAACCCTTCACCAGAACGGTTCCAGGCTGACTCCGCTGTCCACCGAGAGCCTTCGCAGTACGGAGAGACGGTACGCATGAGCGATCAACGCCCGATCCTGACCACCCGCCAGGGCCATCCGGTCCGCGACAACCAGAGCACCCGCACGGTCGGTGAGCGGGGCCCGGCCACGCTCGAGAACTACCAGTTCATCGAGAAGATCACCCACTTCGACCGCGAGCGGATCCCGGAGCGCGTCGTCCACGCCCGCGGCGCCGGCGCCCACGGCTGGTTCGAGGCCTACGGCAAGATCGGCGATGAGCCGGCCTCCAAGTACACCCGCGCCCGCGTGCTGAACGAGACCGGCGTGAAGACGCCGATGTTCGTGCGCTTCTCGACGGTCGCCGGCGCCAAGGAGAGCCCGGAGACCGAGCGCGACCCGCGCGGGTTCGCGGTCAAGTTCAAGACCGTCGACGGCAATTGGGACCTCGTGGGCAACAACCTCAAGGTCTTCTTCATCCGCGACGCGATCAAGTTCCCCGACATGATCCACGCGTTCAAGCCGGACCCGGTGACGAACCGGCAGGAGGCGTGGCGCTTCTTCGACTTCGTGGCCCAGCACCCCGAGTCGATCCACATGGTGACGCACCTGAAGTCGCCCTGGGGCATCCCGGCCAATTACCGCGAGATGGAAGGCTCGGGCGTCAACACCTACAAGCTGGTCAACGACCAGGGTGAGGCGGTGCTCTGCAAGTTCCACTGGGAGCCGAAGCAGGGCGTGCGCAACCTGACCTCGCAGCAGGCCTCCGAGATCCAGGCCAAGGATGTCGGCCACGCGACCCGTGACCTGTACGACAACATCAAGGCCGGGAATTTCCCCGAGTGGGAATTCTGCGTCCAGATCATGCCGGACGGCCCGAACGACCACCTGTCGTTCGACCCGCTGGACGACACGAAGCTGTGGCCGGTCGACCAGTTCCCGCTGCTGCCGGTGGGCCGCATGGTGCTCGATCGCGTGCCGGACAACTTCTTCGCCGAGGTCGAGCAGTCCGCCTTCGGCACCGGCGTGCTGGTCGACGGCATCGACTTCTCGGACGACAAGATGCTGCAGGGGCGGACGCTGTCCTACTCGGACACGCAGCGCTACCGCGTCGGCGCCAACTACCTCCAGCTGCCAATCAACGCGCCGCAGCCCGGCGTGAAGGTCTACTCGAACCAGCGCGACGGTCAGATGGCCTACACGGTCGACGGCACCGGCCCGAACAAGCACATCAACTACGAGCCGTCGACGCTGGCCGAGGGCCTGCGCGAGGCGCCGAAGCCCGCCAAGGACTACCACCAGCCGGTGGAGGGCCGCCTCGGCCGCTACCAGACCTCGCGGACCGAGGACGACTACACCCAGGCCGGCGTCCGGTACCGCTCGTTCCAGGATTGGGAGCGCGACGACCTGATCGCCAACCTCGTGGCCGACATGAAGCAGTGCCCCGAGCCGATCCAGCTGCGGATGGTCTGGCACTTCTGGCATGCCGACGAGGATTACGGCCGCCGCGTCGCCGAGGGCGCCGGGATCGATCTGGAGAAGGCCAAGGCCCTGCCGCCGCTGCCGGGCCGCGCCGCGCCGGGCAAGCGCCTGCAGTCCGAGACCCTGACCGACGGCTCGCAGGCGCACCGGGTCGCCGCCGAGTAAGCCTCGCGCGCGCGCTCATCGACACAGCCCCGCGCGGTCACCCGGCCGCGCGGGGTTCTCGTTTGCGGAACGGACGGGGGCGAAGATGGCGAGTGTCGTGCACCGCGGGCCCGGCCCGAACGCCGTCATCGGCGGCATGCGGGTCTCCTATCTCGCGCGCAGCGACGAGACGGCCGACGGCCTCGGCATCTACCGCGTCGCGATGGATCCCCGGACGCCGGGCGCGGGACTGCATCGCCACGCCCGACTGACCGAGACCTTCTCGATCGAGGCGGGCCGGCTCGCGCTCCACGTCGACGGTGCCGACCACGACCTCGGACCCGGCGACTTCGCGCTGATCCCGCCCGGCGTCGCGCACGCCTTCGCCAATCGCGGCGACCGCCCGGTGCGCTTCACGCTGAGCTTCGCGCCGGCGCTCGGCCGCGAAGGCTTCTTCGAGGGTCTGGCCCGCCTCGCCGCGGAGGGACGGCTCGACGACGACGCCGCGATGACCGACCTGATGGCCCGCTACGATCAGGAACCGCTGGCCGGGTTCGCCGGCTGGAGTTCGGTCAGCGGCTGAGCGTCCGGATCCCGCGGCTCGGGTTCGGCCGCGCTGACCTTCCGGTCGCGTCCGGCGGCGAGCCCGATCAGGATCGCCGCGACGGTGATGCCGACGAACAGGGCGCCCGGCACGGCCCAGCCGCCGGTCGCCTCGTGGGCGAGACCGAAGACCAGCGGCCCCAGCGCGGCGCAGGTGTAGCCGATGCCCTGCGCCATGGCCGAGAGGCCGGCGGCGCTCGCCGCGTCCGCGGCGCGCAGCACGATCAGGGTCAGGCCCAGCCCGAAGCAGCCGCCGATTCCGAAGCCCAGCGCGCAGGCGGCGGGGATCCGCAGGGACTCCGCCCCGAAGGCGAGGACCACGAAGGCGGCGGCCGTCAGGCCGGGTATCACGACGATCCAGGCGCGCTGGTCGCGGGCGCGGGCCGCCAGCATGGCAACGAGCAGGGCGCCCGGCGCCTGCACCAGCGTCGCCAGCGAGGCGTAGAGCCCGGCATTCAGCGGCGTCAGCCCGCGGCCCTGCAGCAGCAGCGGCAGCCAGCCGAACAGGATGTAGGCGAGCGAGGATTGCAGGCCCATGAAGCCCGTCACCCACCACGCGAGCGGGTTGCGGAGCAGCCGCCCGGCCGAGGGCGCGGCGGTCGAGGCGGTCCGGCGGGCGAACGGGATCCACACGAAGGCCGCCACCAGCGCGGGCAGCGACCAGATCGCCAGGGCGGAGGGCCAGCCGCCCCCGAGGGCGTGCTCCACCGGCACCGAGGCCCCGGCGCCCGCGGCCGCGCCGAGGCACAGGGTCATCGTGTAGAGGCCCGTCATCAGGCCGCCGTTGCCGGCGAAATCGCGCTTCACCAGCGCCGGCAGCAGGACGTTGTCGAGCCCGATCCCGATGGCCGCGAGCGCCGTGCCGGCGAAGAGCGGCACGAGGCCGCCGAGACCGCGGAGCGTCAGGCCGGCGACGAGGATGGTCGAGCCGGCGAGCACGGCGAGGTCGGGCCCGATCCGGCGGATCAGCGGCGCGGCCAGCGCGCAGGCAATGCCGAGGCACAGGACCGGCAGCGTCGTGAGGATGGCGGCGCCGCCGGCGCCGAGCCCCGTGCCGTCCCGGATCGTCGCCAGGAGGGGGCCGACCGTGCTCAGCGCCGGGCGCAGGTTGAACGCGACCAGCATCAGCGCGAGGCCGAGCAGGAACCGGTTGGCGGTCGCCCGGTCCGCGCTCACGGCCGCCGCCGCGCGATCACGGCCCCGCCCAGGCAGGCGGCCAGCATCAGCGCGAAGGCGGCGTCGCCGAACTGACCGTAGAGCGTGCCGCCGACGATGCGGGCGGGCAGGTCGGCGTCGAGCCAGGTCTCGGTGTCGAGCGCGGTGCGGGCGACGACGCGGCCGTGCGGGTCGATCACCGCGGAGATCCCGGTATTGGCGTCGCGCACGAGCGGCAGACCCTCCTCGACGGCGCGCAGGCGCGCCTGGGCGAGGTGCTGGCGCGGCCCCGGCGTGTCGCCGAACCACGCGTCGTTGGTGACGTTCAGGATCAGCCCCGGCGGCTGCGGGGACGGCGCGGCGTGCCCGGCGGGCAGGATCGCGCCCGGGAAGATCGCCTCGTAGCAGATGGTCGCCGCGACCGGCGGCAGGCCCGGCACCGTCAGGATCCGCTGCCCGGCGAGCGTCCCGGCCGAGAACCCGCCGGGGATCGCCACGAACTGGCGCAGCCCCACGGTCCGCAGGGCGGCGTCGAGGGGCGCGGGGAGGTACTCCCCGAACGGGACGAGGTGGACCTTATCGTAGCTGTCGGAGATCCGGCCGTCCGGGCCGATCACCAGGACGGCGTTGTAGAAGCGCAGGCGCTCGCCCGGCAGCGGCTCCTCGGCGCGCGCCGCCCCGGTGATCAGGTGCTGCCCGGGCTTGAGGCCGGCCGCCACCTTGGCCAGGGCGTCGGGGTCGCGCTGGATCAGGAACGGGAAGGCCGATTCCGGCCAGACGATGTGGGTCGGTTCCGGCGCACCGGCCTCCGTCGGGCGCTGGCTCAGCTCGATGTAGCGGTCGACGATGTCGGCCCGGTTCTCGGGCCTGAACTTGGCGTCCTGGGGCAGGTTGGGCTGGACGAGCCGCAGCCGGACACCCGCGACCACCGGGTCGGGCGGACCGAGCCGCTCGGCCCCGTAGAGCGCCAGGCCGGCGAGCACGATCGCGGCGGCGACGCTCGGCCCGAACCGGGCGCGCGGATTCGCGCCGCTGGCGAGCGTCGCGGGCGCCGCGCAGACCAGCGCGGCCAGGATGCCCAGGCCGTAGAGCCCGATCGCCGCCGCCCCCTGCATCAGCCAGAGGTTCTGGGCCAGCGCCATCCCGAGGGTGTTCCAGGGGAATCCCGTGAACAGGTGGCCGCGCAGCCAGTCGGCCGCGCCGAGCCCGAAGGCCAGGGCGGCGATCCGCGCCGCGCCCCGCCCCCAGAGCAGGCCCGCGGCGCCGAAACCGGCGCCGTAGAACAGGCCGAGGACGAAGGGCAGGCCGATCACGCCCAGCGGCAGGGCCCAGAGGAACTCGTCGGCCTCGACCAGGAAGGCCTGGCCCAGCCACCAGAGACCGGCGGTGAGGTAGCCGAAGCCCCAGGCCCAGCCGATGAGGAAGCAGGGCGCGAATCTCCGGACCGTCGTCCGACCGGCCGCAGCCCCGTCCTGCAGCCAGACCGCGACCGTCAGGGAGACCGCGAGCGCCGGCAGGAGCCCGTAGGGCGGCATGGCCAGCGCGCCCAGGGCGCCGGCGAGCCACGCCAACCCGAGCCGGCGCCAGCCGGTCAGGCGCGCGATCGCCAGCACCGCGCCGGGGACGCGCGCCCGCTCCGGATCGGACATGGGACCCGGGATCGGCCCGCGCATCGGTGCGCCGGCCGCCGCGGGCGACCGGGCGAAACCGTCCACCAGACCCGTCACGCCGCGACCGTCACGGGTGCGGCGTCTCGGCGACCGGGGCGTTCGCGGGCGGCGGCAGGGCGAGCGGCACGACGTTGCCGATGCGCGCCGCGCCCTTGTGGAACCGGAGCCGCTTCAGGCGGCGCGGATCGGCGTCGAGCACCTCGAACTCGAGGTCCCCGGGGCCGGCGATCAGTTCGCCGCGCGACGGGACGCGGCCCGCCAGCGTCACGATCATGCCGCCCAGCGTGTCGATCTCCTCGGCCATCTCGCCGACGGCCGCGACGAGGTCGACGCCCGTCACTTCGGAGACCTCGGCCAGCGGCGTGCGCGCGTCGGCCACGAAGACCTCGCCCTCGCCCTCGACGCGCTGGACGTACTTGTCCTCGGCAACGTCGTGCTCGTCCTCGATGTCGCCGACCACGACCTCGATCAGATCCTCGATGGAGATCAGCCCGTCGGTGCCGCCGTACTCGTCGATGACCAGCGCCATGTGGGTGCGGGTCGCCTGCATCCGCACCAGCAGGTCGATCGCCGGCATGGAGGGCGGCACGAACAGGACCGGCCGCTGGATGCGCGCCGCCGCCAGCGTGGTCGTCAGGTCGACTTTGCCGAGGTCCAGGCCGCGCGGCAGGCGCGACGCCGGCCGGCGCGGGCGCGGCGCGGCCGGCGCGTCCGCCGCGCCGTCGGCCGCGACCTCGGCGGGCTTCGAGACGGCGGGCGCGCTGCGGCGGGCCGGCTCGGCCTTGGCGGCGATGTGGTCGACGAGGTCGCGGATGTGGACCATGCCGCGGGGATCGTCGAGGGTCTCGCCGTAGACCGGCAGCCGGGAATGGCCGGCCGTGCGGAACAGCTTGAGCAACTCGCCGAGGCTCGTGTCGTTCGAGACGGCGACGATGTCGGCCCGGGGGACCATCACGTCGTCGACGCGCACCTTGTGCAGGCCGAGGACGTTCTTGAGCATGACGCGCTCGAGTGGGGTGAGGCCGCTCTCGCCGGCGTCCGGCTCCGCCAGCGCCTCCTCAAGACCCTCGCGCAGCGAATCGCGCGGCTTGAGATGGAGCGCCTGGAGCAGGCGGTCGTACCAGGGCTCCCGGTGCTGGGACTCGCCCTCGGTGGAACTGGGCGCGGCCAGGGCCGCGCCGCGACTTCGATCGTTGCTCATGTCTCTCGGGTCTGGGGTCGCTCGGACGTCGCGCGCTCAGGCATAGGGATCCGGGATGCCGAGGGTCGCGAGTGCCGCGACCTCGAGGGCTTCCATGGCATCGGCCTCGGCCTCGCCGATCTCGTGGTCCTGACCGAGACAATGCAGGGTGCCATGGACGAGGAGGTGGGCGAGGTGATTCTGGAGCGGCTTCGACTGCTCCGCACTCTCGCGCACCAGGGTCTCGTACGCAAGGACCACGTCGCCGAGGGGCGCGGCGGTCCCGGCATGCCGCGGCTGCGGGGCGGCCGGGAAGGACAGGACGTTGGTGGGCTTGTCCTTGCCGCGCCAGGTCCGGTTGAGTTCCCGGACGGCGGCGTCGTCGGTCAGCAGGACGCTGACCTCGACGGGACCGTCCGGCCTCTCGGGGGCGACGGCGAGCCCGGCCTCGACGGCGCGGGTGACGAGGGCCTCGAGGTCCGGAACCGCCGTCTCCCAGCGCGCGTCCTCGACGGCGAGGTCGATCTCGTGGGGCATGGTCACGCCAGGGGCCGGCGGCGGGGATTCGGGTTGCGGTCGGCCTCCGCGCTGCCGTGGGCGGCGCGCTCGTAGGCGGTCACGATCCGGCGGACGAGGTCGTGGCGGACCACGTCGACGTCCTTGAACCGCACGTGCCCGATCCCCTCGACGTCCTCCAGCACGCTGACCGCTTCCACGAGGCCGGATTTCTGGCCCGGCGGCAGGTCGATCTGGCTCGGATCGCCGGTGATGATCATGCGCGAGCCCTCGCCCAGGCGGGTGAGGAACATCTTCATCTGCATGGAGGTGGTGTTCTGCGCCTCGTCGAGCAGCACCACCGCGTTGGTGAGGGTTCGGCCGCGCATGAAGGCGAGCGGCGCGATCTCGATCTGGCCGGTCTGGAGGCCGCGATCGACGTGGCGGGCCTCCATGAAGTCGTACAGGGCGTCGTAGATCGGGCGGAGGTAGGGATCGACCTTCTCGCGCATGTCGCCCGGCAGGAAGCCCAGGCGCTCGCCGGCCTCGACCGCGGGCCTGGACAGGATCAGCCGCTCGGCATGGCCCTGCTCCAGGAGCGACACGGCGTGGCCGACGGCGAGCCAGGTCTTGCCGGTCCCGGCCGGGCCCTCGGCGAAGACCAGCTCGTTGGTGCGCAGGAGCTTGATGTAGGCGTCCTGCGCCGGGTTGCGCGCCCGCACGGCCCCGCGCTTGCGGGTGGCGATCTGCTCGAAATGCGGCCTGTCGGCCTCGGCCGCGATGACCTCGGCCGGGAACAGGGTCGCCTGCGCGGTGGCCTCGCGGATGGCGCCGTCCACGTCGCCGAGGGTCAGCGTGCTGCCGCCGGTCCGCACCCGGGCGTAGAGCTTCTGGAACACCCGCCGCGCCGTCTCGGCGGCGTCGGCCGGTCCCTTGATGACGAGGTGGTTGCCGAGCGCGGTGGCGGTGACCTCCAGCCGGCGCTCGATATGGGCGACGTTCTGGTCGTACTGGCCGAAGACGAGGCTCGCGAGGCGGTTGTCGTCGAAGGTCAGCGGCACCTCGACCGCCTCGTCCGATCCGGCCGGCCGCGCCGCCGGGCCGCGCCCCTTGAGCGCGCCGCGCGCGCCCGCACCGTCCGACGCGCTCAAGCCGCCATCCTCGCCATCATCCCGACCGCTCCGCTCCTCACGCCGCCGCAGCCGCGGAGACGAGTTCCCCGAACAAGCTGTTGGACCCTGCCTCGGTGATCCGCACGGGCACGACCTGTCCGATATGGTGAGGCGCGGCGTCGAACTGGACGGCCAGCAGGTGCGGCGTCTTGCCCGCGACCTGACCGGGGTGCCGCCCGGGCTTCTCGACCAGAACGTCGAAGACCCGGCCGACGGCCGCCCGCTGATAGGCGTGGCGCTGGCCGTCGAGGAGCGCCTGCAGCTCGGCGAGCCGGGCCGCCATCACGGCCTCCGGCACCTGATCGGTGCGGTCGGCGGCCGGCGTGCCGGGGCGCGGGCTGTACTTGAACGAGAAGGCGCTCTCGAAGCCGACGTCGCGCACGAGCCGCAGGGTCTCGGCGAAGTCCGCGTCGGTCTCGCCGGGGAAGCCGACGATGAAGTCGGAGGACAGGGCGATGTCGGGCCGCGCCGCGCGGATCCGGTCCATCAGCCGGCGGTACTGGTCGCCGGTGTGCTTGCGGTTCATCGCGGCGAGGATCCGGTCGGAGCCCGACTGCACCGGGAGGTGCAGGTAGGGCATCAGGGCCGGCACCTCGGCGTGCGCCCGGATCAGGGCGTCGTCGAAGTCGTTCGGGTGGCTCGTCGTGTAGCGGATCCGCGCGATGCCGGGGATCTTCGCCACCGCGCGCACCAGGTCGGCGAGGCCCGCGGGCGCGCCGTCGGGGCCGTCGCCGTGATAGGCGTTGACGTTCTGGCCGATCAGCGTGATCTCGCGGACGCCCCCGTCGGCGAGCTTCTCGGCCTCGGCGAGCACCGCCGCCACGGAGCGCGAGACCTCCGCGCCCCGCGTGTAGGGCACCACGCAGAAGGCGCAGAACTTGTCGCAGCCCTCCTGAACGGTGAGGAAGGCCGACGAACCCAGCGTCCGCCGGCGGGGCAGGTGGTCGAACTTGTCCTCGACCGGGAACTCGGTGTCGACGACGCGGCGCTCGCGGGAGCGCGCCAGCAGGTCCGGCAGCCGGTGATAGCTCTGCGGGCCGACGACCACGTCGACGGCGGGCTGGCGCGCCTGGATCTCGGCGCCCTCGGCCTGGGCGACGCAGCCCGCGACCACGATGCGCGTGTCGAGGCCCTGCGCCTTCCGCTCACCCTTGAGCACGCGCAGGCGGCCGAGTTCGGAATAGACCTTCTCGGCGGCCTTCTCGCGGATGTGGCAGGTGTTGAGGACGACGACGTCCGCGTCCTCGACCGTGTCGGTCGCCGTGTAGCCCTCGGCGCCGAGGACGTCGGCCATGCGGGCCGCGTCGTAGGCGTTCATCTGGCAACCGTAGGATTTGACGAAAGCCTTCTTCAACGCGCGCCGTCCCGAACCGTCCGATGATCCTTGCACCCGCCCCGCGGGGCCCGGCACGCGGCCTGTAGCACGGATCGCGGGGGCCGTCGCGGCGCCCGAAACGCGACCGGCCGCCCGAGGGCGGCCGGTCAGAGGCTGTCGCGGTCGAACCGGCCTCAGTGGGCGGCCGGCGCCGCCGCGGGCAGGTCGATGACCATCTGCTGGAAGAACGGCACGTAGGCCTGCAGCATCACGAACAGCCCGACGAGGCAGGCCAGCGCGATCGAGTGCCAGAACACGAAGCGCAGGATCTTGCCTTCCTGGCCGAAATAGCCGGTGGCCGTGGAGGCGACGACGATCGACTGGGCGTCGACCATCTTGCCCATCACGCCGCCCGACGAGTTCGCCGCCGCCATCAGCACGCCCGAGAGGCCGAGCTGCTCGGAGGTGATCCGCTGCAGGCCGCCGAACAGGACGTTCGAGGCCGTGTCGGAACCTGTGAGCGCCACGCCGAGCCAGCCGAGCAGCGTCCCGAAGAACGGGTACAGGATGCCGGTGCCCGCGAAGGCCAGCCCGAGCGTGGCGTCGACGCCCGCGTAGCGGGTGAGGACGCCGAGCGCGAGCATCGCCGCGATGGTGATGAGCGAGTAGCGCAGGGCCCAGATGGTCTCGAAGTAGGCGGTGACGAGGCGCAGCGGCGAGAACCGCATGATCAGGCCGGAGATGATCGCCGCGATCAGCACGCCGGTGCCGGTGTACGACATGTAGGTGAACAGGAAGACCGCGCCCTCCGGCACCGGCTTGGCCACCACCGGCGGCACCTTCATGATCACGTTGTGCAGGCCCGGCACCTCGTATTTCCAGGTGAAGAGCGGGTTGACGATGCCCTTGAACCAGCCGGTCCCCCAGACGGCCACGACGATCGACAGGATGATCCACGGCACCCAGGCCATCAGGATCTCGCCCTGCGAGGCGGTGCGGGCGCCGGTATGGACCGGGGGCGTGCCGGGCACGCCGGCGCCGAGCGCCACGGGCCGCGGACCGGCGACGGCGAGCGACGGATCGTGGCCGCGCAGGGCCGGCGACGACCAGATCTCCTTGGGCTGCCAGACCTTCAGGAACAGCACCAGCGCGAGCATCGAGGCGAGCGAGGCGCCGATATCGACGATCCACGGGTTGACGTAGTTCGAGATCAGGAACTGCGCGACCGCGAAGGAGGCGCCGCAGACCAGGATCGGCGGCCACACCCGGATCATGCCGCGGAAGCCCGCGAACACCCAGATCAGCCAGAACGGCACGATCAGCGAGAACAGCGGCAGCTGCCGGCCGATCATCGCGCCGAGGATCTCGGGCGGGTAGCCGGTGACCGAGGCGAGGCCCTGGATCGGCGCGCCGAGCGCCCCGAAGGCCACCGGCGCGGTGTTGGCGATCAGCGACAGGCCGGACGCGGCGAGCGGCGAGAAGCCGAGGCCGATCAGGATCGCGCCCGTGACGGCGACCGGCGTGCCGAAGCCGCCCGCGCCCTCGAAGAAGGCGCCGAACGCGAAGGCCACCAGGAGCAGCTGGAGGCGTCGGTCCGCGGTGATGCCCGCCACCGACTGTTGCAGGATCGCGAACCAGCCCTTCTCCACCGTGAGCCGGTAGAGGAAGATGACGTTGAGGATGATCCAGCCGATCGGGAAGAAGCCCGTGACCATCCCGAGGATGGCGGCGCGGGTGGCGAGATCGGTCGGCATGCCGAAGCCGACGATGGCCACCAGCATGGCGAGGCCGAGGGCGATGACCGCCGCGATATGGGCCTTCACGCGCCCGCTGGCGATCATGGCGAGCAGTGCGATGACCGGCACTGAAGCGGCGAGCGTCGAGAGCCACGGGCTCCCGAACGGGTCGTAAACCTGGTTCCAGGTTTGCACCGGGCGTCCTCCAATAATTTCCGTCTGTTCCGGATTGCGGCCTAGCTAGCAGACGTGTTCCGGCCGCTCAATGCGTTGAATCATGTATTCTGACGGTGATTCCACCGGCTTACTCTCGCGCGGATCGGCGGATCCGCCCGGTCGAACAGCGACGAGCTGGTCTCGAAAGGATCAGACCCGTCCGGACCAGGCGTAAAATCTGGATCTGAGACAGGATTCCGTTCGCGTCCAGGAGCTTAGGCGTGGAAAAGCAGGCCGCGCGCGCCTCCCACGGTGCCGGGGTCGCGGGCGCGCCGGCTCCGGATCCCGACGCGGGAGCAGCGTCCGGCGCAGCGCCGAGGGTTCAGACCGGCGCGATCTCCGGCCCCTGGAGACCGATCCCCGGGGCGGCCGGCCGCGTGTCGGGTGCCGGGGCGGTGCCGGCGCCCGTGCCGGCGCCCCGCAGGGCCGCGCGCACCTCGGCTTCGGCGGCCGCGGTGGCGACCTTCCGGTCGGTGGTCGCCTCGAAGGGGATCGGCGCGCCCCAGACCACGTGCACGTCGATGGGGCCGCCCTGCACGAAGGTCGCGAGGTGCGGCACCAGCTCCATGTCGCCGTACCACGCGATCTCCGCGCGCTCGGCGCGCGTGACCGGCAGGCCGTTGCGCCGTGGATAGGCGATGGCGAGCGGCTGGAGGCGCACCCGTCCGCGCCCGGCCTCGGCCTGCAGCGCCGCGCGGGCGGCGCCGACGAGGGAGGAGCGGAACGGCAGGAGCCGGGTCCCGTCGCCGGTGGTCCCCTCCGCGAACAGGACGACCAGCTCCCCCTCGGCCAGGCGGTGGCCCATGGCGGTGCTGACGCTCGCGGTCGCGCCGCGGCGCTGCCGGTCGATGTAGATCGTCCGCTGGAGCCCCGCGAGGACGCCGATCAGCGGCCAGCCGGCGATCTCGGACTTCGCCACGAAGGAGAGCGGCCGCAGCGAGCCCACCGCGATGATGTCGAGCCACGAGACGTGGTTGGCGAGCACCAGAGCCGCCTCGCCGGGGGCCGGGGGCGTCCCGCTCTGCGTGACCCGCACCCCGAACAGCCACAGGAAGACGCGGTGGAACAGGATCGGCGCCAGGGTCGCGCGGCGGCCGAGGAGGCGCAGGGCGATCCAGTGGGGCGGTCCCAGCACAGCGAAGGCGAGGGCGAGGGCCGCGACGCGCCAGGCGATGCCGAGGCGGCTCACGGCGTCACAGGTCGGCGCTCATCGTCAGCGCGGTCGCCCGGCTGCCGTCGGCCTTGAGATAGTAGCCGGTGCGCGAACCGACCTGCCGGAAGCCGTGCCGGGCGTAGAGCCGCAGCGCGGGAGCGTTGCCCTCGTCGACCTCCAGATGCACCCGGGCGACGCCGTCGAGGGCGAGGCTCGCCAGGTGCTCGCGGAGCAGCTTGCGGCTGTGGCCGCCGCCGCGCAGAGCCGGGGACAGCACGACCGTCAGGATCTCGGCCTCGTCGGCGGCCCGGCGCGAGAGCACGAAGCCCTGGAGGACGCCCGCGCGCCAGAGGGCGTGCGCGTGGGTCGAGCGCTCGCAGAGCATCCGCTCGAACTCGTGCGCGTCCCAGGGCCGCGCGAAGGCGGTCGCGTGGAGGCGGGCGAGGGCAGGGGCCTGCGCGGCGTCGCGGAGCGGCGCGACGTAGGGCTCCGGGGTCAGCGCGTCCCACCACGCGAACCACCAGTCGAAGGGCCAGAAGGGCAGCGGGCGCGTCATCGCCGTGCGATCCGCGCGTGGTCCTGCGGCCGGGCATCCGGCCCCCGCAGGTAGAGGGGCCGCGCCAGGGCCTGCGCCGGGTCGGCGACGAGGCCGAGGGAGGCCACCGCCGCGATATCGGGACCGCCGACATGGGCGACGCGCGCCGCGACGCCGCGTGCGGCGAGCGCGGCGGCCAGCATCGGCGCGCCGGAGCCGGTCAGCACCACCGGGCCGTCGCCCAGCTGCTCGGCCGCCGCCTCGACGGCGAGATGCGCGGGCGCGAGGCCATCGCCCGGCCCGAGGGCCTGCACGTAGACGGCGCCGTGGCGGGCGTCGATCACCGCGGCGATCGTGCCCGCGACGGTGTCGGCCAGGAGCGGCGCGAGGAGCGCTGAGAGGGTGCCGACGCCGACGACGGGCTTGCCGGTCGAGAGGCCGATGGCGCGGGCCGCCGACAGGCCGACCCGCAGCCCGGTGTAGCTGCCGGGTCCGACCGTCACGGCGACCCGGTCGATCGCCTCAAATCCGCCCTCGACCCGGGCGATCACCCGCTCGATCAGCGGCAGCAGGGATTCCGCGTGGCCGCGCGCCATGGGCAGCGACTCGGCGGCGAGGGGCGCCTCGGACTCCTCCGCCATGACGCAGGCGGCGCAGGTGTCCAGCGCTGTGTCGATGGCCAGGATACGCACGCTCACTCCCACAGGCCGGTCCGCGCCGACGGTTGCCTCCCTGCGCCGCGACGGGCGCGAAGAGCCTCCAGCGTTAGAGCAAAACCGCCGCCTCGTCAGCGGCGGGGCGCCCGCACCGGGCGGATCACCGGTGGAGTGTTGCCGGCTTGCGCCGGTGCGCGCCCGCGGCCTCGGACGGGTCCGGCGCACCGGCCCCGCCGCGAAGGCGGGAGCCGGGGGGCAGCCGAGTGCCGTTCCGGCCCTCCGGCGTGCCGCCCGCACCGCGGCGCGGGCGCAAATCCTCAGATCGCCTGGACCTCGCGGATCTCCGGCAGGAAGTGCCGGAACAGGTTCTGCACGCCATGCCGCAGGGTCGCCGTGGAGGACGGGCAGCCCGAGCAGGCCCCCTTCATCTCCAGATAGACCACGCCCTCCTTGTAGCCGCGGAAGGTGATGTCGCCGCCATCGCCCGCCACCGCCGGGCGCACCCGGGTCTCGAGCAGGTCCTTGATGGTCACGACGGTGTCGTGGTCCGCCTCGTCGTAGAACTCGTCGCCCGGCTCGATCTCGCCGTGGCCGCCCTCGGCCATCACGGGCGCGCCGGACTGGAAGTGCTCCATGATCGCGCCGAGCACCGCCGGCTTGACCTGCGCCCAGTCCGAGCCGTCCTCGGCCTTGGTCACCGAGATGAAATCGTGGCCGAAATAGACGCCCGCCACGCCCGGGACGGTGAACAGCGCCGCGGCCAGGGGCGAGCGGGCGGCGGCCTCGGCGTCCCGCGCCTCGAAGGTCGATTCCGCCAGCACGACGCGGCCGGGCAGGAACTTCAGGGTGGCCGGGTTCGGCGTGGCTTCGGTCTGGATGAACATGGTGGCGATACTCCGCTGCGCCGGTTCAAGGCCGGCCGGGACAGGCGCCGCGAGGCGCCGCCTCCCATGTGGACCGGCGATCGGATTTTCTCAACCTGTCGTCCGGTCCCGCCGGCGCGCGAGAGTGGACATTCGGCCGACGGCGCGACAGGACGAACGCCGTCGAACGCCAGAGGAGCCGGCAGTGGACATGACCGCGGACCAGACCCTCGCGCAGGACTTGCTGAAGGATCTGCGCGAGGCCCAAGCCAAGCTGGACGCGGCGCGCGCGGAAGCGGCCTCGCTCAAGGTGCTGCTCGCGCTGCGCACGCATCAGCACGACCAGGCCTGGCAGGAGGGGCAGCGCCTCGCCGCGGCGCTCGCGGAGGCGCAGACCCGCGCGGAGGCGGCCACGACCGCGCGGGCCGAGACGCAGGTGGACGCGCAGGCGAACGCGGCCGCGTCCGAAGCCGCCGCGATGGCCGACGAGCGCACCGAGGCGGTCCGGATCGTCCTGGGCGCGGTCCTCGCCAGCATCGGACACCGCGCCCTCGACCGGCGGCGCTTCCAGGACCTGATCGCCCGGGCCGGCCGCGAGGCGCCGGATCAGGGTCCGGGCGCGGCCCGGCACGCCGTGCTGCTGACCGAGGCGCGGCGGGTGCTGGGGATCGCCCAGTAGGGCGGCCGGAAGCGTGCGCACCGCGACCGGTCGCCGGCGGCAGGGTTAACCGACGCTTAACCCAGCTCTCCCATCGTCGTCCCCGGGACGGACAGGAGATCGACCGCATGCTGATCAGCGAGCACCACGTGCGCGAGTGCGCCTACTACATCTGGGAGAACGAGGGCCGGATTCACGGGCACGCTGCGGCCCACTGGATCCGCGCCGAGTCCGAGCTGCGCGCGAACGCGATGCTCGCGGCCGCCGCGTCCGAGACGGTCGAGGCCGCCAAGCCCGTCGAGGCCGCCGCGAAGGCCGCGCCGGTGAAGACCGCCGCCAAGCCGGTCGCCAAGACCGCTGCCACCAAGGCCGCCATTGCCAAGCCCGCCGCTGCCAAGCCCGCCGCGTCGAAGACCGCCGCTGCCAAGCCCGCGGCCCCGAAGCCCGCCCGCGCCTCCAAGGCCGCGGTGACCGCCGGCCTCGCCGCCAAGGCGAAGCCTGCCCGGACCCCGGCCTCGATGCACTGAAGGGTCGGCGCCGCGGCGCCACCACGGCCTTTCCCGGAGCCCGCCCCTCGCGCAGGGGCGGGCTTCCGTCGTTCGTGGGCCCAGCGCGGAACAGGCCGGGCGCCGGCAGGTTGTCCGGCCTGATGCGGGCGCAGGGCTCCGCGACGGGGCTGCGATGCGCGCGGTGATCTTCGACATCGACGGGACGCTGCTCGACAGCGTCGACCTGCATGCCCGCGCCTGGGTGGAGGCCTTCGCGCATTTCGGCGTGGAAACCGGCTTCGCCGAAGTCCGCCGGCAGATCGGCAAGGGCGGCGACGAGCTGATGCCGGTCTTCCTGTCGGAGGAGCGGATCGCGCGGGAGGGCGAGACCATCGAGGCCTACCGCTCCGACCTGTTCAAACGGCGCTACCTGTCCGAGGTCCGGCCGTTCCCGGGTGTCCGGCCGCTGTTCGAGCACATCCGCTCCGCCGGGCTGAAGATCGCGCTCGCCTCGTCGGGCAAGCGCTCCGAGGTCGAGCACTACACCGAGATCCTGGAGATCGGCGACCTCGTCGACGTCGCCACGAGCTCGGACGACGCGGACCGGTCCAAGCCGCACCCCGACATCTTCGAGGCCGCCCTGGCGAAGCTCGACGGCGTCCCGCCCGACGCGATCATCGTCGTCGGCGACACCCCCTACGACGCCGAGGCCGCCGCGAAGGCGGGCCTGCGCACCGTCGGCCTCCTCTGCGGCGGCTTTCCGGAGGCGGACCTGAGGGCGGCCGGCTGCGCGGCGATCTACCGGGACCCCGAGGATCTGCTCGACCGATTCGCGGAGTCGCCGCTGGCGGGCCGCTGAGCGGCGGCCCGGCAAGCGGATTCCGCGGCGGGTCCGGCGTCGTCCACACATTCCCGCCACGCTGTTGCAGCGCGGTGACGCGGAGCGATGCCGGCTACGTATTCACGCGAAAAAGACTGGTGCCCGTCGATCGAAAGGCGTAGCGACCCGCCCGCCAATCTGGACTCCTTCGAAGGACGAGCGCCTCGCATGCCCCAGACTCACCAGGCCGGCCCGGCACCGCGCTTCCTACCGGTCGCCAAGTCGCTGCCGGAGCAGATCGCCGACGCGGTCGAGAGCCGGTCGACCCCGCTCAGCCAGCTGCTCCGCCTGATGGCCGCGCTCGATGCCGAAGGCGGGCACGAGGCCCTGCGGCTGCGGCTCCGCGCCCGGATCGGCGCGCCGCTCGACGCCTGACCCCCGCGTCGCGGGTCAATGCCGCCGGTGCCGATGGCGCCGGCCACCCCGCTTCGCCGCCGGTGCGGCCGCCTTCGCGACGCGGTCCATGCAGGCGAAGTAGATCCGGCGCCCGATCTCCTCGAGTTCGAGACCCTGCGGGTTGGGCGCCGAGAACACCTTCGCGCGGGCCTCGTTGCGGCAGGCCGCGTCCTCCGGGCTCCGGATCGGCGGCTCCGCGCGGGCGGCCCCGCCGGCCAGGGCCGAGACGATCCAAGTCGCTGCCACGATCGATACGCGCGTGCTTGCCAGGGTACTCGGCATACTAACGTTCGGACCTCACTCGCTCGAGACACAGATAGAGCGTCTCGATCACCCGTGAAGCTTGGTCAGAGTGCGGGCTCCGGCAATAATCGACAGCCTTCGCGTCAGGGCACGATCCAGCGGCACGGCCCCCCGCCGGCGACGGTCAGGCACTCGTAGGGCGCCCCGCCGATCAGGGCCCGCTGCTCCACGGTGCCGAGCGCGCTGCGCGGGATCCGCCGACAGCCGGACTCCGTGGGGGCGGGGCCACCGCTGCCCGAGGACGCGTCGATCCGCCGGGCGGCGATCAGCGTCTCGCAGGCCATCACCGAGTCCGCCCCCTGCGCGCGGGCCGTCCGGGGCGCGACGGCGCCGGACAGGGCGGCGAGGACGAGGACCGCGGGAAGAACCTGTCGGGATCGGGAAAGCATCGCGGCCTCGGCTGCCCGCGCCGGACGGGCGCGTCGCGGTTCGGCCGCCCTCAACGCGTTGCCGCGCGCGTTGGTTGCCGCGTGCGGACACGCCCCCCCGAACGCGACGACGCCCGCCTTGCGGGCGGGCGTCGTGGGCGTCCGAAGCTCGGGTGAGCCGACGGCCTGCGCTCAGCGCTTGGTCTTGACCTTCGCCTTGCGGGCCGCGTAGCGCGCGTCGCGCTGGGCCTTCTTGGCGGCCAGGTCGGCCGACTTACGCTCCTGCGCAGCGGCCAGCTCGGCGGCCTCGCGGGCGATCTGGGCGGCGAGTTCCGCCTCCTCCCGCTGACGCTTCTCCTCGGCGGCCTTCCGCTCGGCGGCGATCCGGGCGGCCTCGCGCTCGCGGGAGCGCTCCTCGCGGGCCTTGGCGACCTCGGCGCGGGCCTTCGCCTTGGCGATCACCTCGGGGTCGTCGGACGGGGGGCGCGCCTTGAACTTGGCCAGCAGGGCGGCCTTGGCGTTCTGCGAGTTCTGGCGACGGTCGTCGAAATTCCTGTAGTCGAATGCGCTCATCTGACCTTTCTCAGTTGGGTACGTCTCGCGTGTCGCGGGGACATCCGGCGGGGCCGGGCACGTACGGAGTCTGCAGGTTCCGACGCCATCCCCGCGCCCCGGAACCGCACCGATCCACCGGCTGTACCGATGGTCCGACCCGAGCGTTCGGCCTGCGTCTGAACGCTCGGGTCGGACCATTGTTCGAAGATCGCAGAGCCCTTAATCAGAGCTTCACGCGAGATGCAATCGGCGAGACCTGCGCAGGCGGCAGGTCCAGCGACAATCCCGGCCCACTCTGTAAGAGTTTCGACCCGCGGTGCGGAAATACCTCAGGCCGGCAGCCGGCAGAGGCTTCGGTGCTCGACAGGTGGGCGCGCATCCATCCCCTGGACTTGCCTGCCAGTCCTAGATGGGTCGCGCGCCGGGCGAAGACAAGATTCGTGTTCGCCCGGCGCCCGTCGCGCAGCTGTCCGCTGGACGCACCTATACTTCCATCGCAAAGCAGACCTGCAAAATCGACAGCGTATTCGTTGCCGGACCTTCGATCCCGCGAGGCGTCGCGATTCCGCTCCGGCGCGCGGCCATGCCCAGAAACGGCCCTTCCGCTGCCGCCTAATTCTTGTGCACGCGGATCGGAGCGCATCGAATCCATCGCCAGCACGTCCCTGCCTGCCTATGATCTAGGCACGCAGGCGCGCCGGTTCGCGGCACTGCGCGCGGGCTCGCGGCACAGGGCCTGCTTGCCGCGATCGATCGCGTCCCGAGCGATCGGCCTGAGGAGTTCCATGTCCGAGACCCGCCCCCCGTACGATCCCGAAAGCTACGCCGCGGCCGCGGCGGCCCTCCTCGGCCTCACCCTCGACCCCGCGTGGATCGCCCCGGTGACCGCGAATCTGCGCGTCCTGGCCGCGGCGGCCGAGCTGGTGGAGGCCTTCCAGCTCGCCGACGAGATCGACGCGGCCCCGAGGTTCGAAGCGTGAGCGCGAGCGATCCCTCGACGGCAACGGCGATCGCCGCAGCGATCGTCGATGGCCGGACCACCGCGCGGCAGGCCGTCACGGCGGCGCTCGACCGGATCGGGCGCCTCGACGACCGGGTCGGCGCGTTCACCGACGTGCTGTCCGCCCGCGCCCTGGCCCGGGCCGACGCGCAGGACGCGGCGCGCCGCGAGGGTGCGTCGCCGGGCCCGCTGGCCGGCGTGCCGTTCGCGGTGAAGAACCTGATCGACATCGACGGCCTGCCGACCCGCGCCGGATCGAAGATCAACCGGGAGCGGCCGCCGGCCGAGCGGGACGGCGCCCTGGTCCGGCGCCTGGAGGCCGCGGGGGCGATCCTCGTCGGCGCCCTCAACATGGGCGAGTACGCCTACGACTTCACCGGCGAGAACATCCACGACGGCGACGCCCACAACCCGCACGCCCTGGATCACATGACCGGCGGCTCGTCGGGCGGCTCGGGCGCGGCCCTCGCCGCCGGGATGGTGCCGCTGACCCTGGGCTCCGACACGAACGGCTCGATCCGCGTGCCCGCCGCCTTCTGCGGCTGCTTCGGGCTCAAGCCGACCTACGGCCGGCTGTCGCGCGCGGGGAGCTTCCCGTTCGTGGGCAGCCTGGACCACCTCGGGCCGATGGCCCGGAGCGTGACCGATCTCGCGCTCGCCTACGACGCCATGCAGGGCCCCGATCCGGACGATCCGGTGGCGACGCTCCGCCCGGCGGAGCCGGTCCTGCCGCGGCTCGAGGCGGGGATCGACGGCCTGCGCGTCGCGGTGGCCGGCGGCCATTTCGCCCGCAACGGCGATCCGGAAGCCTTCGCGGCGGTGGCGCGCGCCGCCGAGGCGCTCGGCGCGCGGCGCACCGTCGAGTTGCCGGAGGCCCACCGCGCTCGCGCGGCCGCCTACCTGATCACCGCCGCGGAGGGCGCCACGCTCCACCTCGACCGTCTCCGCACCCGGCCGCAGGATTTCGACCCGGCGGTGCGCGACCGGCTGATCGCCGGGGCGATGATCCCGGCGCCCCACGTGGAGCGGGCGCAGCGGTTCCGCCGCTGGTACCGGGCGCGGGTGCTGGAGCTGTTCGAGACCGTCGACGTGATCCTGGCCCCGGCCACGCCCTGCCGCGCGCCGAGGGGCGGCCAGACCCACTTCGTCCTCGACGGCGTGACGCTGCCGGTGCGCGCAAATATCGGGGTGTTCACGCAGCCGGTCAGCTTCATCGGCCTCCCGGTCGTGGCGGCGCCGGTCCGGCTCGACGCCGGTCTGCCGCTCGGCGTCCAGATCATCGCCGGCCCCTGGCGCGAGGATCTCGTCCTGCGCGCGGCGCGCCATCTCGAACGGACCGGCGTCAGCGCGGCGCCCATCGCGGAGCTTGACCGATGATCATCGACGATCCCGCCGTGAAGGCCGAGGTCGAGGCCGCGTTCCGGGCCTACGAGACGGCGCTCACCACCAACGACGTCCCGGCCCTGGAGGCGCTGTTCCGGGACGATCCGCTGACCAACCGCTACGGGATCGGCGAGAACCTCTACGGCATGGACGCGATCCGCGCCTTCCGCCGGGCCCGCTCCCCGGTGGGCCTGGAGCGGACCCTGGCGCGGACGCAGATCACCACCTACGGGCGCGACTTCGCCACCGCGATGACGCTGTTCACCCGCGCCAACGCGCCGGGGAAGATCGGTCGCCAGAGCCAGACCTGGGCGCGCTTCCCGGAGGGCTGGCGGGTGGTCGCCGCGCACGTGAGCCTGATCGACGCGGACTAGCCGCGGAGCGGCCCGCGCCCCGGCGGGGGCGTGTGGCCGCGGGCTTGCATACGGTCGAGCGTATTCCGCGCCGTCTGGCGCGGACCAACGCGAGTACCCGACCCAAGATGCTGTCCCGTCTGAGAAAACTCGGCGCCCGTGCGGCGCTGGCCGGCGCCCTGGCGCTCTCCGCGAGCACCGCTGCCCTCGCGCAGGGGACGCTGCGGATCGGCATGACCGCCTCCGACATCCCGCTGACCACCGGCCAGACAGACAACGGCGGCGAGGGCATGCGGTTCATGGGCTACACGGTCTATGACGGCCTCATCAACTGGGACCTGTCGAGCGCCGAGCTGGCCTCCGACCTCGTGCCGGGGCTCGCCACCAGCTGGGGCGTCGACGCCACCGACAAGACCAAGTGGACCTTCAAGCTCCGGCCGGGCGTGAAATTCCACGACGGCTCGGACTTCACCGCCGACGCGGTGGTCTGGAACCTCGACAAGCTCCTGAAGGCCGACGCGCCGCAATACGACCCGCGCCAGTCCGCGCAGGGCAAGACCCGCATCCCGGCCGTCGCGAGTTACCGGGTGGTCGACCCGCTGACCATCGAGATCACCACCAAGGCCCCCGACGCGACGCTGCCCTACCAGATCGCCTGGATCATGATGTCGTCGCCGGCCCAGTGGGAGAAGCTCGGCAAGTCCTGGGACGCCTTCGCCAAGCAGCCCTCGGGCACCGGCCCGTGGAAGCTGACCCTGTTCGCCCCGCGCGAGCGGGCCGAGATGGTCCCGTTCAAAGAGTACTGGGACAAGGACCGCGTGCCGAAGCTCGACAAGCTCGTGCTGATCCCGCTGCCGGAGGCCAACGCCCGGACGGCCGCCCTGCGCTCCGGTCAGGTCGACTGGATCGAGGCGCCGGCGCCTGACGCCGTGGCCTCGCTCAAGAGCGCCGGCTTCACCATCGTCACCAACGCCTACCCGCATAACTGGACGTGGCACCTGTCGCGGGTCGAGGGCTCGCCCTGGAACGACATCCGCGTCCGCAAGGCCGCGAACCTCGCCATCGACCGCGAGGGTCTGAAGGAGCTGCTCGGCGGCCTCGCGATCCCCGCCAAGGGCTTCATGCCGCCCGGCCACCAGTGGTTCGGCCACCCGACCTTCGACATCAAGTACGACCCGGAGGCCGCCAAGAAGCTGCTGGCCGAGGCGGGCTACAGCGCGGCCAAGCCCCTGAAGCTCAAGGTCGCGATCTCGGCCTCGGGCTCCGGCCAGATGCAGCCGCTGCCGATGAACGAGTTCGTGCAGCAGAACCTCGCCGACGTGGGCATCCAGGTCGATTACGAGGTCGTGGAGTGGAACACGCTGATCAACATCTGGCGGGCCGGGGCCAAGGCCGACATCTCCCGCGGCGTCTCGGCGATCAACTACTCGTACTTCATCCAAGACCCCTTCACCGGCTTCATCCGGCACCTGCAGTGCAACTTCGCCCCGCCGAACGGCACCAACTGGGGCTATTACTGCGATCCGGCGATGGACAAGCTGTTCGATCAGGTCCGCAACACCTTCGACAAGGCCGAGCAGACGAAGGTCCTGGAGAAGGTCCACGAGAAGTACGTCGACGACGCGCTGTTCATCATGATCACGCACGACGTCAATCCGCGCGCGATGAGCCCCAAGGTGAAGGGCTTCGTCCAGGCGCAGAACTGGTTCCAGGACTTCTCGAAGATTACGATGGCGACCGCGGGGCGGTAGCGTAACGGGGCGCCTCTCTCCTCCCCCCTTGTGGGGAGGAGCCGGAGGTGGGGGTGGTGCAGGATAGGGCGTTGCGCTGCCTCCTGAACCACCTCCACCCCTGACCCCTCCCCACAAGGGGGAGGGGAATAGTCTCGGCTGAGTAGACAACAGGCCCTTGAATGCTGCTCTACATCCTCAAACGGCTGGTCTACGTGACGCCCGTGGCGTTCGGGGTCAGCGTCGTCTGCTTCCTCCTCGTCCACCTCGCGCCGGGCGATCCCCTGAGCGCGGTCCTGCCCGCCGACGCCACCCAGGCCACCATCGACGAGATGCGGGCCGCCTACGGCTTCGATAAGCCGCTGCCGGTCCAGTACCTGATCTGGCTCTGGCACGTGCTGCACGGAGATCTCGGCACCTCCATCGCCACCGGCCGGCCGGTGCTCGGCGAGGTCAGCCGCGCCGTGGTGAACTCGCTGATCCTGGCCTCGGTGGCGACCGTGATCGGCTTCACCTTCGGCACCCTGTTCGGCTTCGTGGCGGGCTATCACCGCAACTCCCTGGCCGACCGGGCCGCCTCGGCCGTGTCGGTCTTCGGCGTGAGCGTGCCGCACTACTGGCTCGGCATGGTCCTGGTGATCGTGTTCTCGGCCAATCTCGGCTGGCTGCCGCCCACGGGGGCCGGGCCCGACGGCTCCGGCAACTGGCGGCCCGACTTCGAGCACCTGCGCTACCTGATCCTGCCGGCCATCACGATGTCGGTGATCCCGATGGGCATCATCGCCCGCACGGTCCGGGCGCTGGTGGCCGACATCCTGTCCCAGGACTTCGTCGAGGCCCTGCGCGCCAAGGGCATGGACGAGCGCGGCGTGTTCCGCCACGTCGTGCGCAACGCCGCCCCGACCGCGCTCGCCATCATGGGCCTGCAGCTCGGCTACCTGCTCGGCGGCTCGATCCTGGTCGAGACCGTGTTCGCGTGGCC
This sequence comes from Methylobacterium sp. 1030, assembly GCF_040544715.1. Classification (NCBI taxonomy): domain Bacteria; kingdom Pseudomonadati; phylum Pseudomonadota; class Alphaproteobacteria; order Hyphomicrobiales; family Methylobacteriaceae; genus Methylobacterium; species Methylobacterium sp. 1030. The sequence goes on along the minus strand of NZ_JBEPKM010000003.1, from coordinate 25,400 downwards.
GGGCACCGGCTTCCTTCTCAACGCCGCGATCTTCCAGCGCGACCTGCCCCTGCTCCAGGGCTCGATCCTCGTGCTGGCGATGTTCTTCGTGCTCCTCAACCTGCTGGTGGACGTGATGCAGACCGCCCTCGACCCGCGCATCGAGCGCGCTTGAGCCGGAGCCCGACGATGACCGTTCCCGTCACCGCGGCCTCCGTGGCCCTCGACGGCGGCGTCCTCGCCGCCGAGGACGTGACCCACGGGCCCGAGGCCGCCTTCGCCCCGTCGCGGGGCTTCTGGGGCCATGTCGGCCACCGGCTCGTGCGCGACCCCGTCGCCATGGGCGCGGGCGCCGTGATCCTGATCGTCGTGCTGATCGCGATCCTCTCGCCCTGGATCACCCCGATGGACCCCTACAAGGGCTCCATGCTGCGCCGCCTCAGGCACGTCGGCGACGCCACCTACTGGCTCGGATCCGACGAGCTCGGCCGCGACATGATCAGCCGGCTGATGCTGGGCTCGCGGCTGTCGCTGTTCATCGGCGTCACGCCGGTGCTGATCGCCTTCGTGATCGGCTCCGCGATCGGGATCCTCGCCGGCTACGTCGGCGGCTGGACCAACACGATCCTGATGCGCACCATCGACGTGTTCTTCGCCTTCCCGTCGGTGCTGCTGGCGATCGCGCTGTCCGGGGCGCTCGGCGCCGGCATCTTCAACTCGATCGTGTCGCTGACCTGCGTGTTCGTGCCCCAGATCGCCCGCGTCGCCGAGAGCGTCACCACGGGCATCCGCAGGCGCGACTACATCGACGCCGCCAAGCTGTCGGGCGCCTCGGCCCTGACGATCATGCGCGTGCAGGTGCTCGGCAACGTCGTCGGGCCGATCTTCGTCTACGCGACCAGCCTGATCTCGGTCTCGATGATCCTGGCCTCCGGCCTCTCGTTCCTCGGCCTCGGCGTGCGCCCGCCCGAGCCCGAATGGGGCCTGATGCTTAACACTCTGCGCACGGCGATCTACGTCAATCCGGTCGTGGCCGCCCTCCCGGGCGTCTGCATCTTCGTCGTCTCGATCGCCTTCAACCTGTTCTCGGACGGGCTCCGGTCCGCCATGGAGATTCGCCAGTGAGCGTCATCCCGGACGCCCCCGACCCGTTCGCCCGCGACCGCGGCGGACCCGGCCAGCCGCTCCTGTCGGTCTCCGGCCTCGTCAAGCACTTCCCGGTTCGCAAGGCCGGGGGCAAGAAGCAGGTCGTCCGCGCCGTCGACGGCGTCGACTTCGATGTCCTGAAGGGCGAGACGCTCGGCATCGTCGGCGAATCCGGCTGCGGGAAGTCGACGACCGCCAAGCTGCTCATGGGCCTGATCGAGCGCGATTCCGGCACCATGCTGTACGACGGCCAGCCGGTCGGCGAGCGCGCCATGCCCTGGCGGTCCTACCGCCGCCAAGCCCAGATGGTGTTCCAGGACAGCTACGCGTCCCTCAACCCGCGCATGACCGTCGAGCAGTCGATCGCCTTCGGCCCGAAGGTCAACGGCGTGCCCGCCCGCGAGGCGGTGGAGCGCGCCCGCGGGCTGCTCGCCCGGGTCGGGCTGGAGCCGAAGCGCTTCGCCGGCCGCTACCCGCACGAGATCTCCGGCGGCCAGCGCCAGCGGGTGAACATCGCCCGCTCGCTCGCCCTGGAGCCGCGGCTGGTGCTCCTCGACGAGGCGGTCTCGGCGCTGGACAAGTCGGTGGAGGCGCAGGTCCTGAACCTGCTCCTCGACCTCAAGGCCGAGTTCGGCCTGACCTACATCTTCATCAGCCACGACCTGAACGTCGTCCGCTTCATCTCCGACCGGGTGATGGTGATGTATCTCGGCCGGGTCTCCGAGATCGGCCCGTCCGACACGGTGCTCGACGCGCCGGCGCACCCCTACACCGAGGCGCTGCTCGCCTCGATGCCGTCGCTCGATCCCGACAACCGCACTCAGGCGGCGCTGCTCGCGGGCGACCCGCCGAACCCGATCGACCCGCCGTCGGGCTGTCGCTTCCACCCGCGCTGCGCCCTGGCGGAGGACGTCTGCGGCCGGACGGAGCCTCCGCTCGACACGATCCGGCCGCTGCACCGCGTCGCCTGCCTCGCCCGCCAGCCGGGTTCCGGCCATTCCGCGGCGCCCGCGGGCGCGCTGGCAGCATGAGCACCCCGATGTCCGGTTCAGAACCCGCGGTCGCCCTGGAGAACCTGCGCGTCGCCTTCGGCAAGGTGCAGGTCGTCGACGGCGTCGACCTGAGCCTGGAGCGCGGGCAGGCGCTGGCGCTCATCGGCGAATCCGGCTCCGGCAAGAGCGTGACCCTGCGGGCGATCCTGCGGCTGTTCCCGGAGGGGCGCAGCCGGATCGAGGGCGGCATCCGGGCCGCCGGCAAGGACGTGCAGGCGCTGACCCGGCGCCAGCTCGCCGATTTCCGCGGCGGCGACGTCTCGATGATCTTCCAGGAGCCGCTGCTCGCCTTCGACCCGGTCTACACGGTCGGCCGGCAGATCACCGAGGCGATCCTGCGCCACGAGACGATCTCCAAGGACGAAGCCCGCAAGCGCGCGCTCGCCCTGTTCGAGCGGGTGCGGATCCCGAGCCCGGAGCGGCGGCTCGACAACTACCCGCACGAGATGTCGGGGGGCATGCGCCAGCGGGCCATGATCGCGCTGGCGCTGGCCTGCCGGCCGCAGGTCCTGCTCGCCGACGAGCCGACCACGGCGCTCGACGCCACGGTGCAGATCCAGGTGCTGCTGCTGCTCCGCGAGCTGCAGCGCGACCTCGGCCTGTCGATCGTGATCGTCACCCACGATCTCGGCGCGGCGGTCGAGGTCGCCGACCGGATCGCCGTGATGTACGCGGGCAAGATCGTCGAGACCGGCACGGCGCATCAGGTGGTCCTGAACCCGCACCATCCCTACACGATCGGCCTGCTGCGCAGCCGGGCCGAGGGGGCGCTCGCCAAGGGCTCCCGGCTCCAGACCATCCCGGGCAGCCCGCCCGACCTCGCCAACCGCCCGCCGGGCTGCCCGTTCGCGCCGCGCTGCTTCCTGGCGGAAGAACGCTGCCGCCGGGAGATGCCGCCGGTCGCCGAGATCGCCCCGGGCCACCGCGTCGCCTGCTGGCGGACCGAGGAGGCCTCGGCGGCCTACCGGGCCGGCCCGACCCCGGTGCGCGCCGCCGAGCCGGTCCCGGCCTGACCTCGACGCCCCCGCGCCGAGGCTTTATCCGGCTCGGCGCGGGCCCGCGGCGGCGGACCGCGTCCGAACCGGCCGCGCGGGCGTCACGATGAGCCAAGTCCTATCCGGGCCAGTCCTATCCGGGCCAGTCCCGTCCGAGATCCTGCTCGTCCCCCGGGGCGAGGCCGGGCACTTCCTGCCGGCGGCCCTCGGCTGGCTGGGCAAGCGGGTCACCGTCACCGCCCAACCCGGCCCGGCGAACCACGTCCTCTGCCTGCCGGTCCTCGATTTCGTGCGTCTGGGCTTCCCGGAGGCGAACGGGCGCCTCGACCTCCTCGAACCGGGGGACGCCGAGAACCTTCGCGCCGGGCGCGCCGCGCTGCTCCTCGACCTCTCGAACGAGGGGCCGGGCCTGCACGCGCCGACCTTCGAAGCGCTGCACCGGAACCTCGAAGACCGCGGGATCCCGCGCGAGCGGGTGATCCTGGTCACGCAGAACCGGCTGCTGCGGCTCGACTACGAGCGCCTCTACGGCGAGGGCCTGCGGTTCTGGACCTTCGAGTTCTTCCCGCTCCAGGTCGCCCTCTGGCTGGACGACGCCGAGGGTCCGCGGCTCTTCCCCCAGCACCTCCTCGACCGCACCGGCTACGCGCCCTTCGCCCGCGCCGCCGGCCCGGCCCGGTTCCTCTGCCAGAACGCGGCCCTGCGCTGGCACCGGGTGCTGCTCTACCGCTGGTTCCAGCTCAACGGGCTGGACCGGGACGGGCTGATCTCCTTCCACGGCATCGGCGAGGACAACCCGAAGGCGGGCGGCATCGACGTCTTCCACGCCCCGCCGGAGATCGAGGCGGCCTTCGGGCCGCTGCTCGCCGATGTCGGCAGTTGGATCCCGCGCCGGGCGCGGCGGATCGATGCCGATCAGGGCACCGACATGGTCATGACCCTCGACACCCAGGCCTACGCGGCGTGCGACCTGACCGTCATCTCGGAGACCGATTTCTTCGAGCCGGGCGTCGAGCGGATCACCGAGAAGTCGATCAAGGCGGCAGCGACGGGCCTGCCCTTCGTGACGGTGGGCGCGCCGCGCGCCGTCGCGCGGCTGTCCGAGCTGGGCTTCGAGACCTTCGGCGGCCTGATCGACCACCACTACGACCTCGTGTCCGACCCGGCCGAGCGCCTGCCGCTCGTGTTCCGGTCGATCGAGCGCGCCTGGGCCGCGTGCCGGGACGACCGGGCGCGCTGGCACCGCCTCGCCCGCGAGCAGGCCGAGGCCAACGTGGCCCACGCGCGGCGCGGATTGCTGCCGCAGTACGAGCGAGTGATGGTCGCGCCGCTGATCGAGCGGCTGAACCGGTTCATGGAGACGGGCGCGATCCTCCACTGAACGCCGCCCGCAGGACCTCCGCCATGCGCCGCACCGCCGGCTCGATCGCCCGCTCGGGCACGGCGGCGTAGCCGAGGAGCAGGCCCGGCTCCGCCGGACCGGCATGGTAGGCCGAGAGCGCGACCGCCGAGATCCCCGCGCGGCCGAGCGCCGCCGCGGCGGCCACGTCGGTGAGGGCCGGGCGCCAGGCCGGCCCCGGCCGGGCGATGACGTGCATCCCACCCTCCATCGCGGCGATCGCCGCGACGTCCCCGGCGTGGCGGCGCGCGGCCTCGATCAGCGCCTCCTGGCGCAGGGCGTAGAGGCGGCGCGTCCGGCGCAGATGGCCGGCGAGGTGGCCGTCCTCGATGAAGCGCGCCAGCGCCCACTGGCCGATCCCGGGCGGGGCGGGACCGGTCTCGGCCAGCGCCTGATTGACCGGCGCGACGAGGCCGCGGGGCAGGACGAGGTAGCTCAGGCCGAGGGCGGGCAGCAGCAGCTTCGAGAAGCTGCCGACGTAGATCACCCGGCCGCCGCGATCGAGGGCGCGCAGCGGCGCGAGCGGGCGTCCGGCATAGCGGTAGGCGCCGTCGTAATCGTCCTCCACGATCCAGCCCGAGACCGCTTCGGCCCAGGCCAGAAGGTCGAGGCGGTTCTCCAGGCTCATGGCGTGCCCGAGGGGGTAATGGTGGGCCGGCGTCACCACCGCGAGCCGCGCGCCGGGCGCTCCTGCGGCGGCCAGGGCCACCGACAGGCCCCCGGGAGCGACCGGGACGGGGATGGGGTTCAGGCCGGCGCCGGCGAGGGCCTGCGCGATGCCCGGGAAGCCGGGCTCCTCCACCAGGGCGGTCTCGCCGGGATCGAGGAGCAGCTCGGCGAGCAGGCGCAGGCTCTGTCGGATACCCGCGGTGACGATGACGTCGTCGGCCTCGCAGGCGACGCCGCGCGCCTGCGCCAGGTAGGCGGCGATGGCGCCGCGCAGGGCCGGCGAGCCGCGCGGGTCCGGCCGCTCGGTCGGGCCGTGGCGCCACTCGGCCTGGAGCAGGCGACCCCAGACCTCGAAGGGGAAAGCGTCCTGCGCCGGCCGGCCCAGCGCGAAGGCGTCGGGCACGCCCGGACCCGCCATGTAGCGCCGGCTCGAAGCGGACACGAGGCGGGTGCTCCGACGGGACAGGGTCGGGGCCGGCTCGTCCCCCGGGCGTCGGAGCGGGCCGGGCGCGGGCAGCGCGTCGTCCGGCAGGGTCGCGGCGACGCGCGTCGCGGAGCCCGGCCGCGCCGTCAGGTAGCCCTCCGCGGTCAGCTGCTCCAGCGCCAGGACGACGGTCCCGCGCGCGCAGCCGAGGTCGGCGGCCAGGACCCGCGAGGCCGGGAGCCGGGCCCCGCGCGGCAGCCGGCGCTCGAGGATCGCCGCGCGCAGGCCCTCCCGGAGCTGCGCGTGCAGCGGCGCCGCGGCCGCGGTGTCGAGGGTGAGCGTCAGGGGCAGGGGAGCCCGGGCCATGCGGCAAACTGGTCCAGTCGCGGTGCGAGAATTGGACCTTTCGCCTGGACCGCCGAACGGTCAAGCCCGGATCCGCAAGATCGCCGCAGGACAGGCCCATGTACCAGCCGCCCCATTTCCGGGACGATTCACGCGCCGCGCAGCACGCGCTGATCCGCGCCAACCCCCTCGGCCTGCTGGTGACCGCCGGCGCGGGTGGCCTGACCGCCAACCCGATCCCGTTCCTCTTGGACGACGACGGTCCCCACGGGGTGCTGCGGGCGCATCTCGCCCGCGCCAACCCGCAGGGTCAGGATCTCGCCGCGACGGAGGAGTGCCTGATCGTGTTCCAGGGGCCGCAGGGCTACGTCACGCCGAGCTGGTACGCGAGCAAGCGCGAGCACGGCCGGGTGGTCCCGACCTGGAACTACGCCACCGTCCATGCCTGGGGCCGGCCGCGGATGATCGAGGATACGGACTGGCTCGGGCGCCAGATCGCCGACCTCACCGCCCTGCGCGAGGCGTCCCGGGCCGAGCCGTGGGCGGTCGCGGACGCGCCGGCGCCGTTCGTCGCCGCGCAGGTTCGGGGCATCATCGGCATCGAGATTCCGATCACGCGGGTCGAGGGGAAGTGGAAGATGAGCCAGAACAGGCCCGAGGCCGACCGGCACGGGGTCATCGCGGGGCTGCGCGCCGAGGGCGAGGCGGGCCTCGCCGGGCTGGTCGCCGAGCGGAGCGGGCTGTGAGCGCGCGCCTCAACGGCTTCGGCCAGCCCGTCGGCCCGGCGCTGCCGGACTGGAGCCCGCGCCCGCGGCCGCCGCGCACGCCCCTGGAGGGCCGCTTCTGCCGGCTCGTGCCGCTCGACGCCGCGGCGCACGCGGACGCACTCTACGCCACCTACAGGGCCGCCCCCGACACGCGCGGTTGGACCTATCTCGGCGACGAGATGCCGGAGAGCGCGGAGACCTACCGGGCGCGCCTCGCGCGGCAGCAGACGAGCGAGGACCCGTTGTTCCACGCGATCCTGGATCCCGAGAGCGGCGACGCCCTCGGGATCGCCTCGTATCTCCGGATCGATCCCGCCAACGGCGTGATCGAGGTCGGCCACCTCCACTTCGGCCCCCGGCTGCAGCGGGCGCCCGCCGCCACGGAGGCCATGGCGCTGATGATGGCCCGAGCCTTCGACGAACTCGGCTACCGGCGCTACGAGTGGAAATGCGACAGCCTCAACGCCCCGTCCCGGGCGGCGGCGCTGCGGCTCGGCTTCACCTTCGAGGGCATCTTCCGCAACGCCGTGGTGGTGAAGGGCCGCTCCCGCGACACGGCGTGGTTCTCCATCACCGATACCGAGTGGCCGCGAGTCCGCGCCGGCTTCGCGGCGTGGCTCGACCCGTCGAACTTCGACGGGGCGGGTCGCCAGCGGCGCGGGCTCGCGGACCTGCGCGCCGCCGCGGGCTGAGCCGGCTCAGGGGCCGCCGGCCAGGAACGCCTCCGCGCTGCGCAGGCTGAGCGCCATGATGGTCAGGGCCGGGTTCGCCGCGAGCGAGCTCGGGAAGGTCGAGCCGTCGCAGATCCACAGGTTGTCGATGTCGAAGCTGCGGCCGTGCGGGTCGACGACGGCGCTCGTCCCGTCGCGGCCCATCCGGCAGGTCCCGAGCGTGTGGGCGACGCGCTCCAGCACCCAGACGTCGTCAGCCCCCGCCTCCTCCCAGAGACCGCGCATGACCTTGGTGGCGTGCGCGTTGAGGCGGTTCTCGTTGGTGCTGTAGCCGAAGCTGATATGGGCCTTGCGCATCCCGTGCGCGTCGGTCTCGTCGGCGAGGGTCAGCACGTTGGCGTCGCAGGGCAGCGTCTCGCCGTTGATGCCGATGCCGGCGAAGTGGTTGTAGCGGTCGAGGTAGTCGAGCAGCGGCTGCCCCCACAGGCCGCGCCCCCGCGCCGCCGAGTTGCCGAAGGTCAACGGCACCACGCCGAGGCTCTGGATCAGGTAGCCGCCGGCGAAGTCGGCACCGGCGCGGATGAAGTCCTCGGTGATCAGCGAGGACGGATAGCCCCGGTTCATGCGCACCTCGTGGTCGAAGGTGCCCCAGACCTGGGTCGCCACGTGCCCCATGTAGTTGCGCCCGATCTGGCCGCTGGAATTGGCCAGGCCGAGATGGAGCAGCAGGCGCGGCGTCTCGACCGCCCCGGCGCAGAGGAAGACGGCGCCGCAGCGCTGCCGCCGCTCCGCGCCGTCCTGCCGGTAGACCACGCCGGTGATCCGGCCGTCGGCGCCCCGCTCCAGGCCGTGGACGAAGGCCTCGGCCCGGATCTCGGCACCGTGGGCGACCGCGTAGGGCAGGTAGGTCACGTCCATGCTGGCCTTGGCGCCCGTGCGGCAGCCCTGGTGGCAGTAGCCGCAATTGATGCAGGCGTTGCGGCGGGGCCCGTCCTCGGACTGGAAGTCCCGCGAGACCACGGCGGCGGGCGCGTCCGCCCACCGGATGCCGCGGGCCTCGCAGGCCCGCGCCATGATCTGCGCCGGCCCGTTCCGCGGGACCGGGGGCAAGGGATAACGGCGGCCGGCATCCCACGGATAGCTCTGCGCGCCGGAGACGCCGAGGAAGCGCTCGACCCGCTCGTAGAACGGGAGCAGGTCCTCGTAGGACAGTGGCCAGTCGACCCCTTCGCCGCTCTCCGTGTGCAGTCGGAGGTCGCGGGCGTCGGCCCGTGGCACGAAGGCGCCCCAGTGCAGCGTCGAGCCGCCGACGCCGGTCCCGCTGTTGTTCGCCCCGAAGGCCTCCGGGGTCGAGCCGCCACTCAGCCGCTCCTCGGTCCAGTAGATCTCGTCGGCCAGCGTCTCGTCGAAGGCGAAGCGCTCCGGAGTGAAGTTCGGTCCGGCCTCCAGGGCCACGACCTTCAGCCCCGCCGCGGCGAAGCGCGCGACGAGCGGCGCGCCGCCGGCGCCGGTCCCCACCACGACCGCGTCGACGGCCTCGTCCGCGCGGTAGGTCCGCATCCCCGCGAGGTTCATCGTCCCGCCTCCGTCCGCAGCGCCCGCGGCTCCCAGGGTTCCGGCGCGTCGAGTCCGACGGCGTGGAAGCCCGGCAGGCCGTCCGCGATCTCGCCCGGCCGGTCGCCGCCGGCACCGATGCCCGAGAAGCCGATCCGCGCCAGGGCCGCCGGGTGGCCGAGCCAGAGTCGGACCGCGTCGGCGCGGAGATCCTCGAACCAGAACCGCATCCGGTCGGCGTCGAGGTGGCCGCCGAGGCTCTCCGGAACCTTCAGCGCGGCGCGCGCGCACAGGGTGAGCAGCCCGTCCTGCTCGGCCGCGTCGAGGGTCACGAACGGGCGGTTGCGGGCGATGCGGGCGGCGGCGTCGAGCGTCCGAAGGGCGGCGCGGTAGGCCTCCGCGTCCGGCGGCAGGGCCGAGAAGCGCCAGCCGTCCCCGTCGCCGGAGGAAAGCCGCCGGTCGAGGCGGCCGGCCAGATCGAGGTGCGGCACCGGCACGACGCGGGCGAGGGCGGCCCGCAGGATCGCGAGTTCCACCGGGTCGAGGGCCGCCGGCCGATAGGCGGGATCGCCCGGCGCGGCGCGCTCCGTGAGCGCCTCACGGAGGCGGCTGTTCACGCGCTCGGAGGCGATCAGCGCCGCGTAGTCCGGCGGCACCGCCGGGCCGGCCTCGACGGGCGGCCGGGGCCGGTCACCGAGATGGGCGCGCAGGTGGTCGGCCAGGGCCGCGGGCCGCTCCAGCGGCAGGAGGTGGCCGACGCCGTCGACGGTGACGAGACGATGGTGCGCGAGGTGGGGCGCCGTGAGGGCCCGCTGCGCGTCAGGCCCGAGGTCGGCATCCTCGGACCCCGCGAGGACCAGCGCCGGGGTGCGCAGGACGCCGACCCGGCGGCACCAATCCTCGTTGGCGCCCTCCTCGAGCCAGGCTTTCCAGGCGGCCGGCTCGGCCCGCAGGACATCGGCCACCGCCCGCGCCTCGCTCTCGGGATCCAGGCCGTCGCCCACGTTGGCGCGCACGAAGGCCTCGGCCTCGCGGCGCCGGGTCTCGGGATCCGCGTCGATCCAAGCGAGCATGTCGGCGCGCCGGTCCTCCGGGATCGGCTCCGGGCTCGGCGGCGAGCCGGAGACCAGGACGAGGTCGGTGAGCCCCGCCAGCCCCGCCTCGCCATCCTCGGCCCGGCGCGCGAGCGCCAGCGCCACCTTGGCCCCCATGCTGTGGCCGGCAATCGCGTAGCGCGCCGGAGCCCGCGCGCGGATGGCCTCGGCCACGCGATCGGCCATGGCGGCGACGGAGTAGCCCGGCGTGCCGGCGGCATCGCCGAAGCCCGGCAAGTCTACGGGCACGCAAGTCAACGGCGTCCCGTCGAGGGCGCGCGCGAGACGCTCCCAGCTTCGGGCACTTCCGCCCAGAAAGTGCAGGCAGAACAGGACTTCGGGCTCGGACATCGGCGAGACATCGCGCGGCGCCGGAATGCTTCAAGCGTACGCGACGCCGCATGGCCGAAGTCTTGTCTCGGACTCATTGGCCGAGTCGTGGCCGCGTGCGATCAGGAGCATCGGAGGAGGCGGCGATGGCGGATCTCGAACAGGCCTGGCGCGTGGAGGAGGCCTGCCTCAACGCCTGGCCGAGCTCGCGCGAGCTCCTGGTCCACGGCTACCTGCTGCGCGCCGCCGGCGGCCGCTCGAAGCGGCAGAATTCCGTGAACCCCATGCGCGGGAGCGGCGCGCCCGGACCGGCCATCGCGGCGGCGCGCGCGATCTACGGCCGCCTGGGGCAGCGCCCGATCTTCCGCGTGCCGGCCATCGCCCCGCAGATGGAGCCGCTCCTCGTCGGCGGCGATTACGATGTGGTCGACGAAACCTGCACGCTGATCCGCGGTCTCGACGACCTGCCGATTGCGCCCGATCCGGCCGTGGCGGTCGCCGCGGCGCCCGGGCCGGACTGGCTGGCCCTGCGCGACGCGGTGAACCGCGCGGATGAAGCGGCCGCGCGGGTGTTCCGCGACACCGTAGCCGCCCTGGCCCTGCCGCGGGCCTTCGCGGCGGCAGCGGCCGAGGGGGGCATCGGCGCCATCGCCTTCGGGGTGCTCGACCGGGAGCTGATGGTCATCGAGGCGGTGGCGACGCCCGAACCCCTGCGCGGCCGCGGCCATGCCCGGCGCGCGGTCGGCGCGCTGCTGCGCTGGGGCCGCGGGGAGGGCGCCCGGGCCGCCTGCCTGCAGGTCGTGGCCGCGAACACGCCGGCGCGGGCGCTCTACAGCGCCCTCGGATTCGAGCGCGAACTGTACCGCTATCACTACCGGGTCGGACCGGAGCCCGGCTGAGACGCGGGGGGTCGCGGGCCGGCCCTTACTTCCGGCCGCGGCGACCGTTTCAGGCGTCGAACAGCGAGCCCTGCCGCGTCGGGGCGGGGCTCGCACCGGTCCGCTTGCCGGCCGTCGCCGGCGCGGCCGCGCCGCCGCGCCGAGCGGGCTTCGCGGACGGGGATGGAGCGGCCGACAGGGACGGATCGGCCGTCCCGTCGGGCACGGCCGTCACGGTCCCGTCGGCGAATTGCAGGCTGAGGCGCTGGGCGGCCGCCGCCTCCGCGGCGCGGCGGACGGGCAGCCCCGCGGCGTCGCGCACCAGCACGTAGCCCCGGTCGAGCACCGCGCGGTAGCTGAGCGAGCCGAGCAGGCCCGCCAGACCGTCGAGCCGGTCGCGGCGCCGCTCGATGCCGCGCGCGCCCGCCTGGGTGAGGCGCTCCGACAAGGCGAGGAGCCGGTCGGTGCGGCGCGCCTGCAGCGCCCGGGCCCGTTCCAGGCTGGCCTCGCGCGCGACGACGAGGCGGCGCCCGAGCTGGACCAGGGCCTCGCCCTTGCGCTGGACGTCGTTGCGCAGGGCGTGGAGCGGCCGGTGGTCGATCCGCGCCAGCCGGGCGCGGGCGTTGGCGAGGGCCACGTCGGGCGAGCGGCGAGCCATCCGGTCGAGGAGCAGCTGGAGCCGCGCGCGGTGGCGGCTCGCGCCCGCCGCCAGCGCCGGGGCGAGGCGCGCCTCGGCGAGGTCGAGCCGCTGGCGCTTGGCCGCCAGCAGGGCGTCGGCGCTCGGAAGGGCGCGTCCGAGGGCGCGCAGGTCCGACCGGTCGCGGTCGATCCGGCGCCCGACCGCCCCCAGGCCGCGGGCCGACAGGTCCGCCACCGTGGCGATCAGGTCGGCGCAGACCGGCACCGCCATCTCGGCGGCGCCCGTCGGGGTCGGCGCGCGGCGATCCGAGACGTAGTCGATCAGCGTGGTGTCGGTCTCGTGCCCCACCGCCGAGATCAGCGGGATCGCGCTCGCGAAGGCGGCGCGGACGACACATTCCTCGTTGAAGGCCCAGAGATCCTCGATCGAGCCGCCGCCGCGGGCCACGATGAGCACGTCCGGGCGCGGGATCGCCCCCCCGGCCGGAAGGGCGTTGAAGCCGCGGATCGCGGCCGCGACCTCCTCGGCCGCGCCGTCGCCCTGGACCCGCACCGGCCAGACGAGGACCGGACGGGGAAAGCGGTCTTCCAGCCGGTGGAGGATGTCGCGGATCACCGCGCCGGTCGGCGAGGTGACGACGCCGACGACCCGCGGCAGGTAGGGGATCGGCCGCTTGTGGTCCGGCGCGAAGAGGCCCTCGGCCGCGAGCTGCTTCTTGCGCTCCTCCAGGAGCGCCATCCAGGCGCCGAGCCCCGCGGGCTCCAGGCTCTCGATGACGATCTGGTACGAGGACTTGCCCGCGAAGGTCGTGATGCGGCCGGTGGCGACGACCTCCAACCCCTCCTGCGGCCGCTGGCGCAGGCGTCCGAACACGCCCTTCCAGACCACCGCGTCGATCCGCGCCTGCCCGTCCTTCAGGGAGAAATAGGCGTGGCCCGAGCCGTGCTGGCCGCGATACCCCGAGATCTCCCCGCGCAGCCGGACGTGCCCGAAGGCGTCCTCGAGGGTGCGCTTCAGGGCGCCCGCGAGCTCGCCGACCGACCATTCCGGCTGGTTGGCGTTGAGCACGCTGGTCGGCGGGATGTCCGCCGCTTGCTGGGCTGCGGGGCGCGGGGGCGGCACGAGGGGCATGAGCTGACGCTAGGGGCCTCCGGCGGGACAGTCAAAGGCCCGCTGTGGAGACGGGATCGCTCGGCCGGCGCCGCGCCTGCGGCGCCTCTCCCTCGGCGAATGCCGCCCCCTACTCGACGGCGAGCTCGCGCGGCCGGTCGGAGATCGCCACCGGCGGGACCAGCAGCGACAGGAGCAGGGTCAGCCCCGCCACGGCGAACACCGTCCAGAACGTGCCGTGCAGGGCGTGCTCCAAGCCGGCCCGGATCGCCTCGCCGCCGGCCCCGAGGCTTGCCGGATCGTCGAGCAGGCGCCGCAGCTGATCGGGGTTCACCGCCGGGCCGCTCGACGGGTTCGCGAGCCGGTAATTCAGCACCGCGCCGAGGACGGTCGCGCCGAGGGTCGAGCCGAGGTTGCGCGAGAAGATGTTGGAGGCCGTCGCCGCCCCGCGCTGCGCCCAGGCGACGCTGTCCTGGATGATCACGATGGCGGCCGTGGACAGGAAGCCCATGCCGAGCCCCATCACGACCGAGCCGCAGGCCGCCACCGCCGGGGAGGTGTCGGGCCCGAGAGCCACGAAGGCGACCGCGCCGAGGGGCAGGAGCGTCGCGCCGACCAGCAGGATCGGGCGCAGGCCGAACCGCACGAAGCTACGCGCCGCCGTCGTGGCGCCGATCGGCCAGCCGAGCACCATCAGGGTCAGGGTCAGTCCGGCGATCAGGGGCGACTGCCGCATGACGCCCTGCACGTACATCGGCAGGAACGCCGTGAGCCCGATCACCGTCATGCCGGAGAGCAGCGTCGCGGTGTTGGCGGTCGCGATGGGGCGCTGCAACCACAGGCGGATGTCGAGCATCGGGTCCGGCGCGCGCCGCTCCTGGACGACGAACAGGGTCGCGGCCACCACGAAGGCCAGCGCCGGCCACAGGGCCGCTTCGGCCGACTCGCCCGCCTCGGTCAGCGCGATCATCAGCGCCGCGATGGCGGCGGTGAACAGGGCCGCACCGATCGCGTCGATCTGGCGCGGGCGGCGCTCGACGCCCTCGTGGAGGAAGCACAGGAACAGGCCTGCCGCGATCACGCCGATCGGCAGGTTGATCCAGAAGATCCAGGGCCAGCTCAGGTGGCCGATGATCAGGCCGCCGACCAGCGGGCCGGCCACCGACGAGATCCCCCAGACACTCGCGAGGTAGCCCTGGACCTTGCCGCGTTCCCGCACCGCGTAAAGGTCGCCGATGACGGTCAGGCTCACCGGCTGGATCGCCCCTGCGCCGACGCCCTGGATGAGGCGGAACAGGATCAGCGAGGGCATCGACCACGCGAGCCCGCACAGGAGGGAGCCCGCCAGGAACACCGCGATGCCGAACAGCAGGACTGGCCGGCGTCCGTAGAGGTCCGAGAGCTTGCCGAACACCACCGTGGTGGCCGTCTGCGTCAGCAGGAAGGACGCGAACACCCAGGCGTAGAGGTGAAGGTCGCCGAGATGACCGGCGATCTGCGGCATCGCCGTCGAGACGATCGTCGCCTCGATGGCGATCATGAACATCGACGCCATCACCGCGGCGAGGACCAGCGGGCGGCGCGTCTCGAGGGACTTGGGCATCGGGCCGATCTAGGCCCGCCGCGCCTGCACACCTAGCGTTGGCTCGGGCAACCGGCCTCTACGCGGCGAGATCCGTGCGCGGGCGCACATCCGCTCGGCGTCGGCCCCGCGATGGGCGCATGGATGATGCGCCCCGATGCAGCACGTGCATACATAATGCGGAACGCCGCGGCGCGACCGACTCAGGCCTCCGCGTCGGCGTCGAGGTCCCTTCCGCGGGTCTCGGGCAGCAGGAACGCGGCGATCGTCCCGACGAGGCTGAATGCGGCGAGGTAGTAGGCCGGCGCGAGCCGGTCGCCGGTCGCGGCGATCAGCCAGTTCACCACGTAGTTCGTGCTGCCGCCGAACACCGAGACGGAGACCGCGTAGACGATCGACAACCCGGCGCTGCGCACCGCCCGCGGCAGGGCCTCGGGAATGCCGACGATCACGGCCGCCGCGTTGATGGACGACAGCGCCGAGAGCAGGAAGGTGACCGCGTAGACGCTGGCAGCGCTCGGCGCCCGCACCACCCAGGCGAAGGCCGGGACCGCCAGGATCAGGATCAGCGCCCGCGGCCAGATCATCACCGGTCGCCGCCCGTACCGGTCGGCCAGCCAGCCGCCGAGCAGCGGGAAGATCACC
The DNA here is from genome assembly GCF_040544715.1 of Methylobacterium sp. 1030. Lineage (NCBI taxonomy): Bacteria > Pseudomonadati > Pseudomonadota > Alphaproteobacteria > Hyphomicrobiales > Methylobacteriaceae > Methylobacterium > Methylobacterium sp. 1030. Next base: position 10,120 of record NZ_JBEPKM010000003.1, on the reverse strand, counting down.
GAGGCGAGCCCGAGGGCGATCGGCACCGCCGTCGCGGCGGTCTCGCTCAGGCCGAGGGTCGCGCCCGCGAAGACCGGCATGTTGGTGCCGACCGCGTTCGACACGGTCGAGGCCGCGATGACCAGGAAGGTCAGGCCCAGCAGGCGGCCGTGCTCGCGCAGGAGCCGGCCGACCACCGCCATCGTCGAGGCCGCCGCGTGCGGATCCTCCTCGGCGCCGGCGGTCTCGGGCAGGTGACTGCGGATGATTAGGCCGACTGGCACGACGGACAGGCCGAGGGCGAACATCAGCCGCCAGCCCCACTGCGCCATCGCCTGGTCGCCGACCGCGAGCGCCAGGGCGGTCGCGATGATCCCGGCGAACAGGGCGGCGCAGCCCTGGCTGGCGATCTGCCAGCTCGTCACGAAGCCGCGCCGGTCCGGGGGCGCGGCCTCCAGCAGGAAGGCGGTCGAGGGACCGACCTCGCCGCCGAGGGCGAGGCCCTGCACGAGGCGTCCGGCGATGACGATGACTTGAGCCCAGCCGCCGATCGTCGCGTAGGAGGGGCAGGCGGCCAGCATGAGCATGCCGACGGCCATCAGCGCGATGGTGATCAGCATCGCGGGCTTGCGGCCGGCCCGGTCCGCGAAGGCGCCGATCAGCACACCGCCGATGGGCCGCATGACGTAGCCGATGCCGAACAGGGCGAGCGATGCCAGCAGGCTGTGGGTCGGGTCGTTCGCCGGGAAGAAGGCCTCGCCGATCGGCTTGGCGAAGAAGGCGTAGACGGTGAAGTCGTAGAATTCGAGGGCGTTGCCCAGGACGACGGCCCCGACCGACTTGCGGTCGAGAGTCGAATGATGCGCGCCGGGATGCGGTGCGGTCCGGGCGTCCATCAGCGGGCCGACCCGTCGACCGGGTGCTTGGCGAGACCGCCGGTCACGGGCGTCTCGCCCTCCGCTAGGGCCGCGTCGTAACCGGCCAGCCAGAGCGCGCGCGCCTCCGTCCACTCCGCGTAGGGGCAGGCTTCCCGAGCGAGCCCTTTGGCGGGCGCGGCCCGGCCGAGGGCGCGGGCATCGAGGTCGTTCGGTGGCGTATCCATACGGGCGCAGCTCCGTTCCGGTGGGCTGCGGCGCGATGTAGGGCGCGGAGCGCGCGCGTCGCCGATCTCAGTGACGCGTCGGGTCCGCGTCGGCGGGCAGCGCCACGGCCTCGCTGAACGGGAATTCCAGCACGACCTCGCCGTCGTCGTCCGTGACCACGAGGCACGCCGTCATCAGCCGGGCCTGATCCTGCGGCTGGCGCAGGGCGGCGCGGATCGTCTCCCGCGCCGCCTCCCAGGCCGCGTCCGGATCCCGCAGCTCGATCCCGGTCGGGTCGGAGATGACGTCCTCGCCGATCTGCGTGTGGAAGAAGTAGCGCGGCATGGTCTTCACCGATTGCAGGGGTGCCGCCCCGGGCGGAGCGACCCACGACAGGTGGTGATGGCCGCGCGTCGGACCAGATGCGGCGCGCCCCCCTGTCTCGGCCCTCAGCCGTGCGCGGCGCGCGCGGCCGGCGCGGACGGGACCGGGCGCAGCGCCCGCACCTGGCCGCTGGAACCGCCCGCGCGGTGCTGCTTCTCCATCGCCATGAGCGGCCGCAGCTCGGGCTCGGCGAAATCGAGGAGCTTGGCGTTGCGCCAGCGCGGCTTGCCGGAGCCGCGGCCGAACCAGCGGGGGCGCTCCTCCTCGACCAGGAGCACCAGCCGCCCTGTCCAGGTCTTCCGGAACCAGAAACGCCCTGTCAGAGACATCGTCCCATCCTCGCCGTCGAGCCGCCCCCGGTCTGGCCGCCTCAATAGCGAACTTGGCTGTTCGCGTACTGATTGAGGACGCGGGCGAACAGGCGCACCACCGATATCCACAGCGTCACGCCGGGACTGCGGGGGACTCGGGGCACGATCAGTGCGCGATATGCCGGACCGACAGCGCCAGCACGACGAGCCAGACGAGCCCCGAGAGACCGAACACGAAGCCGCGGAGGATCGCCGCTTCCAGCGCCGCGTGTGCGGAGCGCGGCTCCGAAGCCCGCTCCCTCCGCGAAGGCTCGGGACGCGCCCGGACCGGGCGCTGCTCCGGCACGGTGAGCAGGCGGGTCAGGCTGGCGGGGAGCGGTCTCGGATCGGGCTGCACGGCAGCCACGAGCCTAGCGCGTCACGCGCCCGCGCGACAGGCCGCTCGGAGCGTCGGCAGGCTCGTGTCGGCAGGCTCATGTCGGGCACCGATTTGTCGCGCCCATACCCCATGCTACAGCTCGACCCCCGGGCGGCCAGTCAGCCCGTCGGTCCGCGCGCATGTCCCTGCCACCTGTTCTGATCACCGGCGTGGCCGGCTTCATCGGGAACCAGCTCGCCCTGCGCCTCCTCGAGGACGGCCGGCAGGTCGTCGGCCTGGACAGCGTCAACGCCTATTACGACGTGCGCCTCAAGGAAGCCCGGCTGCAACGCCTCGCGGATTTCCCGGGCTACAGCTTCGCGCGCCTCGACCTCGCCGACCGCGACGGCCTCGACGCGCTGTTCCGCCGCCACGCGTTCCGCACGGTGATCCACCTCGCGGCCCAGGCCGGCGTGCGCTACTCGCTCACCGATCCGCACGCCTACGCGGCGAGCAACCTCGTCGGCTTCCTGAACATCCTCGAGGCCTGCCGCCACGGCGGCGTGGGACACCTCCTCTACGCGTCCTCCAGCTCCGTCTACGGCGGCGTCACCGCGATGCCGTTCTCGGTGCACCAGAACGTCGACCATCCGCTCAGCCTCTACGCCGCGACCAAGAAGGCGAACGAGCTGATGGCGCACAGCTACAGCCATCTCTACGGCCTGCCGACGACGGGCCTGCGCTTCTTCACCGTCTACGGCCCCTGGGGCCGGCCCGACATGGCGCTGTACCTGTTCACCCGCGCGATCCTGGCGGGCGAACCGATCCGCGTGTTCAACGAAGGGCGGATGCTCCGGGACTTCACCTACATCGACGACATCGTCGCGGGGATCCGGGCCCTGGCCGACCGGCCGGCCGCGCCCGACCCCGCGTGGAGCGGCGCGGCGCCGGATCCCGGGACCAGCTCCGCCCCCTACAGGATCTACAACATCGGCAACAACGAGCCGGTGGCGCTCCTGGATATGATCGCGCTCCTCGAGGACGCCCTGGGCCGCAAGGCGGAGAAGATCCTCCTGCCGATGCAGCCCGGGGACGTCCCGGCGACCTACGCCGACATCGACGACCTCGTGCGGGACGCCGGCTTCCGGCCCGCCACGCCCCTGAAGACCGGGATCGGGCGCTTCGTCGACTGGTATCGGACCTATCACGGGATCTGAGGGAACGGCGCCGCGCGCCGTCGCGCGGAGCCAATCCGTTCACGCGGTGTTGAGTGGGGCGGCGGCCCGCAGCAGCCGCCAACCGGCCCCGGATGACGGCTATCCCAGACTGGGCCGTTGCGCGCGCCGGGCACATTCATTTAGAGCTGTTCCAGGCAGGCAAGCTCTGCCCGCATCGCTGCCCAAGCGGCGGCCAACAGGAGGAAATCCATGCGTTCACTCGTTTTCGGCGCCGTCCTTGCCGTCGTGATGCCGTTCGCCGCGCAGGCCCAGGACGCCGGCGACGCCGCCGCCGGCGAGAAGGCGTTCGCCCCCTGCAAGGCGTGCCACAACTTCCAGAAGAACGGCGTGGGTCCTGACCTGAAGGGCGTCGTCGGCCGCAAGGCGGGCACCTACGAGGGCTACAACTACTCCGCCGCCCTGAAGAACTCCGGCATCACCTGGGACGAGGCCAACCTGCACGAGTGGCTGAAGAACCCGAAGGCGAAGGTTCCCGGCACCAAGATGATCTTCCAGGGCTACCCCGACGACAAGAAGATCAACGACGTCATCGCCTACCTCAAGACGCAGTCCTGAGAGGCGAAGATCGGTACGAACCGGGAGCGGCCGCCCGGCCGCTCCCGGGGCTCCGGCCGCGCCCTAGTCGGGCGTGAGGCCGGCCTGCAGGCTCAGCCTGAGCGTGACGAGATCCTGAAGAAGGTCTTTGCGGCCCTGGATATCGAGACCGGTCATGCCCCCCGCCTCGTCGGGCAGGCAGGCGAGTTCCTCGCGCAGCGCCTCGCCGGCGGCGGTGAGGAAGATGCTGACCTGACGCTCGTCCACCCGGTCGCGGGCGCGGCGCACGCGCCCGGAGGCTTCCAGGCGCTTCAGGAGCGGCGTCAGCGTCCCCGAATCCAGGAACAGGCGGTTCCCGATCTCCTTGACCGACAATCCGTCCTGCTCCCACAAGACCAGCAGGACGAGGTATTGCGGATAGGTCAGTTCGTGGCGCCCCAGGAGGTTGCGGTAGGCGCGGCCGAAGGCGTGCGCGGCGGCGTAGACCGCGAAGCACAGCTGATTGTCGAGGCGCTGCCGCTCCCGCTGCGAAAGCTGGTCGGCACGCGTGTGCCCCGCTCGATCCGGCTCGATGCCGATCTGCGAGGCCGTGGGGCCTGACATAGGAAAACTCTCTCTGGTAAAGGCTGGCTCGCGTACCGGTATGGCGAGGGGCTACTTCTAGGCAGTTCGCTAAACGTATACAATTGGGGCGACCGACCGAGAGTTGCCACACCATCCGCTCGCCAGCGCTCAGCCATCCATCAACGGATGCAGATCGCGGACCATCGCCTTCAGGCGCTCGTCGAGGACGTGCGTGTAGATCTGCGTCGTCGAGATGTCGGCGTGGCCGAGCAGCTCCTGGACGATGCGCAGATCGGCGCCGTTCTGCAGGAGGTGACTCGCGAAGGCGTGGCGGAGCACGTGGGGGCTCACCCGATCCGGGTGGAGCCCCGCCGCCGAGGCCAGCACCTTGAGATCGCGGGCGAAGGCCTGCCGGGTGAGATAGCCGCTGTCGCTGTCGGCGGGAAACAGCCACGGGTTGTCCTCCGGCACGGCCGGAAGATGCGCCGCCATCGCGGTGCGGGCCGCATCGGTCAGGGGCACGAGGCGCTCGCGGCCGCCCTTGCCCTTGACGATGAGGTAGCGCTCGCGCGTCGCGCCCGCCGCGCGGGGCAGGGCGACCAGTTCCGAGACGCGCAGGCCCGTGGCGTAGAGCAGCTCGAGCAGGCACGCCATCCGGCGCGCCCGCCGGGCCGGGCCGGGGGCCTGATCGGCGGCGGCGGCCGCCTGCGCCGTGGCGAGCAGCCGGTCGACCTCCGCGATGGACAGGACCTTGGGGAGCGCGCGCCCGCGGCGCGGACCGGACACCGCGACGCTCGGATCGCTCTCGGCGCCGCCCTCGGCGTAGAGGAACTTGTGGAAGCCGCGCACGCAGGACAGGCGCCGCGCCGCCGAGGACGCCTTCAGGCCCCGGGTCTCGAGGTCGATCAGGAAGGCCCGCAGCGTGCCGGCCTCCACGTCGCCGAGCGCCGTGCCCGAGCGCGCGAGATAGTCGAGGTAATCGTCCAGGTCCCGGCGGTAGGCGCTCAGGGTGTTCAGTCCGGCACCGCGCTCGGCGGCCAGCATGTCGAGGTACTCGGCGACCTCGGGGCGGGGCGCCCGGGCGGCGTCGCCGCTGCCCTCCGGCCCGCTCAACGGTTGCCCGGCTGCAGCTTCGAGGCGGGGATGGTCACGCTCATCTCCCGCGGCGTCGGCTGGACGAAATGCGCGAGCGCGAACATGGCCGCGTAGACCAGACCCGCCAGGATCGCGAGGGTGGCAAAGAAACGGAACAGGGTCGGCACGTCGGTCGAACCTCGGGCAGACGGGCGCTGGCGGCGGGGAGGGGGCGGGCGAAGGCCTTCTCCGAGCCGCCGCCGATGCCCGGGTTCGACCACGTGAACGAGGCGCTGACAAGGCCCACGACGACACAGGGATGCGTTTCGCAGGCCGCTTGAATCGCGCTAAGAGCCTGCCGCAGGATGTGAGGCTGCCCGGGCGACAGGCGCGCGGGGGCCGGTGGAGAGGCGGGGACGCCGCACGGATGCGATGCAGGAGTCGATGCAGGAGGCCATGAGCGGGGAGGAGGCGGGGGAACCGATCGAGGCGCGTCTGCGCCGCGCGCTCGGCCTGCGCTCGATCGTGCTCGTGGGCCTCATGGGAGCGGGCAAGAGCACCGTCGGCCGCCGTCTGGCGAGCCGCCTCGGCCTGATCTTCAAGGATGCCGACATCGAGATCGAGGCCGCGGCCGGCCTGACGATCCCCGACATCTTCGCGATCTACGGCGAGCCGAGCTTCCGCGACGGCGAGGAGCGGGTGATCTCGCGCCTGCTGCGGGCCGGCCCGCTGGTCCTGGCGACGGGCGGCGGCGCCTACCTGCGCGAGGCGACCCGCGCGCGCATCGCGGAATCGGCGGTCTCCGTCTGGCTGAAGGCCGATCTGGACGTGCTGATGCGGCGCGTGCGCAAGCGCGGCAACCGCCCGCTGCTGCAGACCGAGGACCCCGAGGCGACGATGCGCGACCTGATGGCCGTGCGCCACCCGGTCTACGCCGCAGCCGACGTGATGGTCATCTCGCGGGAGGTCTCGCATGACCGGGTCGTCCAGGACGTGCTGGAGGCGCTGGATGCCCATCTCAGCGGCGAAGGATCCATCCCCGTGGCCGCCCAGTGAGACCCGAGCGAACCGATCCATGACCGAGCCCCGTCCGGACCTCCTGACCGTCCACGTGCCCCTCGACGCCGACCGCGCCTACGACATCCAGATCGGACGCGGGCTGATCGACACCGCCGGCACCGCGGTCGCCGCGCTCGGGGCCCGCCGGGCAGCGATCGTGACGGACGCGACGGTCGGCGCGCTCTACGCCGCGCGGCTGCGGACCAGCCTGGAGCGCGCCGGCCTCCAGGCGGGCGTGGTGACGGTGGCGCCGGGCGAGGCCTCCAAATCCTACGCGGGCTACGCGGAGGTCTGCGACGGTCTGCTCGCCCTCAAGGTCGAGCGCGGCGACCTCGTCGTGGCGCTGGGCGGCGGCGTGGTCGGCGACCTCGCGGGCTTCGCGGCCGCCACCCTGCGGCGCGGCGTGCGCTTCGTGCAGGTGCCGACGAGCCTGCTCGCGCAGGTCGATTCCTCGGTCGGCGGCAAGACCGGCATCAACGCGCCGCTTGGCAAGAACCTGATCGGCGCCTTCCACCAGCCGCGCCTCGTCCTGGCCGACACGGCCGCCCTCGACACCCTGTCCGAGCGTGAGATGCGCGCCGGCTACGCCGAGGTCGCCAAGTACGGGCTGATCGCCGATCCGGGCTTCTTCGACTGGTGCGAGGCGAACTGGCGCGGGATCTTCGCCGGCGGCCCGGAGCGCGAGCAGGCGGTCGCCGCCTGCTGCCGGGCTAAGGCCGCGGTGGTCACCCGCGATGAGCGGGAGGACGGCGAGCGGGCGCTGCTCAATCTCGGCCACACCTTCGGCCACGCCCTGGAGCGCCTGACCGGCTACGATTCCGCCCGCCTGGTCCACGGCGAGGGCGTCGCGATCGGGATGGCGCTCGCCTTCCGCTTCTCGGCACGCCTCGGGCTCTGCGCGGGACAGGATGCGGGCCGGGTCGCCAACCATCTCGCGCTCGCCGGCCTGCCGACCCGTCTGCAGGCCGTTCCGGGCGGGTGCGGCGACGCCGAGGCGCTCCTCGACGCGATGACCCAGGACAAGAAGGTCCGCGACGGCGCGCTGACCTTCATCCTCGCTCGGGGGATCGGCCAGAGCTTCATCGCCCCCGGCGTGGACCAGGCGGAGGTGGCGGCGTTCCTGCAGGATGAATTAGCGTCGGACCAAGCCGCCTGACGCCCGCGAGCGCCTGCTGTGGCCTTGCCTAACGCAGGCCGGGCCGCTATGAGCCTGCCACGTCCGGCGCCGGTCACCGCGCGCCGCCGACGGTCCCGTCGGGGCCAGGGCCGCAATAGCTCAGCTGGTAGAGCACCTCATTCGTAATGAGGGGGTCGGGGGTTCGAATCCCTCTTGCGGCACCATTACTCAGCCCGATGCTTGGTTGCCAAAGAACCAGTTCGGTAAGCACATAGTAAGCACTATGGCGAACAACCTGACTGTCTCCGAGCTGCGCAAGGCCGCCGAGATCAGCGATCAGGAGATCGACGCTGCGGTCGACGCCGTGCTCGCGGATCTCGCCACCGAATCATATCCGCTGGCGAAGGGCTGGACGCTCGACCTCGTCGAGACGCGCCGCACGAACACACGCGCGACTGAGGCGCTCACCACCGACAAGCCGGCCTGGAAGCGCAACATGGTCCGGACCGCGATCCTGCTGGCGCACCCGGTGAAGGGATGAGCGCTCTCGAGGCTGACCGCGAGGCGACGGTCGAGCGCCTGATGGAGCGACTGAGCGGCTTCGTGCAGGGAATCGGTATGAGCGGCGCTGACGCGCGCGAGATCATCGCCCGCGTGATCGACTCGGAGCCGTTGGCCGGGGACGGCGACCTGATGGCGAAAGCCCGCACCTGGATGCTGATCGCGCTGGGGTAGCGGCATGGACGACGGGTCCGACCTGATCTTGGAAGCGGTTGATGCGCTCCGGGGCGCCGGCGTCGCAGTGGCGCCGATCGGCGACGAGCTTGAGAGCTGGCAGATCGGCGATTTCGTCTATTCCGACGCCGACCTGTGGCGCCTGGCCGCGAGTCGCCGGCGGTCGAGGATGGCGACGCGCGGTAGCCCAGCGCCATGCCGAAGGCCCCATCGCCTAGAGGCGCCCGGCCGCGCCAGGACCTCCGGCCGCGCGTGCTGGCGGCGCTGACATCCGAACCGTCCACCACCACCGAGATCGCCGAGCGCGCCGGGATTCCTGGCCGGGAGCGCGCCATTCACGCAGCCCGGGCGCTGACGCGTCTGGATTCTGATGGCCTCGCGGTCAGCGAGCTACGCCGGAACGTCACCCGGTGGCGCTCCGCGGCGGCGGCTCGCCATGCTTCGGCGTTGATTTAGTCAAGCGAGATGACCTGCGACGAGGTTGGGCGCTTCTGGATCTACGCTCTTCCTGCAGTTCGAGCGGCCGAGCGGTTGGCGTGACGGCTCTGCAAGCTTGTAGCGATGGCAGATCGTCTCTCCGAATACCCGGGAGCCACCATCGGGTAGTCGCGAGGAAGGCCCCACTTCGCCCGATACGTCTCCGGGGTCAGGCCACAAGTCGTCAGGTGCCGCTTGAGCGTCTTGTAACCCTTACCATCCTCGAAGCTGATCAGCGCCTCGTGCGTGATGGAGTTGCGGACCTGCGCAGGCGTCGTTCTACTCTCCGTTGGAGCGGCGGCTGCGTGACAGCTCGCTAGGCCAATAAGAGCGTCGGCCGCACTCGCGATCAGCATAGCCAAGTCTGAGACTGGTACGTTGTTACGCCTGACGTAGGCGCTGACGAGATTGGCGGTCATCCGCCGGTGATCAGCAACTGAGACCGTATCGGCAATTTTGGCTTCGTTCATGGTGCCCCCACCAGCAATGGAAGGCCAGCCGATAGCACAAGTCGGTTGTTCGCAATCTTGATATTTGCAGATTGTATCCAATTGTTGCGTTTCGAGCACTATTTCTGTTTTAAGTTGATGCGATTAGATTTACATCGACTTTAAGTCATATTCTTAGTTGCAGCTTTATGCAGACGGCGTCAGAGGCCGCATCAGAGCGGTCACGGTAAGCACGTGTACGTGCTCCGCGGCGGCAGCTCCCGCTTCCGCACGATCCGAGCGCGATCTCGCAGGGTGACCTCGTTCGTTGGCCACTCCAGGCAGGCAGCCTCGAATGCAGCGATCGCCACGGTCAGCGGGTAGATCGTGGCGAGGTGAAGCTCGAGCTTGCCGCCGATCCGGTCCCAGACCCCGATCGTGTAGGGCACGCCAGGCGGCACCGGCGGGATTTGCTTGGCGGCCGGCGGCAGCGTGATCGCGGCGAGGCAGAGGTGCTCGTACTTCCGCGCGGGCGGCGCCCCGGGCGCGCGCTGGTAGCGGCACGAGGCCGTCAGATGCCGCAGCAAGTCGAGCGATGAGATGTCTGCCCCGTAGCGCTCGATCAGGCTGGCGACGGTGTAGCGACCCGAGCGCTTGCAGGTGGCGCAGTCGACGTACACCCGACTGACCTGCCCCCACGAGGTGGTCCGAGTTCAAAATTAGTGCAGGGTCGGCCTCTGCTCTACGGGTAGCTTGGCCGCCGGAGCCGGTCGGGCGAGC